>DATDRM010000334.1:0-16800 GCA_035291705.1 Anaerolineales bacterium
GGCGTGATCATTGACGAGACCGCCGGGTTGGGTTACCTGGGAGCCAACAAGGAGGATTTGAAACTAATCGGTCCCTCGATCTCCAGCGATCAGCTGGGCTTCGTTTTCCCCAAGGGCAGCGACCTGGTCGAGCCCTTCAACTTGGCGATCGCTCAAATGAAGGTCGATGGCACTCTGGAAGAGATCAACTTGAAGTGGTTCGGCCCCAGCTTCACAGTGACTTATGAAGAGATCGGACCAGGCGCCTACGCCACCCCCGAGTTCGGCACCCCCGATAATCCGCTGATCATGGCCCTGGCCCCTTCGGCTACCACCCAGGAACTGATCGCCAGCGGCGAGGCCATCGCCGCGCAGCTGTCGGAGATCACCGGCTACACCATCGAGACCACGGTGCCCACCTCCTACGGCGCGCTGGTCGAGGCGATGGGCTCCGGCAACGCCCATATCGGCTGGCTGCCGCCCTTTGCCTACATCGTCGCCCACGAGAAAGGCTATGCGGATGTCGCCCTGTCGACCCTGCGCTTTGGCGCAGACCACTACGGCGCCCAATTCATCGCCAACGTCGACAGCGGCTTCACGCCTTACTTCGACCCGGTTACGAACGAGAACACAGGTGACGCCGCCACTGCCCTGGCCCAGTTTGCCGACAAGAAACCTTGCTGGACTGACCCGCTGTCATCGTCCGGCTACGTCATTCCGGGCGGCTACCTGGGCGACGCGGGTGTGAAGATCAAAGCCGCGGCCTTCGTCCAGGGCCATCCTACCGTCGTGCGTGCCCTGTATGCCGGAGGGATCTGCGACTTCGGCGCCACCTTCATCGATGCCCGTACCTCCTCCGCCCTGGCGGAAGACCTGCCTGACGTGATGGATAAAATCGTCGTGATCTGGCGGACTGACGAAGTCATCCCCAACGACAACGTCTCCTACGCCGCCGGCCTGCCGGATGAAGTACGGCAGACGCTGACCGCAGCCCTGCTGCAGATGGCTGAGACCGAAGAAGGCAAAGCCTCTCTGCAGGCCGTTTACCAGATCGAAGGCCTGAAAGAAGTGGACGACACCTTCTACGATGAGTTCCGCGTGCTCCTCGAAGCCTCCGGCGTGGACGTGACGGGTTTGGTCAAGTAACACGCACCTGATCGAAGGGGAGAGTGCCTGTTGCTCCCCTTTAAATGTATGTGAAACGTGATGCGTGAAACGTGAATTTACACATCACGCATCACGTTTCACGTTTCACACTTTCCTCGGTCTCATGCTGCGTATAGAAAACCTGACAAAAATCTATCCTGATGGCACAGTTGCCCTGAAAGAGGTCAGTTTCGAGGTGCCGGACGGGCAATTCCTGGTCGTGATCGGCCTCTCCGGGTCTGGAAAATCCACCTTACTGCGCTGTATTAACCGCTTGATCGATCCGACCGCCGGCCGGATCCTGTGGAACGACATCGACATCACCGCGGCCAGCCCGCGCAAACTGCTCCACATCCGCAGCCAGATCGGGATGGTGTTCCAACAATTCAACCTGGTCAAGCGCTCCTCTGTGATGACCAACGTGCTCAGCGGGCGCCTGGGATATGTCAATCCCTGGCTTTCGCTGGTTGGCTTCTGGCCGCGGGCGGAACGCGCGCGCGCCTTGCACGCTATGGAGCGAGTAGGGATCGCCGACAAAGCAGACAACCGGGCAGATGCCCTCTCCGGCGGTCAGCAGCAGCGCGTCGGGATTGCCCGAGCTTTAATGCAGGAACCACGCTTAATGCTCGCCGACGAACCCGTCGCCAGCCTGGACCCGGTCCTGGCGCACAGCATCATGCAATATTTAGAGATGCTCAACCGTTCGGATGGCGTGACGGTGCTCTGCAGCCTGCACTTCCTGGACCTGGTGCACCGTTATGCGACCTGGGTGATCGGCCTCAAGGATGGCGTAAAAGTGTTCGAAGGTGCCCCGCAAGAGATCGACCGCACCCGCTTCAAGGAGATCTATGGCGAGGAGGCGGAGGAGGTGCGGGCCACAAGCGTGGAGGCGGCATGAAAGCCGCCGGTTCTTTTCCTACCAATAAACGATCCCCTTTTATTAACACATTCCTATCTCTGATCATCCCCGGACTGGGCCAGGTCTGGCATGGGGATTACCGGCGCGGCCTGGCCGTTTTCCTGGCCGTCGCCACCGCCACAGCCACCGTCGTCTGGTTTGGACAACCAGGTTGGTATGCCTTGATCTTCGCCATCTGGGCCTGGAATGTGTGGGACGCAGCGCGCCTGCCCAAGGGCGCTCCGATCAGCCTGGCGACGCTTCTCTGGTTGGCGGTAGCATTCGGCATTGGCTGGCAGGTCACTGAGATCAATCCCAGGACACTGGTCGAGAACCGTGATAGGGCACGGTCGATCATCCGCCCGATGCTCCGCCCGGATTTCCTCGCCACCCGCCAGGAGGAGTTTCAAGGTTGGGTGGAGGTACAGGTGCCCTGCTCTACACAACCTCCCCGCGCAGAAAATACAGTCGCCGCAATGCATATCGCCGTCAGCCCGGACTGTGCCGGCTTGCTGGAGACGCTGCTGGTGACCGCTGAAGGCCTCTGGCCAGACTACCCGGCCGAAATCACCTGGGCCACGCCGATCGGCGATATCAAGCTGCTGGGGGAGAACAACAACCGCATGCTCAGCGCGCAGAGCAACCCGGATGGCAGTCTGTCCACCATTGTGCAAGTCCCCCAATCTGCGTTGGACGCGGCTCCCGATCGGACCATCCCACTACCCCACCGGATTTACATCACCCAAAAGAGGACCGAAGAAGGATATATCCTATCCGAGAATGGTGGCTATATCCTGCAAGGCATCTACGAGACCCTGGCGCTGGCTTTGCTGGCGACCACCCTGGGAGCAATCCTGGCGCTACCGCTGAGCTTCCTGGCAGCGCGGAATTTAATGACCAGCAACCCCGTCACGCTGGCCATCTACTTTATAGTACGTACCATCCTGAACATCCTGCGTTCCATCGAAGCGCTGATCCTGGCAATCATCTTCGTTATAATCGTTGGCCTGGGACCATTCCCCGGCATGATCGCGCTCACCTTGCACACCACAGCTGCCCTGGGAAAACTGTTTTCCGAGATGATCGAAGGGATCGACCCTGGTCCGATCGAAGCCATCCGGGCGACGGGCGCTACCTGGACCCAGGTGGTGCGCTACGCTGTCATCCCCCAGATCGTCCCGCCTTTCACGGCCCTGACCATCTATCGCTGGGACATCAATGTGCGCTCCTCGACTATCATCGGTTTCGTCGGAGGGGGTGGGATCGGCTTCTTCCTCTACCAATGGATCATCCTCGGGGATTACCGGGCGGTGAGTTCTGCTTTCATCGCCATCGCTCTGGTCGTGATCCTCCTGGACTTCTTCAGCGCGCGGCTGAGGGAACGGTTAAATTAAGTATGTCTAACTGGCCGCGTCCCCTACGCATTCTTACCTGGGTTGCCATCATCTTCTTGCTGGGGCTCGCCTATAGTCTCAGCTTGCGTGTGACCAAGCCTGACATTGTCAAGTTGATCGTGTCTGCCCCCAAGGCGCGACAGATCTTGCCCCAACTCTTGACGCCAGACCTGGTTGCCCGCGAAGCGACCACTACCACCCTCGCCATCCCTTTCCCGATCCCCTGCGGCAGCGCACCCGCAGCCGAGTTCCCCACTAGCGGCCCCCGGCTGGTCGCCGATCCTGCCTGCGTAGCCGAACGGGAGTATTTCACCCTGCGCGGCTTCGACCTGCAACCCAAAACCGCCGTCAAGATCGGTTGGCGCCTACAGGACGGGAAGACGCTGAGCATTGAACGCCTGACGACGGACGCCAAAGGGGCCTTTCAGCATGAAGTCCAGGCCCGTCCGATCGTCGCCACGAAGGACGGTACCCCAGCTCAATTGGAAGCCGAATCGACTCTTCCCAGCGGGATTTTACGCCCCTCTCAAGCCTTAAAAGATGTCGCCAACGCCATGATGGTGACCATCTTCATGGCGCTGCTCGCCACGGCATTCGCCACGCTGATCGCCGCCCCGCTCAGTTTCCTGGCTGCGCAAAACATCACCCGCCATGGTCGGGTCGGCAAAGTCATTTACTACCTGACCCGCTCGGTGTTCAACATCATTCGCTCTTACGAGCCGCTGGTCATGGCGACCATCTTCGCCTTGATCGTTGGCTTTGGTAGTCCGTTCGCTGGCGTGCTGGCGTTGGTGCTCATCACCATCGCCTCCCTGGGGAAGATGTTCTCCGAAGCGGTGGAAAGCATCGACTCGGGTCCAGTCGAAGCCATCACCGCCACAGGTGGCAACCGGGGGAATGTGATTGTCTACGCCGTGGTGCCCCAGATCATCCCTGACTTCCTCTCCTACATTATCTATCACTGGGACATCAACGTGCGCATTTCAACGATTATTGGCTTTGTCGGCGGAGGTGGGATCGGTTATTATCTCTCGCAGAGCATCAATTCATTCGAATATCACAAGGCAGGCACAGCCCTCCTGGCGATCATCATCGTCGTTTGGATCCTGGACTTCTTGAGCGCGGTGATCCGCAAGAGGCTTACTTGATTCCCTCGTAAGGTATAATTCGCCCGTGCTGAAACGGATCTTGAAGATGATCCTGTGGATTCTGGCTGGTGCGATCTCCCTGGCCCTGCTGGCGGCCATCCTGCCGCGCTTGCTGACCGGCCTCTTCGCCTGGCCCCGTCGCTATCAAGTGGAGGATGTCCCCCCGGGACGGGTAGCGATCGTCTTCGGCGCCGGCCTGTGGCGCGATGGCTCCCCCTCCCCGGTGCTGCGCGACCGCGTGGCCACCGCCGTCGAGCTGTACTTCTCCGGAAAGGTGGAAAAAATCCTGATGAGCGGTACCAGCGACTTTGCCAATTACAGCGAACCACGCTCGATGCGCGCCTACGGGTTAGACCTGGGCGTGCCGGCCGAAGACATCGTATTAGACGAAGCTGGACGGCGCACCTATGACTCCTGCTTCCGGGCGCGCCATATCTTTAAAGTCGATTCCGCTATCCTGGTCACGCAGGGATTCCACCTGCCGCGCGCCCTTTACGTGTGCAATGCCCTGGGCTTGCCGGCGACCGGCGTCGCCGCTGACCTGCGCGAGTACCGCCGTTATTCCTTGCTCTATTGGTCTATGCGCGAGACTGCCGCTACGCTGGTCGCCCTCTGGGAAGTCCACGTCTCTCCGCCATCCCCAGCTCTAGGCAACCCCCAACCGATCTTTCCACAGGAGGCGCAATGAAACGTTCTGATGCCCTGGCTATCGTGTATGAATTTATCAGGAACGAAAACCTGGTGCGGCACATGCTGGCTGTCGAAGCGGCGCTTCGTTTCTACGCCGTTAAATTGGGCCAGGATCAGGATTTGTGGGGGATCACCGGCCTGCTGCACGATTTCGATTGGGAGATCCATCCCACACTGGAAAATCACCCGCAAGCCGGCGCGCCACTCTTGCGCCAGCGCGGTGTGCCCGAGGAGATCATGCGCGCCATCCTCAGCCACGCCGACCATACCGGAGTCCCGCGCCAGACACCGCTGGAAAAAGCTCTGTATGCCTGCGACGAGGTCACCGGATTAATAACCGCTGTGGCTTTAGTGCGTCCTTCTCGATCCCTGGAGGACCTCGAAGTCAGCTCAGTCAAGAAGAAATGGAAAGATCGGGCCTTCGCCGCCGGGGCTGACCGCGCCGAGATCGCCACGGCTGCCGAAGAGTTTGGGGTGGATTTATGGGAACACGTCGCCAATGTCATCCAGGCCATGCGCGGCATTGCCTCAGACCTTGGCTTTCAACGCCTGGAATCCCAGAACTAAGGTACTTCACTGACGCTGAAAATGCGCGTGCTTGTGTGGAGCCCATCGCTGGCCTGGACTTCTATTAACCCCTGCGAGAAATCCATTCCCGAACGGGAGGGGAGAGGAAATACTGGATCGCTCCGATCCAGGGCCAGCACCTGCCAGGTCCGGCCGCCATCCGCTGAGAAGCGCAGGCGGTAGACGATATCTGCGCTTGGATGGGAGACCGCCGGCCAGAGCAGGGATGTCGTATTTTGTTCGCCCTCCAGAGAAAGCGCGCCGATCTCGAAGGCTGCCGTGTCCATCCTGTCTACATTGGATCTCTCCACCAGGAGGCGCTCGCCCTCTCGCAGCCGCAGCCCATTGAGGCCATCGATCGCCGGGACGAAGAATCCAAACAGGCGATAACCGGGCGAGTCGGCAACTTCAACCGGGTTGAATGTATGTGTCGCCAACACCTCTCCTTCACTGCCAAGCATCTCCAGCACAAAAGAGCCTTCAACGAGGCCAGGCATTTGAACCGCTTGCCGGTAGACCGGTCTCAGCGTGACTCGACCGCTTGGTGAAATAAATCCGCTGATATAGAAGGCATCTTCTGGTGGGCGGGAAATCTCTTCCCTCAGTTCGGCAGATTGACGGAACTGGTAGATGTGCCAATAGGTGTAGTCTGATGTCCAGGTGGGAGAGCAATAACCCATGAAGTCGAAGGTGCTGTTCGGATCATAGAGCGTGCCTGTCGCTACATCCAGACCAAATTGCCCGATTTTCCCTCCGGGATAAGGATAGGATAAATCTAAGTTAGTCTCAAAACCCGAACACAAGACGTGTTTCCGGTTAAAGTTGTGGCCCAATTCGTGGACCATGGTTCCAGACGCCTCCGGTGATGCCTCCCCATATCCACTCCACCCGACCGCGGTCTGGTAGCCGCCGCTTCCGCCGAGGTTTGCAACGCCAGTGATACAACCGTTGTTGCATTCATGGGCGTCGAAGGAATCGACCAAACCATAATAATTCTTTGACCCGGTGGGGTCCTCCATGTTATGGATCGCAGTGATCTCATCCAGCAGTCTAACCCAACCGTCCCCATTCAGATTGTCCAGGTTGTACCTGATCTCAGCTGGCTGGTATAGGTATGGCGCGTGGGTTTGGTAGGTGGCGGCCGGGATGGGAAGCACCTTAATCGGTAGGAACGTCAGGTAATCCAGGTCATCGGTTTGTGGGTAATAAACCTGCGGGCTGTTATAAGGCTGGTAAGCGACCGGCACGATGACTGATTTGAGATCTGGAGCATTGACAAAATTGAAGGGCTGTATGCCTGTAGCAGGGTAGCGGTTGTTTGTCTGATCGCTCTCGTGGATCAATCCCTGCGGGTCCAGATCGACCTGATAGCTATAGCCTGGTCGAAGCCAGTTGGTTGGGAGGCTAAAATTTATCGTCCGGTTTAACTTATTTTCTTTGGAGGGGGCGGTGATCGAACCATTATCAGGCTGGTTACAACCAAGAGACGTGTCGACCTCGTCGTCCCCACATAACCTGGCTGTCACCCCTGAAATGCTCTTGCCGGTGCTGGTCTCTACAAACACGCGTGCCAGCGCTTGTCGCCCGGCGATATAAACAGCGAAACTGTCCGATGCAGAGGTCCCCTGGATGACCTTAACCTCTGCCACGGTTAAGTCGATGTCCGTCTTTAGAGTGAGCGGCAAGAACGCCCGAGGCATCAATGATGCATTCGCCCTGGCCTGAATCGAGGGGAATGAGGTCACCTTCCAAACCACCAAGATCAAAATTACCAGGATTGCTCCTGGGGGGAAGTGGTGTTTGAGGGTGTTGAATCCACGCGCTAGCACGATTTTTCCTATCGACCTGATAGCTTTATTATAAGGGATCCTTATGCAAATCCAATTATACAACTTGACATCCAAAATAAAGTAGGCTAAAATTAAAAAGAGTAAGGCTATACGAATAACCTACACGAATAAACTATCCGCATTAATCGACCGAGGTGCCCTGATGTCTCCCCCATCCGAATCAACCCTCCCTTCCCCCCACATCACCACCCAGACCCCGCTCGTCCCAGCGGTCAACGCCTGGCGCTTCTATTTAGATGACCAGGGGAATTCCCCCCACACCGTCAAGGCTTTCACCGCCGATGTGAACTTGCTCGCTGCTTACCTGCCTCCCGACCGTAGCTTGGGCAGTGTTTCGACCACCGACTTGAATAACTTCCTGGAATGGATGCAAAAAGGCCGCGGCGTGCCTTGCAGCCCCAAGACCCTTTCCCGGCGCATCACCTCGCTCAAGGCTTTCTTTCGCTGGCTCCACCAATACGGCGTATTGTTGATCGACCCGGCCGAGAAGGTCATCCAGAAATCTGTGATCAGCCCCTTGCCGATCGTCCTCACCCCGGATGAAGTCCTGGCTGTGCTCGAGGTGGCGCAGGAGCACTGGCACGAAGCCGCTCATGATACCCGCTATTTTGCCTTGCTTGACCTGTTGCTGCATACCGGCATCAAGAAGAGCGAGACCCTGGCATTGCGCTTGAATCATGTCGACCTGGAAGCGCCTAACGGCCCTCTGCTCTTCGTGCGCTACGCCAGCCCTCAGCACCGTTATAAAGAACGCAAGATCCCGCTCCCAGAAAGCTGGGTGGCGATTTATCCAGAATACAAGGCCCAATACAAACTCAGCGACCAGTTGTTCCCCTGGTCACAGCGCCGCTTAGAGTATCTTCTGGAGGACCTGAGCCTACAGGCAGGTTTAGATAAGCACCTGTCCTTTGAAATGTGCCGTTGGACGTGCGCCTTAAGCGACTGGCGATCTGGCACAGACCCAGATAAGATCCGCCAAAAACTGGGCATCTCAAAAATCCAATGGCGGGAAATAAGTATGAAGCTTAGAAGGCTAACAGGGAAGGCAGAGGATTAAACCCCCTTACAACCACTTTACGACGATGTCGCCGATCACGTTGGCCGCCTGATCGCCGCGGTCGGCGGCGTTTGACAGATGGCGGTAGATCTCACGCAACTTGAGGATCTCCATCACCTCTGCCAGATCGCGGGGATCCTGGAACAGGTCGGCAATCGCTTCGCGATAAACCTGCTCGACGCGATTTTCCAGGGCTTTGGCGCGCACGGCGTGATCGTTGGCCACGTTGGGGTGGTCAACCAACTGCAATACGCCGCGGTTGATCTCCATGGCGGCATCGGTGAGCAGAGAGACCATGCGTTCCAGGAAGGGATTGGGGTCGACGTTCAACATGACCATCTCGTCCACGGTGGACTCGGCATAATCGAGGATATCGTCGATGGTCAACGATAACGAGAAGATATCCTCCCGGTCGAAAGGCGTCACGAAAGTGCGGTTAAGCTCATCGATCAGGATGCGCCGCACCTCATCCGCCTCAGATTCAATTTTGGACACGCGGTCTGCCAGGGTGCTGTCCGGCTTTTGCATGTATTGTTTAAGCGCTTCCATGCCCTGGACTGTGAACTCAGTCTGGCGAGATAATAATTCTAAGAAGCGATTATCTTTCTTGCGTCGAGAAAAAAGTTTCATCAGGTAAACCTTGGATCAATTTTTCTTTTATTATAACCCACCTCGGATTTCCAGATCGGTTCTTTGCCACCTCCCACAGCCGGAAAAAGGCTGACCGTATCCTGTGTGGTAAGTACTGTATCGAGGCCGTTTTCCAAAAAAGGTGCATCCCTTCCATTGACAAACACGTGCACGTGCCGGTACAGTTCATCGTTTTTGTCCAGCAGTTCCTGGCGCAATGGCGGGTAGCAACGAATGATCTCCGCGATCAGTTGCCGGAGGGTGGATCCCTGTGGCAGGGGAAAATCCACCGTCTTAGATCCGACGATCTGGCGGAAGGTAGCATAAAAGTCGACGTTCATCATTTCTCCTCGAGTCGCAGGCATAAGTAAACTGCCTGACGGGTGGATTGCGTCAGTCGAAAGGCGTGCCCTACACGATATCCCGGCACCCAGACGATCTCCCCCCTCGAGCAAACCAACGGCCAGGTATGACGGCAGCGGCGGGGAATTTTTACATTGATCATGAAATCGGACAACTTCATCGAGGACTCCGCCATCCCCAGTGGTTGGAAGCGATCTCCATCCCGGCGGGTGCGCAGAGTCATTGGGGCAGCCAAACTATCCAGGCTCACCCAAGCCTGATACAAGTCGAGGTTGGTCTCTGCCTGCCGACGTCCGGCTTCCAGATCAGAGAGAGTCTCACAAAAAAGGATCCATCCCTCCTCCAGGCATAAGACTCCTGGCACTTCGATAGGCAGCTCGACTCCGACAGGCATCTTGGGCAAACCAGCCAGAGGAAGGACAGATTCTCGGTCAGCTACCCACAAGCGGCCTGGTTCAAACAAAAGGCGCAAACCTGCGATCAGGTCAATTTGCGCTGAACGAGCGGGGGCGGCCAAAAAGATAAGCGCCCGTTCGACAGCATCGAAGCCGATGTCCCGCAGACCAGGTCGTAAGGTGGCAATTGCCCGCCGGAAGAGATGGCGTTGCACGGGCACAGGCTCGGCTTGAAGGGCCTGCCGGTCGAAGGACACATAGCCTGGCCCAGCAGCTGCCCCACATCTCCACCATGCCTTTTGCACAACCTCCTCCAGGATCTCGGCCTCTCCAGCCAGGACGCGCGCCGTGCGCCACACGGCTTCCCGCACGGAAGGGTTATAGCTTTCTAAGAACGGGATTAATTCATTACGCAGGCGATTGCGAAAGATGGTTCTATCCAGGTTCGATGGATCGATAAGCGGTTTCAGCCCGCGTTCTTCACAATAGGCCAACACTTCACTCCGCCAAATACCCAAAAGGGGCCGCACCAGAGGGATGGTCTGGCTCCAGGAGTTCGGGGTCGCCCTGGAGGACATCCCTTTCAGCCCAGCCAAGCCAGAACCGCGCAGCAAGTGCATCAATACGGTTTCCACCTGATCGTCGGCTGTATGAGCTACAGCCACAGCCTGCGCACCGCTTTCCTCCGTCTGCTCGAACAAAAAACGATAGCGGGCGACGCGCGCCGCCTCCTCCAAGGATAGGCGCTGTTCTCTGGCAAAAGAAAGCACATCTCGCTCCCCCATAACAAAAGACAGCCCATGGCTTTCAGCGAACCGGCGCACCTGCTCAGCCTCCAACTGGGCCTCCGGGCGCAATTGGTGGTTGAAATGAGCGACAACCAGGGGGTACCCTAGCTGAGTGAGCACATCCAATAAACACAGGCTATCTGGCCCGCCCGAGACCCCGATTAACACCTTGCGGGTCGGCTCCAGCTGGCACTCATCAAGCAGGATTCCCTCTAAACGAGTTAACATCTTAAGGATTATACCTTGCTTAAATGTTACTTGCACTCAAACCAGCTTTATGCTAGACTGACGAAAACGAAGGTGCACGCACCAGGAGAACATATGCCTGAAAAAATACTCATCGTAGATGACGAAATTGACACGCTCCGCCTGGTGGGGATGATGCTGGAAAGCAAGGAGTATATCATCCTCGCCGCCAACAGTGGGCAGAAAGCCCTTTCCATGGCGCACAGCGAACAACCCGACCTGATCCTTTTAGATATCATGATGCCAGGTATAGACGGGTATGAAGTCACCCGGCGGTTACGGGAAGGCGAGCAGACCAGCCACATTCCCATCATCATGTTCACCGCCAAGGCTGGGATGGACGATAAAATCGCGGGATTAGAACTTGGGGCTGATGCCTATCTCACCAAGCCCATTTCGACACGTGAACTATTGGCCCAGATAAAAGTCGTCCTGGCGCGCGTTTCTATCGCCCGCGAACAGGCTCCGGTTAAGGCTCACGGCCACATGCTGGCCGTGCTAGCCCCCAAGGGAGGCATGGGCGTCTCCACCGTGGTATTAAACCTGGGAATCGCCTTGCACGATAGCACCGAGAAGGAGATAATCGTAGCGGATTTCAGACCAGGCCAGGGGAGCATCGGCCTCGAGTTGGGTTATAAAATGCCAGAAGGCCTCAACCGCATGCTACAACTCCCGCCGAACGAAATATCGCGGCGCGCGGTTGAGAACGAACTCGTCAATCACAGTTCTGGAATTCGTTTGCTATTAAGCTCTTCTCAACCCAGAGATGGTCGCTATGTAGCCGCCGTGGGCAATTTTGAAGCTATTGCCCGGATACTCCCGCAGCTGGCCGATTATGTGGTCTTAGACCTTGGCTCTGGGCTGACCCCGGTCAGTGAAAAAGTTCTCCGCTATTGCAATCAGGTGTTGGTCATCCTCGAACCGGTGCCCCAATCTGTGCACCAAAGCAAGGTATTGATTCAAGACCTGACCGGCCTCGGCCTCGGCGAAGGACAAATCATCGTGATCATGGTCAACCGTGTCCGCTCCTCCATCCAGCTGACGATGACCCAGGTCCAGGATCAGCTCGGACAAAAGATCATAACGGTGTTTACGCCTGAACCGGAGTTAGCCTACCAGGCTTCAATTCAAAACGTCCCAATGATGCTCCTTCAACCGGAGGGATTAACTGCCCAGCAATTTAATAATTTAGCCGGTACAATTGCCCACAGGAGCAGCTAAACCGCAGAATGGGAGAACTTTCCACAGAAATTATTCAGGATATCCACCGCGCTGCCGACTTGATTCGCACGATAAAAAATGGGGTTGTGTTGACCGGAGCGGGGATTTCCACTCCGTCCGGAATCCCTGATTTCCGCTCCGCCGGAAGCGGGCTGTGGACGCGCTACGATCCGCTCGAAGTAGCTTCGTTGAGCGTTTTTCGGTACCACCCAGAGAAATTATTCGACTGGATGCGTTCATTGGCTATTAGTATCAGGCAAGCTCTCCCAAACCCAGCACACATTGCCCTGGCGCAGCTCGAACAGGCCGGTTACGTTCACACCATCATCACTCAGAATATCGATGGGTTACATCAACGCGCCGGCTCACGCTGCGTGCTGGAAGTGCATGGTTCTTTTTCAACCCTGACCTGCATCTCCTGTTACCGCCAGTTCGATTCGACTGACTTCATCGAAGCATATATCGAAAGAGGAGAAATCCCCCACTGCCCAGATTGTGCTCATATCCTGAAACCTGATGTTGTGTTGTTTGAAGAGCAGCTCCCCATCCGCACCTGGATGCAAGCGAAAGCTGCCTGCCAATCGTGTGGCTTCCTTCTAGTGGCTGGTTCCTCACTCGAGGTGGTGCCCGCCGCGAGCCTGCCGATCGAGGGGCTCGAGAAGGGGGCAAAGTTGGTGTTGATCAACCAAACCCCGACATACCTGGACGTGCGGGCTGATGTCATCATACCAGGGGACGTCGCCGAGATCATTCCTCGCATCGCGGCGGAGGTGATCAGTGCTCGATAGGGTGCCTTTTTCGCTGCTTGAAAGATATCAACGCCTGGCTGAAATCTCCCGCGATCTGGCCTCTACTGTTGACCTGGATGTCCTCTTGAACCGGATTGCCCAGGCTGCGGCAGATTTGAGCAACGCCCAGGCAGCCTCCATCCTGCTCTATGATGAGAGCAAAGGACAGCTTTATTTCCAATGCGCCACCAACCTGGACGAACCCTTGATGCGCGGTCTGGTCGTCCCGGTCGAAGGGAGCATCGCAGGGTGGATCGTCACGCATCGCCAACCGATTATTATCGATGAAGCGCAGAAAGACCCTCGTCACTTTGGCAATATCGCCAAGGTTACCCATGTCACCACCAACTCCTTGCTGGGTGTCCCCTTGATCGCCAAAGATAAGGTGATCGGCGCGCTGGAAGCGATCAATAAGCAGGCCGGACAGTTTACAGAAGAAGACCAGGATGTTTTAATGGACCTGGCCGCTCAGGCGGCGGTGGTAATTGAAAATGCCCGCCTGTTCCAGCAATCGGACCTGATCGCGGAATTGGTACACGAACTGCGCACCCCGCTGGCTTCCTTGAGAACCGCAACGCACCTTCTGCTACGCAAAGATGTCGCCGAGGAACAGCGGCAAAAAGTCGTTAATATCATCCAAAGCGAGACCTCGCGCCTGATCGATATGACTACTGCTTTTCTGGACCTGGCGCGTCTTGAATCGGGGCGCATCCAGTTTCAGGCTCAGGTCTTCGACGCGCGCGGCTTATTGGAGGAATGCGCTGGCCTGATGCAAACTAAGGCCAGCGAGAACGGGCTGGTGCTGCGAGTCGATCTCCCAGCTGAGCTGCCCCCGTTGAAAGCGGATCGCGACAAGATCAAGCAGGTGATCATTAATCTCCTCAGCAATTCCGTTAAATATAACCGCCCCACGGGGAAGATCACTTTAAGCGCTGAGGCCAGGCCCGATGAATTGATCATCGCTGTCAGCGATACTGGGTCCGGTATCCGTCCTTTGGACCTTTCACACCTGTTTGAAAAATTCTATCGGGCGCGCTCGGCTGAACGCATCACCCAAGGCACCGGGTTAGGATTAGCCATCAGCAAACGCATTGTCGTAGCCCACGGTGGGCAGATCGAGGTGCAGAGCGAAGTAGGCGAGGGCACTACCTTCCGCGTTCACCTGCCGCTGAGAGGTGACTAGCGCGCTCCCTTGCGTCCGAATTGCCGTTCAAGCAAATCAACCGATAAATGGATCATGGTTGGCCGGCCATGCGGGCAGGTGCGCGGCGCCTGGCAGGTTTCCAGGTCATTTAACAAAGCGCGCTGTTCTTCGGTTGACAGGATTTGACCGGCCTTGATGGCGGCGCGCTTGCAGACGCGGGCGATTATTTTGGCCTCAATCTCTGCCTGCAGGGGTGTCTCGTCTTCTTCGAAGTCCTCCACCAGAACACGCAATGCAGCAGCCGGATCGCTCCCCGCCAGGAGAGCCGGGACGGCGCGCACCAGGAAGGTATTCGCCCCAAATACCTCCACCTGGAAGCCCAGGCGCTCCAGCAGGCGAATCTGATCCGTCAACAGCCTGGCCCCCGCCGGGGGGAATTCAACCGTCACCGGTTCTAACAATGCCTGGGCGGGGACCGCCGCGCCACGCTGTGCCATGAACCGTTCGAAGAGCACACGCTCGTGGGCTGCGTGCTGGTCAACCAGATACAGGCCGTCGGGGCCTTCTGCTACCACATAGGCCAAAGCCACCTGCCCGACTAGGCGCAAGAGCGGCACCCGCGGCGAGGCCAGAGGCGATTGGACTGCAGGCTGAAGCGCCAGCGGAGAGGCGCTTTCCTGAAACTCGGGCTTTAAACCCGCCTGGTGGTTCGGATCGCCAGCCGGTTCCCAGGCAGGTCCTCCAAACTCGGTGGGGGCGCCAGCCGGTTGTGACACGAGGGTGTCAAAACCCGGGACTGGCGTATGCGCCATCAACGCCCGGCGCACCGCGCGCTGGATGCCACTGAACATTCGATCCCGGTCGCGGAATCGCACCTCTGCTTTGGCAGGGTGGACATTCACATCCACCGTCTCAGGTGGCAGTTCCAAGAATAGGATAGCTTGCGGGTAGCGGCCTACCATCAGCATCGTATGG
This sequence comes from Anaerolineales bacterium, assembly GCA_035291705.1. Lineage (GTDB taxonomy): Bacteria > Chloroflexota > Anaerolineae > Anaerolineales > UBA4823 > DATDRM01. Next base: position 15,280 of record DATDRM010000334.1, read on the forward strand.
TAAGCCCGCACCAGGGCGGTCGTCAGGGCTACATCCTGAATCCAGCGGCCGTTCACGAAGAATGTGATCTCACGGCGGTTCGATCGGGTGATGGCAAGCGGGCTGATATAGCCGCTAATCTGCAACTCGTCAAACTCTGCCAGGACTTCCAACATTTGCCTGGCCACCTCCACGCCGTATAGCGCGGCGAGCACTTCGCGGCGGTTACCGTTGCCGCTGGTCTGCAACGACAGGTGGCTCTCCTGGCGAAAATGGATGCGCACCTGAGGGTAAGCCAGGGCGTAGCGCGTCACAAGTTCGTCGATCTGGCGGCGTTCGGTGACATCAGCCTTGAGGAACTTCAAGCGCGCCGGCACGTTGTAAAACAGGTCTTCAACCCTGACCAGCGTGCCGGGCGGCGTTCCGACCGGCTGAAGCGGCCCGATTTGACCCCCCTCCACGTGCAAACGTGCCCCTTGTGAAGCCGCGGCAGGGCGAGAAGTGATCGTCAGGCGTGCTACTGAACCGATCGAGGCCAGGGCTTCACCCCGAAAACCCAGGCTGCTGATGCGGAACAGGTCGCTGGCCATGGTCAACTTACTGGTGGCGTGGCGGGAGACAGCTAAGGGCATTTCGTTCGCTGGGATGCCAGCGCCATCATCGGATACTTCGATCAATCGCCGGCCAGCGCCTTCGACCAGGATCGAAATATGCCCGGCCCCAGCGTCCAGGGCGTTCTCTAGCAGTTCCTTGACCACCGAGGCCGGGCGTTCGACTACTTCGCCGGCTGCAATCTGAGAAGCGACTTCAGGGGGAAGGATGCGGATAGGCACGCAGGCATTATATCAAAGGGATTGGGCAAAAAGGATTGGGGATTATAATTATGCCATGCCGTACACGACCCTGTTCTTCGATCTGGATGACACCCTTTACCCCAACACGAACGGCCTGTGGAGCGCAATCCGCGAGCGCATGGGAGACTATATGCGCGAGCGTTTGCACCTCCCACCGGACGACATCCCTGACCTGCGCCAAACGTATTTCGAGACCTATGGCACTACGCTGCGCGGGTTGCAAATCCATCATCAGGTCGATGCCAACGATTACCTGGCCTACGTACACGACCTGCCATTGGAAAAATTCCTGCATCCCGACCCTCAGGTGCGAGCCCTGCTGCTCAGCTTGCCGCAAAGGAAATGGATCTTCACAAACGCCGACACCGATCATGCCGGGCGCGTCCTGGCGACCTTAGGGCTGGCAGATTGTTTCACCGGCATCGTGGACGTACGTGCCCTGGGTTATCTCTGCAAGCCAGACGTCAAGGCTTACTATCAAGCGCTGTCCCTGGCCGGTGAGCGCGATCCAGGGCATTGTGTTTTGCTGGATGACGCGCCGCGCAACCTGGAGCCGGCGCGCGGCCTCGGATTCACTACTGTCCTGGTCGGATCCCAGGAAGCTCACCCGTCTGCCAATTTTTCGATCCCCAGCCTGAAAGACCTGCCCCAGGTGATGCCGCAACTCTATGAACACAGATAATGTCAC
>DATDRM010000335.1:0-5034 GCA_035291705.1 Anaerolineales bacterium
ACGACCGCCAGCGTGGCGGGGAGGTCTACCATCAGCAATTTCGCGTGTGAAGCAGTGATCGTACCGGCAATGGCGATCGAATTCGCTTCACGAAGGATGATAAAGGTCGCCGCCAGGAGTCCCGCCAGGCGGTTAGACAATGCTTTGGTCAGGAAAAAAATCAATACTGGCAGCATCGCCAGCACGATCACCTGTATAAGAACGATGGTTTCATAGTTTTGACCACCGATCACATGCAAGGCCGTCAGGAAGAGTGCGTGCATCGGCCGGCGGACAAAGGGGGTTTCCTGGAATTGGAGTTTCTCCCCAACGAGAAGAAGTTGGGCGGTCATATCATAGAAGCTTGCATCCGAATTTGGATAAGTCTCGTAATTCGGCGGGCGATGCTCAGAGGCAAACCAGTTCGGTGTGATCGGGATGTTGCTCCACAGGAGTACTGCACTCAACCATATAACCAATCCCAAGATGAAATCCAGCCTGATTCGAGATGAGAACGCAACCAGGCGATCATTCCTCATACCGCGCTGGATAAAAGAGACAAAAGCCACGGTCAGTATCGCAATGATCCAGGCAATTATGACCTGCGTATCTATAATCGGAACGCCTGTGTCGTTCCAACCCAAGACCCGCGATTCAATCCCCATCTGTGTGCGCGCTACCCAACCCCACAGGATAAAAAATAATCCAAGGCAGATCAGAAACGAGATCAGGATTCTGCCACCCGTCCATATTCTTTGTAGATCATAGCCAAACTGCAGGAACAAAAGGACGATCAAACTCTGGAGACTTAATCCAACCATCCAGTTAATGATCGGCAGCAATCGATCAAAATACGCCCTGGTAAAGGGTTCATTCACTTCCGGTGTCAACATGGCCAGGTAAATTCCCACTGCCATCATAAGGATCGTGATGAAGGTCAACTTTCCCCAAACCGCGGGGCGCACCAGCCAGGCGGAAAACCGATCGCAGGCTCTCTTGAACCAATCTGGATTGCGCCAGGACTTAACCAGGCACCACCCGAAGAAAAAGACTCCAGCCAGGACGCCACCCATCATGGCTAACCGGATCGGTGAGAATCCAAAGAAAATGCCTTGCCCTGGTTCAGAAGGCGTTTGGAGGAGCAATGCCAAGGCGATCGCTCCTTGCACGACCGCCAGGAGAAGATAAGTACGCCAGGCGTTCAGTCCCAAAGCCCCGCCTTTCATGCGCGATCCTGCGGAATGTGAGCCGCTGCAGTGATAAGCCCAAAAACGACCCACATATTGGGAATAGCAAACGAGTCGAAGGAGACCATTACCAAGAAAAAAATGATCAAGGATAACAATCCCGAAAAACCCCAAAATTTTTGATCTGGCCCGCTTGAGAGCCATAAGAACAGTACGCAGCCTAAAACAGCGACGAAAAAAGCAGTAAAGGCGATCGTACCCAGCAACCCCGTTTCAGCCAATAAGCGGGCGTAAAGGTTTTTAGGAGTGATCAGCCGAATCGTATCGTCTGAAGGCGTGATCAACCGGATGATCTCAGGGTTGCGGCTCCAGGGCTGGTCCGGCAACATCTCGTCGAAATAAAGAGCATAATTCCCCAACCCGACTCCGAAGACCGGAAAGGCTTCAAAGGTCCGCCAGGCAGTTTCAACATATGCCAGGCGTGACCTTAATCCGATATACTCTAAAAATGTTTTATTTTGTATCTCTCCCTCCGTCCAATATCGCCATAAGCGGGAGAAGAATCGGTTTTGATTTCCTGCGAGGAAAACCGCCAGGCCGATTACGACCAGGGCGAGTATCGTCTGGGTCAAACGCCCGACTTGTTTGGTAGCGTGCTTTCCACCACTGACGACTACCTCTCCGCCCCCTCGGGGATCGAATAGAAATAGGCTGACAACAATAACAACACCTAAAATAACAAGCCCACTGCGGGAGAAGGTAAAGATAAGGACAATCACCGACCAGGTGAGCAAGACTAACTCAACCGTGAGCCGGCGATATCGCCACTTGAAAACGCTCCTGTTCTGGAGCACCGCTCCGACCAACCAGGGGAGCAATAGAAAACAGATTTGCTCTGCGAACCATTTCGGTTCATAGGTCAGTCCCGAAACTCGGGTAGTAAATAACTTACGCGTCGATAAATAAGTTTGGATATCACTAACCCAGTTGAAATAGGGGCGTGAGAAGTGGATAATGTACACGGCTTGGAGCGAACCCCATAGCAGGGCAATCCCAAAACCACTGTACAACCAGCGTAAGGAGGCATTGAGATCATCCCATGATTCGGGGAGCAACGCCACAGTCAGATATATCGCACTGCCCAACCCTAAGGCAAAGATATTTCGCAGCAGGCGGGAGGCCACGGTGATCCCCTGGGTTGCCTGTGTACCCAGGGATAGAGCAACCACGGAGCTCATAAAAGCCATCACGAGAAACGCCAACCAGGGTAAAAGCGTTACCGGCAGGCGTTTCTTGAAAAGGCGTGGCAGGATTGCCAGAACAAGGAGCAAGATCAAAGGGTAAACGGACAGCGGGCGGACCAGGGTCTCTCCACCCATGCCTTTTGGGAAGTAAGGAAAACTTGTGACTGGTAATGCGAGTAAAAACAGCCCCCAGCTGATTTTTTTTGCTCTACTCAGCCACCGGGTCCAGCTCAGTTTATTCAAGGTTTCAAACTCGATTGCTTATCCGGACAAGTTGCAACAGGAGCCACAAGGACAAGCCTAAAATCCCGCCAATGATTGTTAATAGTCCAATGGGGCGAACGGTTTTCGGAGGGGCGAGCTCTAATCCAACCACCTCGAGGGTGGGGGAAAGTCCCAGGCTATAACTTGCTTCCTGATCGTATTGTTCTTTAAGCCTGTAGCGCTGGCGATCGAAGGCCTCGATTTGTCCCTCAAGGGTAAGGATATCACGATCAATGTAATCCATGATTTGCGAGAGCCATTCCACATAGGCCTCTGGAGTTGCGATATTTTCAGGCTGCACCTGTATGAGCGCCATCCAGGCCGGGGTAAATTCCGCCAGGCGGGTGGCCAGGAAAAGCACCTGCCACCTCTCCCCCGGTTGCAGCGGTTCGTCTGGGGGGAGGTCATTTGCTGCCGATAACCAGGCCCGGATGGCATCCATGAAAACCTGATAATCGTTTTGTCGTTGTTCGGCTTTCACTATTTGACTAACGACAGCTTGCATCTCCTGATCGATCATAAAGGCATTCCGGGAGGCTTTAACGCCGTTATTGATGCGCTCTAAGACCACCTCTCCCCAGGTCTGTGCTGCTTGGGTGGCCAGGTTGGGCTGGCGGTCTTCAGCTATCAGGTTCCACTCGCCCGCCGTTCGCCATTCCGCTCGCAGCATCTTACGCAGCTCCACTGAGTCTACCGAACGCCAGGCATCGTCTTGCTCCTGAAGACGGTCTAAAGTCGATTGGATGATCTCGTCCAGGTAGATGGCGGCATTCAATTGGGACATTTGCCAGTTATTGTAGTCATCCAGATTGGTGTAGTCGGGATTCGCTAAGGCAAGGAAGGTCGCGTCGTCAAAAGCCCGGTAGGGATTCAAGCCAACGTAGAGACTATCTGTGGATCGATAAGATGGTGGATAAATAAAAGAAATCCCCCATCCAACCAGACAACCGATCAGGAAGTAGGCGATTAATTTCGGCCATCGATGTAACGAACGGTAAACTTCTTCGGGCAGAACCCAGGATCTCATCGCCATGGTATTTTATCTTGTCTGGAGCCAGGATTATGACCACCGGGCACGGCTGTCTAAGTAAGTCAGAATCAACGCCCCCGCCAATAGGACAGCTGCAAAGATCCCATTCGCCAGGATCGGTGGGCGAGTTAAAACCACAAATGCCAGGCACCCCAATAAGAGGGAAACCACCTGCATGGCTAGTACAGCCCGGTTGGAAGTCCAGCCTAAAGCCAGTAAGCGGTGAAAGGTGTGGTCTCGCGCCGCCGCATAGATCGGCTTTCCCCGCCGCAGGCGCGACACCACGACCAGTGCCATATCAAAGATTGGTACACCTAATAACATGATCGGCACCACCCAAGAAGAGGATTGGTTAGCGCCTTGAGGCTGGTAAGCGATCGCCAGAACAGCCAGAACAAATCCGAGCGTCTGCGCCCCTGAGTCGCCTAAAAACAAATGGGCTGGGGGAGAATTGAAAAAATATAATCCGATACAGGTTCCCAGGATCAGGGCACTTTGGCTGGACAAAAGCAGCTGACCAGCGTCCATCGTCACCAGCATAAAAAAGGCAGCTGCCATCCCCCCTAATCCAACTGATAAACCGTCCATGCTATCGACAAAATTGAAGGCGTTGGTAATCCCCACCACCCATAAAAAAGTAAACAACCAATCTATATAAAGATTTATGGGATCACTCCCGCCAAGAAAGAATTCCGGTGACTCAAAGACCTTGATGGAAACGCCAGAATTGATCAAGATGATCACGGCCAGGGTCTGGCCAATGATTTTCATCAGCGGTGAAATCCCCTTGAAATCGTCCCATAATCCAAACAAGAATACTATCGAACCAGCTGCAAATACCGCTACGACACTGGGATCCCGGATCGTACCGAAGATCCATGCCGAGATCAACAATCCGCCAAAGAGCGCTAATCCTCCTGCCAGAGGCGTTGGGATGATGTGGAGCTTATGCGGTTCACGGTCTGGCAAATCAACCAGGCCAATCCGGCGAGCGACGCGAATGCTGATCCAAGCCAGGCCAGCCACCAGGATCGAGGATAAAAGAATCGCTTCAAATATGAACGAAATCGAGAAAGCATCTACGCCCATGATCTGCACTTATTATCGCCTGGGTCCGGCAAACTTTTCCTTACGCAGGAAATTTGTCGTCAGCGCCAGGCATAACTTCAAGAACATCAGGAAGTAATAAATCCAATTGAAAAGGAAAAAGTAATCCTTAGCCAGGTGCTTACGGTAATACAGCCAATACGATTTATGCCACTCAACGATCGAGCGATAAGGTTCTACCCGCGAACCTCCTTGACCGCCGTAATGGATAATTTGAGCCTTT
>DATDRM010000336.1:0-5101 GCA_035291705.1 Anaerolineales bacterium
GGCGTGATCATTGACGAGACCGCCGGGTTGGGTTACCTGGGAGCCAACAAGGAGGATTTGAAACTAATCGGTCCCTCGATCTCCAGCGATCAGCTGGGCTTCGTTTTCCCCAAGGGCAGCGACCTGGTCGAGCCCTTCAACCTGGCGATCGCTCAAATGAAGGTCGATGGCACTCTGGAAGAGATCAACTTGAAGTGGTTCGGCCCCACCTTCACACTGACTTATGATGAGATCGGGCCCGGCGCCTATGAAGTAAAAGTTGGGACGGAGGAACAGCCCATCAAGGTGCTCTTCGTCCCCTCGGTGGACGCTCAGATGATCGTCAGCGGCGGCGAGGTCATGGCCCAGGCGTTGCATGATGCGACTGGCCTCTTCTTCGAGGTCAGCGTCCCGACTTCATACGTGGCCACTATCGAGGAGATGTGCGCTTCACCCGGCGACACCATGGGCTTCATCCCTGCCCTGGGATATGTATTTGCCAGCCAGCTCTGTGGCGTGGACGTGGCTTTCAAGGCCGTCCGCTTTGGCTTCGATGTCTACTGGGCGCAGATCCTTGTCGCGCGTGACAGCGACATTGACTCCCTGGAAGACCTGAATGGTCTTAAATGGGGTTTTGGCGATCCTAGCTCAACCTCTGGCTACATGGTCCCGCTGGTGATGTTCAACGAAGCCGGCATCACACCCGGTGAGCAGGTGCAAACCGGTGGCCATAACCAGTCCGCGCAGGCCCTGTATAACGGCGAGGTGGATTTTGCCACGACGTTCTACAGCCCACCGACCGACGTCGATACTGATGAAGTCGCCTGGAAAGAAGGCGATCCACCAGACATCCCGGATGACCTCGTGGCATCCTGCTCCCTGACCAGCGATGGCGGCGCGATTGTGTGCGGCAATCTACGTGTGCGTGATGCCCGTGCTAACATACGTGAAGCCGCGCCGGATGCAGTTCAGAAGCTCCGCATCCTGGCGATCTCGCCTGCCATCCCCAACGATACATTGTCGTTCGGGCCGGAGTTCCCGGAGGATCTGCGCGCTCAAATCGAGGAGGCGCTCTTGGCCTTCGCCCAGACAGAAGCCTGGGGAGACTCCATCGGCAGCCAGGACTTCTACAACTGGACCGGCATCAACCCCGCCGCCGATGAAGAGTATGACTTCGTCCGCAAGATGGTGGAAGCCGTCGGTTTAACTCTTGAAGACCTGGGCGAGTAGTCTCTGGATGTACGAACACATCCCCGGTTTTCGTGGGAAGGTATGAACAGGTGGTGTTTTGCGAGTCTCAGCGCCCGCAAAACACCACCTTTCTGAATTTCTGTACAGGTTTAATCGGCCAGTCCAATTCCCTATGAAACAATCCTGACCGAAACTCAAGCATTAATTATGCTAATCATAAAAAATCTCACCAAGATCTACGAAGGCGGTGTCCTGGCATTGGATAACGTCAATTTTTCGGTGGAGGAAGGCCAGTTTCTGGCGGTGATTGGCTTGAGTGGCTCAGGGAAATCTACATTACTGCGGTGCATCAACCGATTGATCGATCCCACCCAGGGACAAGTCATTTGGAACGGCCTCGACATCACGGCTGCCTCGCATGAGGAGCTGCGCAGGATTCGGCGCAGGATCGGCATGGTCTTCCAGCAATTCAACCTGGTCTACCGATCCACCGTTCTGACGAACGTCCTGGCTGGACGCCTGGGTTACGTGAACCCGGCCTGGAGCCTGATCAACCGTTTTCCAAAAAGCGATCTTGAGAAAGCAAGGCAGCAACTTCAACGCGTGGGCATCGCCGATAAAGCTTACCAACGTGCGGATGAGCTGAGTGGCGGCCAGCAGCAGCGGGTCGGGGTCGCCAGAGCAATGATGCAGGATCCGGAAATGGTCCTTGCCGACGAACCAGTCGCCAGCCTGGATCCGGTCCTTGCGCACAGCATCATGCAGTATCTCGAACAGATCAACAAAGAAGATGGTGTCACGGTGCTGTGCAGCCTGCACTTTCTGGACCTGGTTCACCGTTATGCCGACCGGGTAGTGGCGTTGAATGAAGGCCGGCTGGTTTTTGAAGGCTTGCCCGCAGAAATCGACGATAAAAAGTTTAAAGAAATCTACGGGAAAGATGCTGAAAGAGTCGGTTGAGACAAGTGGACACAAAAAAGAAGACTAGCATTATCCGATCACTGGGCCTGGGGCTGGCTGTCCTGGTTGCTATGGTGATCTATGGGTATGGATTCCAGGTTACCAAAGTCAATCTGGACGAGACGCGCTCCCCGCGCCGCCAGGAGCAGCTGGTTCGCATCCTGCGTGCTCTAGCCAAGCCGGACATCATCGAATACGAAAGAGAGGAATTTGAAGTCAACGCGCCGATCCTGGTGCCCTGCCCAGCTGGTGAGTTGACAGCGCCTGAACCAGATCGCAGCGGTCCATACATGATCTTGACCCCTCAGTGTGCCGAACCCCAGACAAATATCCGCGTCGAGGGTTTCAATTTTGAACCGAGAACCGGAGGGCCGATCATATTTATCCCGCCCAGCGAAGTAAAGTTGCAGATGGGTACCATCGAAACCGATGAAAGCGGTCATTTTGAAGTAACCGTCGAATTACCAAAGCGCCCCAGCGAGGAAGTCCAATATGTGCGCGTCATTACCCGCCGCAACGTTGGAGCGCCGCATTTCACCCAAACCGCCAAGGATACCTGGGACAAAATCATCGAAACGGTCTTCCTAGCGCTCCTAGCCACAACCATAGGAACGGCGCTGGCAGTCCCGATCAGTTTCTTCACCGCACGCAACTTGATGAAGGATGTGCGCAGCCCATTAGCCAGCATTTCGCTCTCTATCCTCGCCTGGCCGGCTGGCATCGCCATCGGCATACAGGTCTCCCGTCTGGTTGGAGGGCTCACCGCAGTGCTCAGCGATAACCTGGCGCTGAACATCGGAAGCCTGTTCGCCGGGCTGGTGGTCGCCTGGTTACCCATGCGTTGGGCTCTACCGCAAGAAGAGATTCAACGGCCAACCATCTCTTTGCGTCTGGCTCGGTTAGCTGCGCTATTCGTTGCCAGCCTGGCCGCCATTCTGTCCCTCTTCCTGCTTTCGAAATTGGTGATTGAGTTAGGAAACGTACTGGCGGTTCGCTTTCAGTTCGTAAGATTTCTCGGGACGTTCATCACCGATCTGGGAGAAATCCTTGCAATATTAATCACTTTAATAGCAGCATTGGTAGGCGGCGCGGCCCTCAGCAACTCGGCAGGCCGTCTAGGGCAGCTGCTCAACACCCGCTTGCCGAACCTCGCACGCGTCAGCTTGAACCTGCTGTTCACCGCGTTGGCCGGGGCGACTTTAATGGCTTTGAGCGGAGCAGGGATCGACTGGCTGTACCAGATCGATGATCTGTCAAAAACCCTTTGGTGGCCTGCGGGGATAGGTGCAGTGCTCGCATTTGGAGCGGCTTTACTCATCAAAGAAGCCGATACTGTGCCGATTGGCCTGGTGATTTATTACATTTCCCGCACTATTCTCAATGCATTGCGTGCTATCGAGCCGCTGATCATGGTGATTGTATTTGCCGTCTGGGTGGGGATTGGGCCATTCGCCGGCGTACTGGCGCTGTCTTTGCATACGATAGCTGCCCTGGCCAAGCTGTATTCGGAACAGGTTGAAAGCATCCTGCCAGGTCCGCTTGAAGCAGTCACTGCTACCGGGGCGAACCGCTTGCAAACTATCATCTATGCTGTGATCCCGCAGATCGTCCCTCCCTATATCTCCTTCACAATGTATCGTTGGGATATCAATGTGCGCATGTCCACCATCATCGGCTTCGCTGGCGGAGGCGGCATCGGCTTCTTGCTCCAACAGAACATCAACCTGTTCAACTACCGCGCCGCCAGCGCTCAGATGATAGCAATCGCGATTGTTGTCGCCTCGATGGACTACTTGAGCTCCGTAATGCGAGAGAAAGTCGTTTAACCCACATCCAGGATCGGGGCTCATTGCGGGGCGGTCATACCGCCCTGCTTGATTTAACCGCCTATCTTGGCATGGTACAATTCGCCCGTGCTAAAACGGATCTTGAAGATGATCCTGTGGATTTTGGTTGGCTTGATCTCCCTAACCCTGCTGGCGATGCTCCTGCCGCGCCTGCTGACCAGCCTCTTCGCCTGGCCCCGCCGCTATCAAGTGGAGGATGTTCCCCCGGGACGGGTGGCGATCGTCTTCGGCGCCGGCCTGTGGCGCGATGGTTCCCCTTCCCCGGTACTGCGCGACCGCGTGGCCACTGCCGCCGAGCTGTATTTCTCCGGGAAGGTGGAAAAAATCCTGATGAGCGGCACCAGCGACTTTGCCAATTACAACGAACCCCGCTCGATGCGCGCCTACGGGATAGATCTGGGCGTGCCAGCCGAGGACATCGTATTGGACGAAGCCGGACGGCGCACCTATGACTCCTGCTACCGGGCTCTCCATATCTTTAAAGTCGATTCCGCCATCCTGGTTACGCAGGGTTTCCACCTGCCGCGCGCGCTTTACGTGTGCAATGCCCTGGGTTTGCCGGCGACCGGCGTCGCGGCCGATCTGCGCGAGTACCGCCGTTTTTCTCTGCTCTATTGGTCCCTGCGCGAGACTGTTGCCACCCTGGTCGCCCTATGGGAAGTCCACGTTACCCCACCATCCACGGCCTTCGGCAACCCCCAACCGATCTTTCCACAGGAGGCGCAATGAACCGTTCTGAAGCTATTGCCATCGTGCACGAATTTATCAAGAACGAAAACCTGGTGCGCCACATGCTGGCCGTCGAAGCGGCGCTGCGATTCTACGCCGCCCAATACGGCCAGGATCTAGACGTATGGGGGATCACCGGCCTGCTGCACGATTTCGATTGGGAGATCCATCCCACGCTGGAAAATCACCCGCAAGCCGGCGCGCCGCTCTTGCGCCAGCGCGGTGTACCCGAAGAGATCGTGCGCGCCATCCTCAGCCACGCTGAACACACGGGGGTCCCGCGCCAGACAGCGCTGGAAAAAGCCCTTTATGCCTGCGACGAGATCACTGGTTTAATAACCGCCGTGGCTTTGGTGCGTCCTTCCCGATCCCTGGACGACCTCGAAGTCAGCTCG
>DATDRM010000337.1:0-9894 GCA_035291705.1 Anaerolineales bacterium
GAAATAAGCAATATCCAGAATAGAACCCTGGCGCTCAGCAGTTGGCCTGAAGACTGCCTCAACCTGCATCCCAATGAAAACCTGCTCCGAATTAACCTCTTTGATCCGATGGATCAACCCACCATCGCCCAGCCGGATGAAGGCCACCAACTCGGGCGATGTCCGGGGAGAACCGTCATAGTTCACGGATAAAAGTGTATAGGTGACGATCTCGCCCACTGTGCCAACATCGATCCAATCATCTAGCTCGTTAAGGCAGCGTTCACAGAAGGTTGCCGCTGGCACATAAATATGCATGCAATTGGTGCAATGGGTGCCTAGAATGCGCCCCTGCTCCTTGATCGCCCGGAAGAAGCGATCCCCGGCAAGACCGAATGTGTAGCGGTTGGTGACTGGGACCGAACCTTTCCAGGTGGGCGGTGCGTGCGGATCTCGTTCAAGAAGAGTCATGGATGCTCCTCCAGGATAGGGCTAAAATAGAGGATATCCGTGATAGCTCCCAGGCGTTCTGCGATGGGTTTCCAGACGGCTTTAACGCGCATCCCAATCCGTACCTCTTGGGGATCGATCTCACCCAACTTGTGGAGGATACCGTTCAGGGGAGAGGCGCCATCGATTTCGATGACGGCTGGGATTTCGGGCTTCGTGATGCGTTGCACATCCCAGGTCACATAGCATAAAGAGAAGGTGTTCACTATGCCTGTATCCTGGAGAGGAACGTAATCGCTCATTGGGCGATAGCACCATTCGCAGACCTGGCGGGGTGGGACGACTGTTTTCCGACAGTGGCGGCAGTGCGCTCCGAGGATCACGCCCTCCTTTAGGGCAGCTAGATAGCGACCGATTGCGACGCCAGTATCCCAACCGAAGTCAGCATGCATACTATCATGCAGGGAAAGGACCTTCCCATCGGCAATATCCTGCTCACTTAAAGATGTGCCGGGAAAGTTCTTGATCTTTACAGTCATTATTAACCTCCTCAGCGACCCATGATCACAACAGTACCGACCTGCATTAAATCACCCCAGGCCTGGGCTAGACCGCGCTTGGGGTGGCCTGGGACCTGGCGGGCGCCAGCTTCGCCGCGTAATTGCCAGAAGAGCTCGGCAATTTTCATTAAACCAGCCGCCGCGATTGGATTGCCGACTCCCAACAGGCCGCCCGAGGGACACACCGGCATATTCCCATTCCGTAATGTAACCCCATCGGCGACCAGCTGAGGAGCCTGGCCGCGGTCGGCCAGCAGCAATCCTTCAAGGTGGTGAAGCTCTTTGTAGTCGAAGGGATCGTATGGTTCGACGATGTGAATCTCTTTGCGGGGTTCTTTGATACCGGCCATCTCGTATGCCATACGGGCAGCGTACTCCACGTAGCGCGGATAAGCCAGATCGCGGTTCGTCCAATGGGCAGTGTCAAGGCTCCAGCCGACGCCTTCGATCCAGACGGGTTTGTCTGTGATGCGCTTAGCAACGTGTTCCGCAGCCAGGACCAGGGCGACGGCCCCATCAGTGACTGGGCTGACATCCAGCCGGTTGACCGGCCAGGCGAGCACTTCGGAATTGAGCACGTCTTCGACAGTGATGTTTTTATCGCCGAGAAGAGCGCATGGATGGTCAGCGGCATTGCGCTTATTTTTTACAGCTACTCGGGCGATGTCGGCTTTAGAAATGCCGTAGGTTTGCATATAACGATTCATCTCCAGGGCGAAGATCCACAACAGGTTGGGCTTAAGCGGTCGTTCGGTGGTATGGTCGAAGATCGTCAGGAAGGCAGCCTGAGCATGGGGATAATAACTCGACATTTTCTCTTCAGCGACAACCAGACAGACGTCGAACAGCCCTGAAGCGATATGATACCAGGCTTGGATAGGGACAAAGACGCCGGTACCACCGCCAACATACGAGCGCATGTAAGGCTTGCGCCAGGCACCAGCGCCATCACTCAGGTACTCTCCTTTCATGTGAACACCGTCGAAAGCGTCTGGAGCGGTTCCCAAGCAAACCGCTTCGATATCATCCATCGTCATTTCGCAGGAATCAAGCGCCATGCGAACCGCCTGCCAGGAGAGCTCTTTTCCGGTTTCCTGGGCACGGCGGACAAACCTTGTCATCCCGGCGCCGACAACGGCGACTTTTCGCTTTGACATAATCACGCTCTCCTGTTCAGTTGCCCAAAATGACAACCGCTCCACTGGCGGTCGGCACGCCGCGCCAGGATTGGGCTAATCCGATTTGGATGTCTTTCAACTGGCGAGGCCCGGCTTCCCCGCGCAATTGCACTACCACTTCCAGAGCACGCGCCAGACCGGTAGCATCCAATAAGTTCCCCATGCCCTGGCTGCCACCGGAGACGTTAACAGGCAGTTCACCATCTGGCTGCGTGGCGCCCTCTTCGGTGAGCAGGCCAGCCGAGGCAGCAGGAACTAACCTCAAGGCTTCCAGGGATTGCAGCTCTTTATAAGCGTAGGTATCATCTACTTCAGCGAAGTCTATTGCGGCTTGCGGGCTGCGAATGCCAGCCTGGCGATATGCCATGCCAGCCGCCTGGCGGGCGTACACTGCCTGCCCCCAGTCTCTGTTTTCCAGGGAGGGAGAGTCACTGCACCAACCGGTCCCAAGGATCCAGACTGGAGAGTCAGTCAACCGGAGGGCGATCTCCTCCGCTGCTAACACTATGACGATAGCTCCGTCAGCGTGTTCAGAAACCTGATGGCGGCTTAACGGCCAGGCAAGAAACTGGCTGTCCAGGACTTCAGCGAGAGTCAAGTCGGCGCCATAGGCAGCCGAGGGGTTATCCAGGGCGTTGCGCCGGTTTTTAGCTGTGACCGCGGCGCATTGTTCTTGGGAGGTGCCTGTTTCGTAAAGATAACGGTTCATTTCCAACCCGGCGATGAAATGGGTGTTCAGGCGGAGCGGGCGGTTGAGCACCGGGTCTTGCGCATAAGCAGTAATTTCAGGTAAAGTCAGGATGTTCGAGGCTTTGCTATGTCCTTCCACGGCGACGATCGAAAATTGTCCAGTTCGAACCAACATGTATGCGGCTGCCAGGCCGTGTAGACCGTCGCCGCCGATGGTGTGCATCGGTTTGAGTACCGCGCCGAGCTGATCGGGAGTGTATTCGTCGAAGATGCTGGTGCCTTCATGGAAATCTTCTGCGACGGTGACAAAGCTGTCAATGTCGCGGAGCGGATCAACGCCAGCATCGGCGTAAGCCCGCACAGCCGCGGCGTACATAAGTTCTTTGTAAGAAACCTCTGGGGTGACAGGCCGGAAACCGGCCCATCCTACACCGACGATGGCGACGCGTTCACTCATATGAACTCCTATTTGAGTGGGACATGGATTACGCAGATTTCACTGATTTTTCCTTAGACTGTCATTTCGTGTAGCCCACGAAATGCGAACAGATTCGAACTTGTCTTGGTAAATAATTACGGATGACCGTTGCCCTTGATCCTGCCGGCCGCCCGGGCGCGGGCGATGACGCGTTCGGCGGCTTTGACGATAGGAGCGTCGATCATCTTTCCATCCAGAGCAAAGGCGCCCAAACCGGCCTCTTGATGACTGGCGTAAGCTTCCAAGATGTGCAACGCTCTGGCGATGGATTCGTCATCGGGGGTAAACGCCTGTTGGACTGGCTCTACCTGATTTGGGTGGATGATCTGCTTTCCGGCAAAGCCCATTTGAGCTCCTTGCTGTGCCTCCCGGCGCAGTCCTTCGAAGTCGTGGAAATCGATAAAAACCATGTCAATGGCTTGCAGGTCGTAGGCCGCGGTGTAGGTAACGACCGCGCTGCGAGCATAAAATACCTCCCAACCCTCGCCAGTCCGCAGCGCGCCAATATCGCCTGCCAGATCTTCAGCCCCGAAAATCAAGGCCTTTAACCGGGGAATAGTATGGGCAATGTGCGGCAGATTGATAATGCCGCGCGCCGTCTCGATGATGGCGATCAAGATAATCGATCCTTCTGGCCAACCGTGTTCAATCTCAGTGGTAGCGATCTGTTCGTTAGCCCACAAGATTTGATCGGCTGTGTCTACTTTAGGAATGACGATGCCATCCGGTTGGTGCGGTAATACACTGTGTAGATCGTCGCTTTCCAGTCCTGACCCAATGGCGTTGATGCGGGCTAAGCGCTCTGAGCGGCCGAAATCAAGGGTATGTAGAGCGGAGATGATCGTCTCGCGCGCTATGGCTTTGCGATTGACTGCAACGCCATCTTCCATATCCATACAGATGCAGTCTACTCCGAGAGTAGTCGCCTTACGAATTTTGTGGAGATCGTCACCGGGCATGTAGAGTAGGGCGCGGCGGGCACGCATAGAACCTCACGCGGGCTTATTAGCCGTTCTGGTTTCGCGACCACGTTGGGCGAGAAATGCTAAACCGATACTGAGAAAGTACAAGCAGATCATCGGGCCCATTACCAGAGCCATGTTGACCGGATCTACGGTTGGAGTGATTGCAGCAGACATGACGGCCATCAACACGATTGCCAGCCGCCATTGACTGGCTAAAATCCGGGCACGGATTAATCCGATGCGGGCTAAGACATAGATCACCAGGGGGAATTGAAAGGCAACGCCGATCCAAAACATGATCCCGGTAACGAAGCGAATATATGAGGCGGGGCGAAGCTCGCTGGTCATGCCCATAAAATTTACTAAAAAGGGTATAGCGGTAGGCAGCATGACAAAATAAGCAAATGCGATACCCCCCAGGAAGAAGACAGTGGCGATGGGGATTGCTGTCAGGCCGAAGATACGCGAGTCGCGCCCCAGACCGGGAGCGGCGAACAACCACAATTCGAGGGCAATGTAAGGTAATGCCAGGGCAAAACCCGAAAGGAGGGATACGCGCATAAAAACACCGATCGGCTCGGTGGGATCGATGGCTACCAAACCTTTAATCCCGCCGACAGGCTGGGCAAGGATATCGATGATGCGAGAGGCGAAGGCGAAGGATAAGATGGTCGTTATAGCAAGAGCTGCGACAGCCCGCAGGATGTGCTTGCGTAAGGCGTCGATGTGAATCAGGATGCTCTGGGGATTGTCAACTGCTTTTTGGATCGATTCTGCCAAGGGGGCGTCCTCAGGCTCTTCGGTGAAGAACTGGCGGAACTCGCGAAAGATTGTCCTCATCCATCGGAATGGGATGGTTATCAAGCGCCAGATGGCGCGCAACAATTTGCGCATGGATCAGCCTTCTTCTATAGGTGATTCAGTGGAAGCGTCAGCCGGGTCAGAAGAAGCCGGAGGAGCAGGGGGTGTACCGATCGTCTGGGGTGGCGTGGTCCAGGGTGAGAGGTCTTTTTGCCATTGATTGATGTCAGATCCCAGATCCGGGGGTGTAGCTTGCTTAACCGCTTGTTTTATGTCCTTGATATCCTCCTCCAATCCAGCGTCGCGGATCAGTTTATTGGGCAGGTGGCGTAAATCGCTGGAAGCACGAGTGAAAGTCCGCCAGGTGGGAGAGGTGACGAGTTGGCGAAGAAATTTCCCGATGGTTCGACCAGCCTTGACCATATCGGATGGGCCGAGCACAATCAGGGCAATCAAGAAGATGAAGATTAATTCGAGCGGACCGATGCCGAAAATTTCCATGTTGGGTGTTTATGAATTGGAAAGACGTTTAAAAGACTGGCGAATTTCATTTTGGCGGCTAGCCAGGCTACCCAAGACTCCATTTACAAAGCGAGGTGTACTGTCTGAACCATAAACTTTAGCAAGTTCCACCGCTTCATTGATCGCCACTTTTATCGGAATCTTCTCACTAACTGCGAATTCCCACAAGGCGATGCGCAGGATATTGCGGTCGATCACAGCCACCTGGTTTAGCGGCCATTCTGGGGCGTGTGCGGCGATAAATTGATCTAATTCAGCGACAATTGGCCAGACGCCAGTGACGATTTCGCGGGCAAAATCGGCCATCTTTTCATCTAGCGGCTCATCGTCGAACCGATCTTCGATCACCCTGGCTGGGGGATGACCCGTGATATCAATTTCGAAAAGTGCTTGCAGGGCAACGCCGCGCGCCCTTGTGCGGGCTTTCATACAGGATCCGGTTCGATCTCCATTGGATAATCGATATCTTCGACGTGGATGTTGACGTGACCGACCTGCATACCGATCATATCTGAGATTGCACGGGCAACTCCAATTTGGATATTGCGACAAATATCGCGGATATTAACTTCGTTATGTAAGATAATATAGATATCGACGTACACCGAGTCGTCCTTGATATCGATGCTGACGCCATCTTCAATCTGGCGGCGCTTTAGGATGCCTCTGACCCCACTGGTGGGAATCCGGCTCATCCGGCTAACCCCAGGCACACTGAGGGTTGTCAGCCGAGCGATAGTCAACAAAACATCGATAGCAACGGTAGTTTTTCCAGGTGTTGCAGGATAATCTGGCATAATTCTCCTTTGGTGATCGTACTTTACATCATTGTCATCCCACCATCTACACCAAGGATCTGTCCCGTGATATAAGCAGCCTGGTCTGAGGCGAGGAAGGCCACGGCATAGGCGATTTCCTGAGGCTCTCCTTTACGACCTAACGGAATTAAGGAAAGAGCAAGCTGGCGGGCTTCTTCGGGTACACCAGCCCAGATGTCGGTCTCGATGTACCCGGCAGCAACGGCGTTGACGGTGATATTACGGGAGGCGACTTCGCGTGCCAAAGCTTTAGTAAAACCGATCTGCCCGGCTTTCGAGGCGGAATAGTTTGTCTGACCAGCATTACCCATCTGGCCTGCTACAGATGTGATGTTAATTATCCGTCCATACCGTTTACGCATCATGTGGCGTACGGCCGCTTTCGAACAACTGAAGGCGCTCTTGAGGTTAGTGGACAACACGGTATCCCAATCCTGTTCGCTCATCATCATGATCAGGTTATCACGGGTGATACCAGCGTTATTGACTAAAATATCCAAACCAGCGAAGATGTCGAGGGTCGATTTAACCAAGGCCTGGGCTTGATTGTAATCAGAGACATCCGCCTGGAGGGCGTGGGCGCGACCGCCGCCTACCTGAATGTAATCAACAACTTCCTCTGCCGCCTGGGCTGAGCGTTGGTAATTCACAACGACAGCTGCCCCGCGCTGGGCTAACTCAACGGCGATCGCCCGGCCTATGCCGCGAGAGGCGCCGGTGACCAGGGCGACTCGACCTTCCAGGGAAAGGCCGGAGAGAGGGGACATGATGGACTCCTTGGTTGAAGGTAAAGCAATTATACCTGTCTCGGTGATCGGTGAACAGTAATCAGTAATGGGTGTGAGGAAGTTTGGCTCAGAGGATTTGCGAGAGCTTATCGAAGTCTTCGGGAGCGCCTAGGGGGATGCCTTGCGCCTGGCGGTCGATGCGTTTGAGTAAGCCAGTCAGGACCGAGTTGTTGCCGATCTCCAGGAAGGTGGTTACACCTTGAGCGAGCATGAATTGGATGGATTCAGTCCAGCGAACGCGGGAATTGAGCTGGGCCCTCAAATCCGAGCGAACCTGGGATGCTTTTTTAAGAGGAATGGCGGTCACATTTCCAATAATAGGGATTTCAGGATCGATGATCGGAGCTGTGCTGACTGCTTGATTAAAGGCGGTCTGAGCGTGCGCCATCAGGGGTGAATGCGCGGCGATACTGACAGCAAGCCGTACCGCGCGGCGCGCGCCGGCTTGCTCGGCCAGGGCTAAAGCGCGTTCCAGCGCAGGGGCAGCCCCAGAGATCACCACCTGTCCGGGGCAGTTATCATTAGCTACCTGGACAGGTTCGGATGAGGAGCTTGCTGCCAGGCAAATATTCTCTAAAACGGGGATATCCAAGCCTAAGATGGCTGCCATGCCACCTGGTGATATTTCTCCGGCTTGTTTCATTAGCTGCCCGCGGGTACGCACCAGCCGCAGGGCGTGTGGGAAATCCAAAGCAGAGGCGGCGACCAGGGCGCTGAGTTCGCCCATGGAGTGTCCGGCTACGAATGCGAATTGGAGATCAGGATAGAGTTGTTGCAAGACCCGCAATGCAGCGATGGAGTGGACGAAAAGAGCCGGTTGGGTGTTGACAGTGTCGTTCAGGGCTTCATCCGGGCCTTTCCAGGCTAGGTCGCTAAGTTGGAACCCGAGAATTTCATCGGCCTCGGCGAAGATTTGGTGGACGATCTCAAAGGCTGAGGCGAGCTCTTTACCCATGCCAACAGCCTGAGAACCCTGCCCTGGGAAGAGAAAAGCCGTGCGGTGGGGATCATGTGCCATGCTGTACCTGGCTCAGAGTCGCAACGGGCCGAGTGGTTTACGGCCCGATCGGTTATTTCTTCTTTTCTTCTTTCGCTTCGATCACCTCACGACCCTGGTAATGACCGCAATTAGGGCAGATGCGATGGGGAAGGCGCATCTCTCCACAATTTGGACATTGGACCAGGTTTTGCGCGCTGAGCGCATCGTGCGCCCGGCGGCGGTCTCGGCGGCCTTGGGAATGTTTCCTTTTCGGTTGGGGAGCCATGGTCTTTCTCCTGCTCTTCAAAATAAGGCCTGCCCTAAGGGCAGGCAGCGTGGATTATACGTTTGTGCTAGATGGATGTCAAGGTTGGGTTTCCCCGACTTTAGCGCGTAAGTAAGCCTCGATGAAGCCGTCGATATCTCCATTAAGTACTCCCTGGGTATTTCCAACCTCGTAATCGGTGCGATGATCTTTCACCATCTGGTATGGGTGCAGAACATAGGAACGAATCTGACTACCCCACTCGGCCTTCTGGTATTCGCCACGCAGTTCAGCAAGTTTCTCGACCTGTTCTTGTTGTTTTAATTCTAACAAGCGAGCGCGTAGGACGCGCATGGCGTTTTCGCGGTTCTGCGTCTGGGAGCGCTCGTTCTGGCAGGTGACAACTAAACCAGTGGGGAGGTGCGTGATACGGATAGCGGTGGCGTTTTTCTGTACGTTCTGGCCGCCGGCGCTGGATGAACGGTAGACATCGATGCGCAGGTCATCCAGGTTGATCTCTACCTCATTGTCATCCTCAACCTGGGGGAGCACTTCCACCAAAGCGAAAGAGGTGTGCCGGCGGTGAGCGGCGTCGAAGGGGGATAACCTGACCAGTCGGTGGACGCCTTTTTCGGGGCGCAAGTATCCGTAAGCGTAGCGCCCATCGATGGCGATGGTGATGCTCTTAATACCAGCTTCTTCGCCGGGGGTGAAGTCGAGGATCTCGGTCTGGTAGCCTTTTGTTTCAGCCCAACGCAGATACATCCGCTCGAGCATTTCGGCCCAATCCTGAGAATCAGTGCCTCCAGCTCCAGCGTGGATGGCAAGCAAGGCATTCCCCCGGTCGTACATGCCGGAGAGCATGGCTTCAAACTCGTGATGATCCACTGCGGCTTCAATGGCAACCACTTCTCGTTCCAGGTCGGGGCGCAAGCCTTCGTCCTCAAGTTGAGCGAGTTCGAGTGTATCTGCGAGGTGCTGGCGAAGGGCTTGCCAATCGCTGACTTCTTCCCGCACGGCAGACAGGCGCTTCATTACGCTTTGGGCGTGATCAGGATTTTGCCACAGGTCGGGGTGTGCGGATTGTTTTTGTAAGTCGGCGAGTTGTGCTTCTTTCTCAGGGAAGTCAAAGACGCTCCAAGAGGTGGTGGAGGTTTTCCTGGCAGATCAATAAACGGTCGATTAAGTCTTGCATCGATTTAACTCTCCAATAATAATACTATTTACTCTTTTCCCGCTAAGATGCCTTGGATGAAGAGATCTGGATCAAACGGCTGCAGGTCATCTGAACCCTCACCCAGGCCGGCAAAAAGGATGGGTAACCCCAGTTCATTTTGAATAGCGAAGGCCATGCCGCCACGGGCGGAAGAGTCAAGCTTTGCCAGAATGACACCAGTGACATTGACTGCTGCTTTGAAAGC
>DATDRM010000338.1:0-5310 GCA_035291705.1 Anaerolineales bacterium
TGGCATCCCCGGATCCACCTCGCGCGCCCAGGCATTGATACCGCCCTTGAGGTTCTTCACCTTGCGGAAACCGGCACTCGCCAGCAGCTCCAGAGCGCGCGCCGAGCGTGTGCCCCCTTTGCAGAAGACTACCATCTCCTCAGCGCTATCCAGCTCGGACAGGCGCTCAGCCAGCTGGCCCAGCGGGATGAGCGTGGCGCCTTCGAGGTGGGAGATCTCTAACTCGTGAGGTTCGCGCACATCGAGCAGGTGGATCGGCTCGCCTTGTTCCAGGCGTTCGGCCAGCTGGCTGACATCAATATCCCAACCGCCGCCCACACTGCCCTGCTCGTGGTCATGGCCCGGCACTCCGCAGAACGCCTCATAGTCGATCAGCGCAGTGACTTCCGGCTCCGGCCCGCAAATCCTGCACTTCGGATTCTTACGCAGCGAGACAAAGTCAAACGACATATCCAGGGCGTTGAACAATAACAGGCGTCCGATCAGGGGCTGGCCGATGCCCAGGATCAACTTCAGCGCCTCGGTGGCTTGCAGCGTGCCGATCGTGCCCGGCAGGACGCCCAGCACCCCGCCCTCGGCGCAGGACGGCACCAACCCAGGCGGCGGCGGCTCGGGGAACAGGCAGCGATAACACGGCCCGCGGCGGGCGTCAAACACACTCACCTGCCCGTCAAAGCGGAAGATCGAGCCATATACGTTGGGCTTGCCCAGCAGGACGCACAAGTCATTCGTCAGGTAGCGCGTGGGAAAGTTGTCCGTGCCGTCGATCAAAATATCATATTCCTGGGCGATGCGCATGGCATTCTCGGAGGTGAACGGCTCGTTGTACACGTCCACCTGGATCTCGGGATTGATATCCAGCATGCGTCGGCGAGCTGATTCCACTTTAAGCGTGCCCAGCCCGGAGGTGCCGTGGATCACCTGGCGCTGCAGGTTGGAGAAATCCACCACGTCATAGTCCACCAACCCGATGCGGCCCACTCCGGCTGCCGCTAGGTAGAGGGCTACCGGGGAACCGAGGCCGCCGGTGCCGATGACCAGCACACTGGCCGATTTAAGCTTCTTTTGTCCGCTCAGCCCTACTTCGGGGATGAGCAGGTGGCGGCTATAACGCAGGATCTCTTCATGCGACAGTTCGACATTACCATTCACTCCAGCCATCAGATATTCCTTATTTAATTGGGACACGGATTGGACAGATTGTTCCTTGCTCAGCGGGAGGCAATCTCTTGCAACTTTCGCCAAGCGTTTCTAACCGCCTGGATGAGATCAGTGTCTTGATCCACCTCTTCGATCTGCTTGAGCAGTTTTTCCGCGCTGGCGACGCCGTGATTGACGCGGCGTGGACGGCCGCGCCGATCGATAATAAAGGTAGTTGGGACGCTGAGCACACCCCAATAATCGGCCAGGTCCGGCCGGGCGGAGGCGTCCACTTCGATCACCTGTAAGCCATCGCCCAGGCGATCTTTGAGACGCGCCAGGGCTGGGCGTTGGAGCGTCTTGCAAGGGGCGCAGGCCGGCGTGGTGAAGTAGAGGATGGCGGGTACTCCTGGACGAATCGACTCCAACCCCAGGCGTTTTCCCCGCGCCCGAGCCAGAATCACCTGGTTCGTTACCCAGTATACACCGATCCCGGCTCCAGCGATCAAGAACGCCCACAGCGATCTGACCAAAATCTCGCTGAGCATGGCTACTTTGGCCGCATACCGGGAAAGGTGCCCTCCGGTGGGGCTTTGACAAAACCGGGAACGTCCAGGCGATTGAGCCAGTAATATACTGCGCAGCCAGCGCAAAAACCAGCGAACAGATTGAGCGCCGCCAGGGCGATTACCAACCAAACCAGCCCCCAACCGAGCGCAGTTGCCCCGCCGGAGAGCGCCAGCTCCCCACCCGCCAGGACCACAGCCCCGAAGCCCTGCGCAAAGCGGTGCGGCTCGGGGTTGTCTTTGCGCAGGTCTGGCTTGATCCAGCCCAACGGTTTGAGACCCCGCCGGTATATAAATCCAAAGGCGGGGATTTTCAGCACAGTCCCGACGGCCATCAGGAAGGTCACCAACGCAGCCAACCACGGGGCGTCGAGGATAAAGGCGACCAGGTTCAGGCCGATGATGAAGGCCTGGTTCGTGCGCAAGGCGGAATGATCGACTTCCCCTGTCCCACCAGCGATGCTGGGGACGATCATCAGCCGGTCGCCCTCCTTCAGGGGAGTATCTAACCCGTGCAGATGGCGGATGTCTTCTTTATCGAGGTACAGGTTGACAAATGGGCGTAGCTCGCCTTTACCATTGAAAAGGTGCTGGCGCAGGGCGGGATACTGGGCAATGAAATCGTCCATCGCTTCGGCGGCAGTCTCTCCACCCACCTGGACTTCAGCCAGGCCATTTGTATATGAACGCAATGGGGAGGGAATTTTTATCGTTGGCATGTCTATCCATCCGAGATTTCTAAGGTTTTTACGCAATACAGGATACGTGATGCGTAATGGGTGATAGGTAAGTTCAATCTCGCACTAAGATTTGCTCCTCTTCAAATTGGGAGCGATCTTCGGCCAGCAGCCAGGCGCGACTCTCGACGGCGCGCCTGGTTTGGACGCTGGTGATCAGGTAGGAAAACGAGGGCCAGGCCCACTGGCGATCGAACTCCGAAGGACGGTTGGGGTGGTCGGGATGCGAGTGAAACACGCCGATCAGCTCCAGGTCCAGGCGTTCGGCCTCGCTTTCTCCCAACAAGTACTCCTGTGGGGAGAACAGGTAGCGATTGTGACGGGCAGCCTCCTCGCGCGCATTAGGCAGTGACAGGATCGAGACCACCCGCTTATTTCCTCCATCTATCTTGCCCAATAGCAGACCGGCGCCTTCTTCCGGATAGGCCTGCTCACCGTGGGCGTGGATCTGGCTCAGGATAGCGCCGGGTATCTCCAGGGCAGTCATGCTCTCTCCCAAAACTTTTCACTCAGGTACTTATAACCGGCGTCTGGGAAGAGAGTCACTACCAGGCCAGTCTCCAGTCCGGCGGCAACCTGCAGAGCGGCCACTGCTGCCGCGCCGGAAGAGATACCCACAAACAGCCCTTCCTGGCGCGCCAGGCGCAAGGTCATCTCGTAAGCTGCCTCAGTCGAGATTTCCAGGGTGCGGTCGGGCAAAGTGGGGTCGAAGATCCCCGGCTGGATGGCGGTTGGCATGTGCTTCAACCCCTCTAATCCATGGAAGGCCCCATCGGGTTGGAAGGCAACGATCTGGATGGCAGGGTTACACTGGCGCATGTAACGACCCGTGCCCATCAGAGTGCCGGAGGTGCCTAAACCGGCCACAAAATGGGTCAGGCCACCGCCAGTCTGCTGGAAGATCTCAGGGCCGGTGGTCAGGTAATGAGCCTGCCAATTGGCCGGGTTATTGTATTGGTCGGCGTAGTAGTAGCGTTCAGGGGCCTCGGCCGCCATCCGACGGGCGACCCGCAGGGCACCATCTGACCCCTCCAGCGGATCGGTCAGCACCAGCTCAGCCCCCAGGGCGCGTAAGATCGCTAACCGCTCCGGGCTGGCATTGCCCGGGATGGCCAAGGTCACCGGGATGCCCAGCGCTGCGCCAAAGGTGGCGTAGGCGATGCCCATATTACCAGAGGTGGAGTCGAGCAGCCGCTGGCCAGCGGACAGGCGCCCTTCGGCCAACGCCAAGCGCAGGATATTGAGCGCCGGGCGGTCCTTAACCGAACCGCCTGGGTTGAACCATTCCGCCTTGGCGTATACCTGCACGCCTGGGGAGAGCCGGGCCAGGCGACGCAAAGGCAGCAGCGGAGTATTGCCAACCGCCGCCTCCAACCCGAAAGTGGGCGGGGCGATCAGTTGGGCCTTTGAATCAACGACAAGGGTGTTCATTATTCCTATCTTCCTGGCTTTATTAAACCAGTACAGCCAACAGAGAACAAAAAAGGGCAGCGTAACTCGCCATGCCATACTTGCTTTGGTTCGCATGCGGAGTCACAACCACCCTTGGTCGGCTGTTGGCCGGCAGATTGACGAGGCGGTGGTTATGAACCCCGCCCGATACAGGAGCAAATGAACATCGAGTTCTCCAAAACCCGAATATTTATGACAAAACTTATAGTAATTATAAACAACGAGCGTAAATTGTCAAGAGGTTTTTCGAATCTCTTGACAAAATCCAAAAATTCATATACAATTATACAAAGATACAATTATACAATGCTACAATCAGACAATTAAAGTAGCGGTAGTATGGAGATCAGCCTCAACTTTCGCTCGGGTATCCCGATTTATATACAGATCATGGAGCAGATCAAGCGCCAGATCGCAGGTGGTGCCCTGCATCCTGGCGACCAGCTGCCGACTGTGCGGCAGATGGCGACCGACCTGCGGGTCAACTTTAATACCATCGCCCGCGCCTATCGTTTGTTAGACGAAGCGGGCATCATCTCCACGCAGCACGGTCGCGGGACTTACATCTTGGAAGAAACCTCGGCCGAAACTTCCACACAGCTGCGCCAGCAGGCATTAGAAGAGCTGACCCTGCGTTACCTGGAGACTGCGGTCCGCCTGGGATTCCCTCCACAGGAGGTGGCAAGCCTGTTTGAGGCCTCCCTGGAGAAATGGAAGGCTCCGGGCTCTTCCTCGGGCGACGAAGCGGAAGATTATGAATAACGGGCGCTCGCCCGTACAAGATAAAGATAAAAGGAGAAAGAGGAGTATATGGCTAAAAAAACTGACACCCAAGGACGTACGACCGAGCCCAAAGAGGACAACACGCGCATAAATCCTGTGGCGCTCACCCTCACCATCTTTATCGTTGGAGTGGCGAGCCTGGGCGTCATCTTGATGGACTACCAGGGAGTTGCTGGCTGGTTGATCGGCACAATCTTTGGTGTGCTGCTCTTCATTGGACTTTACATCATGCTGAGCTTGAAGATCGCCTCACAGTGGGAGAAGGCAGTCGTGCTGCACTTCGGGAAATTCCGCGGCCTGACCGGGCCAGGCTTGTTCTGGATCATCCCCATCGTCGAGGCGGTCGCTAAATGGATCGATCACCGCGTGATGGTCACCCCATTCAGCGCCGAGAAGACTCTAACCAAGGATACCGTACCGGTCGACGTGGATGCGGTATTGTTCTGGATGGTGTGGGACGCTGAGAAGGCCGCTCTGGAAGTCGAAAATTACCGCAGCGCCATCGCCTGGGCAGCCCAAACCGCCCTGCGTGAGGTGATCGGCCAGATGAGCCTGGCCGACATCCTGGTCGGGCGGGCAAAAATGGACGCCGACCTGCAGAAGATCATCGACGAACGCACCAACCCGTGGGG
>DATDRM010000339.1:0-18382 GCA_035291705.1 Anaerolineales bacterium
TCATATTCACCTGCGCGTGCTAAACACATACCGTACCATGTTCCCCGAGGTCGTCCTGGGCTTGTCTGACCATACCTCTGGTCACGCTACCGTATTGGGCGCGATTGCAATGGGAGCGCGGGTGATCGAAAAGCATTTCACTGACGATAATCGCCGGATCGGCCCCGACCATCCCTTCTCTATGACACCCACCACCTGGCGTGAGATGGTCGACCGGACGCGTGAACTAGAGCGCGCCCTGGGTTCGGCAGATAAGTTTGTTAGCGATAATGAGCAGCAGACGGTCATTCTCCAGCGGCGCTGCCTGCGCACTGGGTGTGAGGTCAAGGCTGGGGAAGTCTTTACGCGTGAGATGATCGCCGTGTTGCGCCCGGCGACTCCAGGCGCCATTCTACCTTACGAGATCGGAAGCGTCATCGGCACACGCGCTCTCATTGATATCCCAGCAGGGAAGGAATTGAGGTGGACGGATTTGGGGGCGTGAAACATAATTCGTGGAACTTGACGTGTGAAACGTGAGGCGTGAATCTTAGGTTCAAGTTTTACGTTTCACGATTTAGCTATGCGCGTTCTTTATTTCACCCGAGACTACACCACCCACGACCGGCGCTTCCTGGCTGCGCTGGTGGATACGGCATACCAGGTGTATTTCTTGCAGCTAGAAAGGCGAGGTCATCCCCTCGAAGATCGCCCACTACCGGAAGGGATCAAACGTATACCTTGGAGAGGGGGGCAGGGACCGGCGAGCCTGCGGGCTGGCCCGCATCTGCTCACTGATTTAAAAAGGGTGCTCAAGGAGATCAAACCTGACCTGGTGCACGCCGGCCCATTGCAAACTGCGGCCTTCCTGGTGGGGTTGGTAGGATATCGACCGTTAGTGAGCATGTCTTGGGGATATGACTTATTAAAGGATGCAGACCGGAATATACTCTGGCGTTGGGCGACGCGTTACACGCTTCAGCATAGTGCAGTACTGGTGGGCGATTGCAACACGATTCGCCAGAAGGCGATAGATCTGGGTATGCCGGATGAGCGTATCGTGACTTTCCCCTGGGGGATTGATTTGACGGCATTCACCCCCGCCGCTTCAGAACGTGCGCCTAGCCAGACATTCAAATTGCTTTCCACGCGTGGGTGGGAGCCGATCTACGGTGCGGATATCCTGGCTCGCGCCTTTGTGAAGGCTGCCAGGCGATGCCCAGAATTGCGTCTGTGCATGTTGGGGAATGGGTCCCAGGCAATTGAAATCCGGCACATCTTAACCGAGGGTGGGGTGGTAGATCGGATTGAGTTTCCCGGGCAGGTCAGCCAAGTGGACCTGCCGCGCTATTATCGCCAGGCAGACTTGTACATCAGCGCCTCTCACAGCGATGGGACATCGATCTCCCTGCTGGAAGCGATGGCGTGTGGCTGCCCGGCCTTGGTTTCCGACATACCCGGAAACCGTGAATGGGTGGAGCCGGGGGTGCATGGCTGGTGGTTCCCGGATGGAGATGTTGATACCCTGACCACGGCGATACTTGATGCGGTCGATAAGCGCCATCGCCTGCCCACGATGGGTCAGGCCGCTCGTAAATTAGCCGAGCAGCGCGCGGATTGGGAGAAGAATTTTCAGGAACTCCTCAGAGCCTATCAGCTGGCGATGAACAAGCAATAACCATTTTACTTTGTTCCATTTCACACCATGCAGTCACGTGTACTCGCCATCATTCAAGCCCGAATGTCCTCCAGCCGCTTGCCGGGGAAAGTTTTGCTGGACATTGCCGGGCAGCCTATGCTGGTGCGCGTCGTCGAGCGCGTCCGGCGGGCGGAGACCGTAGACGAAGTGGTCGTCGCCACGACCGGCGATCCTTCCGATGACGCAGTGGAAGCTCTATGCAAAGCGCGCGGATACCTTTACGCGCGCGGTAGCGCCCACGATGTGCTCGATCGTTATTACCAGGCAGCGCGACAGTTTGGAGGGGAAGTAATCGTACGCATCACTGCGGATTGTCCATTGATCGACCCGGGCGTGATCGACATTGTGGTTAACGCTTTCCTGGGGAGGGAAGTGGTCAGTCGTCAGCCGCCAGCGATCAGCATCCGGCAATCAAAACCCGGCGTACAGCGTTCAGAAGTCGGTCAGGAGAAGCCAATTGTTGAGGAGAAATCCACCCCATGGGACTTTGCAGCGAACCGGCTACCCCCGCCCTGGAAACGCACCTATCCCATTGGACTGGATACAGAAGTGTGCACATTCCAGGCTTTGGAACTCGCCTGGAGAGAAGCCAGGGAGCCTCACCAACGCGAACATGTCATGCCATATTTGTACGAGCGGGAAGGTCGTTTTCGAGTTCTGGTAGTGGATCACGATCCTGACTATGGTTCCATGCGCTGGACTGTAGATACATCTGAAGACCTGGAGCTCGTTCGCCAGATTTACGCTCATTTCGAAGGGGGCGAGGACTTTACCTGGTACGAGATTCTCAATCTATTTCAGCGCCATTCTGAACTGGCACAAATCAACACCGATGTCCAGCACAAAACTGTGCATGATGTGGATACTCGTCGCTAGAATTCTTACTTATGCCACTGTTGACCATCTTCACTGCTCCTAAGCCCTTCACCAACCCACACATTGCCACTATCCAACGCAATGCCATCCAATCGTGGTTACACCTGGGAGAAGAGGTTGAGGTGCTGTTGATCGGAGATGAGGCCGGCCTGGCTGATATTGCAGCCGAGTTTGGTGTACGGCATCTTCCGGACGTCAGATGCAATCAGCAGAGGACTCCTCTGGTTGGTTCGATTTTCGGGCTGGCCCGGCAGGCCAGCCAGTCTCCTTTACTAGCATATCTCAACGCGGATATTATGGTCATGCCCGATTTTGCCACGGCCTCCCAGAAGGTCGCAGCCCAGGCGGATCGGTTTCTGATCGTGGGTCAGCGGTGGGACCTGGAGGTTAAAAGAGAACTGGATTTCAGCCCGCAATGGGACAAGCGTTTACGAGATGAAGTTCGCTCCCGAGGACAATTGCATGCCCCTGCCGGCAGCGATTATTTTGTTTACCCACGGTCTTCGTTTACCGATATGCCCGATTTTTCCATTGGCCGGGCAGGATGGGATAATTGGGCTATCTTTTATGCTGTGAGCCAGGGATGGGCAGTGGTAGATATTACCCCGTCTGTAATTGTCATTCACCAGAATCATGATTACAGCCACCTGCCGGGTGGCCAGCCGCACTACAACCTGGAGGAGTCGTTCCAAAACCAGGAATTAGCGGGGGGGATCGCCCATATGTACATGGTCCTGGATACCAACAAACAGCTGGTGGATGGAAAACTTCGCCCTCCCAGGCCTAACCTGTTAAGAGTATTGCGCAAGATCGAAGTCGGATTAATGCCAGAGGGGGAGCGCAAGGGAACGCGGTGGGCATTAGCCCGTAAGGTGCGCCGCTTTCGGCGAGCGATCAGTGGAACGTTATAGGATCGGTGACCAAACTGGTGCGCAGGAGTAGACCATGCGTTTGGGACAAAATCCGGCTAAATCTATGGATTCTGTCGCCCAACCTAAACCAGTGACCGTGGCTGTCGTCACTTATATCCCATTTTTAGCCGGATATTATGCGCAAGGCCTGGAACTGCTCAGGGCTTGCTTGGGCAGCATTTGGGAAAACACTGAACAGCCTTATGATTTGCTGGTTTTCGATAATGCTAGTTGCCAAGAGGTGCGGTCATTCCTCTTGGAGGCGCAGTCTCAGGGGCGGGTTCAATACCTGATACTTTCTGAGCATAATGTTGGAAAGGCAGGCGCCTGGAATTTCATTTTTGCATCTGCCCCAGGAGAGTATATCGCCTATTCCGACTCTGACATCTATTTCTATCCTGGCTGGCTCTCCACGCAGTTAAATGTCCTTGAAGCTATTCCCGAGGTGGGCATGCTGACGGGCATGCCGGTGCGCAATCCCGAAAAGTTCTCAACCAGCACACTTAAATGGGCGCAAGGACATCCCGAAGCGCACCTGGAACGAGGCTTATTGTTGCCGTGGGAGGATTTCTGGCGACATGTTCAAAGTTTGGGTTATGATGAGGCCGAGGCGCGCCAGGTGTATTCCCAAGGAGAAGATGTGCGTCTCCACTATAAAGGCAATGAATATTACGTTGGTGCAGGCCATTTCCAGTTTTTAGCGCGCAAACAAGTGCTGAGGGAGGTCCTGCCCATTCCTTCCCGCCGGCCGATGGGGGAAGTGCGTTTGTTGGATATCGCGATAAACAAACGCGGCTACTTGCGGCTTTCGATGCCTCAATGGACGGTAAGACATTTAGGCAATACCCTCTCGGAATTGGATGGAGCACCGCAGATAGCTGGTAGCGGAAATATGGCTAAGGAGAGCAAGTTCCAGTATTGGAAACCTGTGCGCAGGGTCTTGCTCTGGATCCACAAGGCAAGTTTTAAATTGCTATATAAAAGCCAGTAGATTAAGAACTTTCCGCAATTTTGAGCTGTAGTACCGTCCTTCGCAAATTGTGGGATGATAGATGATCTGGCATATCATATGAAGGGATTTTTAAGACATGGGGTCGAGGCGAGTATTTATCAGCGCTGACCATGGTTTAGCCGTCGTTTATTTCCTGCAAAGCGAGGTGGTCACCAGATTATTAGAATCTGGTGTAGAGGTGGTCCTATTAACCGATGACGGCTTATGCGAGCGAATCCAGGGGTCTTTTGGAAAGCCAGGTCTGCTTATTGAAGGGCTACGGCTCAAACAGGCGCGAGCCTATTTTCAGACTGAGCATAATTCCATCCAATGGTGGCTGGACTTCCTCAGAAGGGCTGGAGCTGCCAACCGGATCAACCTGGAGGCCGTCGATAGTTATGTCCACCAGGTCCAAGGGGAAGCGCATACCCGCCGGCGGATCCTGTTCCCCTTGATGAAGGGAATGGTTGGCGCGATGCGCCACTCCAAGCAGGTTCGCCGGGCAATCGTCCGGGCGCAAAACGAATTTAACCCACGACTCTATTCAGACCTGTTTGACCGCTACCAACCCGATTTGGTGATTGCCAGCACGCCTGGTTGGCGTCTCGACCGTTATATCTTGAGGGAGGCAGCTGCCCGCGGTGTTGGCACCGCGTCGGTGATCGTGGGATGGGACAACACCAGCAGCTACAGCTTACCAGGTGCACCTGTGGAGTGGATCAACTGTTGGTCTGAAATCCAAAAAGAGGAACTGATCCAAGGCTCTGATTGGGCCCCGCAGCGGATCAATATAGGCGGCATCCCCTCCTATGATGGGTATTTTCAAGAACAGTGGTTAATGCCGCGCCAGGAATATTATCGCTTGCATGGATTGGATCCAGATCGCAAGCTGATCTCGTACGCATGCAGCTTTATCAGCTTCTCTCCGAATATCCAAAACATTGAAGCCCTGGCGCGCCTGGTGTCTTCGAATTCTTTGGCAGCTCCATCTCAATTGTTAGTCCGGCTGCATCCGAACCATTTTATGGATGTGCCGCGCTTTATCACCGAACGAGAACGAATCCGGCAGATGGGGCGCGAGTTGCGGCATGTCCACGTGGTAGAACCGGTGCCCTTAGGTGGAGAGTTGGGATATTACTCTGGCGAGGATATGCCAGAGAAATCGTCGATGATGGCATATTCGGATGTGTTTACGACAGTATATTCAACAATGGTGGTTGAGGCGTCCGTTCATGCCCGACCGGTGGTTAGCGTGTGCATCGACTCAGCGGTCGGATGGCCTGGGAAATTCACTTTGCCGCTTTCGAAGATCGGCAGCTGGCCCACGCATGCACGCTTTCGCAAATCTGGGGCTGGGAGGGAAACCCTCAATGAAGAGCAGTTGCGCCAGGCGATTAATTATTACCTGGAGAACCCTCACGCCGACCATGAGGCGCGGGAGAAATTTGTCTCTCAGGAATGCACATTCGTGGATGGCAGCGCCGGGATACGTACAGCAAGATACCTGCTTTCCCTAGTGTAGGTCTTGAATTCAGTGAAAAATAACAAACTGCTGGACTTGAAGAAACGCATCAGCCTGGCAGGTTATGTGCTCCGAACAGGTCAGGCACCTCTCCGATCGCGCAGGGATATTCCAGCGATCACGCCTGAAGAAGTCACCGAGGCAAAGGCTTTTTTCCCGATGCCGAAGTTCTTCATTTTCGGGCACGCGCGCTCTGGCACTACCCTCTTAACCCGCCTGATCCGTCTCCACCCTGAGATACATTGCAACTACCAGGCGCATTTCTTCACCCGCCAACCCCTGCTCCAGGCCTTAGTATCTGATGAGGTAATTGGTGAATGGCTCTCCCGTCGAAGTAACCGCTGGAATCGGGGGCGTGACCTGTCCCCAGTTGTGTTACGCGCCGCGGCGGACTTCATCCTGGAGCGAGATGCCAGGCGGGAAGGCAAACATATCGTCGGCGATAAGAGTCCAAACAGCTTGCTTGAAGATGAATCAGTGCGTCTGGTGCAAAAAGTGTATCCGGAAGCGCAGCTAATTGTTATTATCAGGGATGGACGTGATATGGCTGTTTCGCACCGCTTCCAATCCTTCATCGATGCTGCCCAGCATCTGAACCGGGAGGATTTACGCATTCGAGATGATTTTTCCCGAGATGCGGGTTTATTCTTGTCAGGACGGCGTTCAATCTTTACAGACAGAGCTATTCGGTCTGCGGCTTCTGGTTGGGCGAGGAATGTTACAGAAACCGATAAGGTAGCCCAGCAGTTATTTGGTGAACGCTACCTCAACTTGCGTTATGAGGATTTACTCGAACGTCCCCAGGCTGAGCTGGAGCGCATCTGGACTTTTCTAGGGGTTTATAGGGAAGGCAAAGGCCTGGCCGAGGCGGTGATCGCAGAGCTAGGTAGCAACCCGGACGCCGACTGGCAGAAGCACAAGGCCGGTGAGTTGGTTGAGCCTTTAGAGAAAGGCAAGCAGGGATCCTGGCGAAACTTGTTCACCGCTCGCGACCGGCTAACATTTAAAGAAATGGCTGGCCAGGCTCTGATCACCTGGGGCTACGAGCAAAACCTGGACTGGTAGATGGAGGGGTTTCACCGTTGAAATACTTAATCGCTGGACTGGGCTCGGTTGGACGACGGCATTTCCGCAACCTGATAGCGCTAGGGGAACGGGACATCCTGCTCTACCGTACTCACCATAGCACGCTCCCTGACGACGAGTTGGCTGGATTCCAAGTGGTGACGGATCTGGCCTCTGCGCTTTCCTATCAGCCTCAGGCTGTGATCGTTGCTAATCCGACAGCACTGCATCTGGAAGTTGCCATCCCAGCCGCACGGGCAGGTTGCCATCTTCTTATTGAAAAGCCCATCTCCCATTCGATGGAGGGCGTCAGTGAATTAACCAAAGCAGTTGAGCATGGGGGAGGGCAGGTGCTGGTTGGTTTCCAGTATCGTTTCCATCCCAGCTTGATCCAGGCCTTTCAATTTCTTGAAGAGGGAGTAATCGGGCGCCCGCTATCAACCCGGGCGGTCTATGCTGAATATTTGCCCAACATGCACCCATGGGAGGATTATCGCCAAAGCTATAGTTCCAGGAAAGATCTGGGGGGAGGGGTGATCCTCACCCTGTGCCATCCCCTGGATACCTTACGTTGGATGATGGGCGAGGTTCAGGAGCTGTGGGCGTTTGTCGGGCAGTTAAAAGAGCTGGAGTTAAACGTCGAAGACACAGCAGAGATAGGCCTGCGCTTTGCCAGCGGCGCAGTCGGCAGCGTGCACCTGGACTATTACCAACGCCCGTCAGCGCACTATCTGGTGATCGTTGGGAACCAGGGTGTGTTGCGTTGGGATAATGCCAGCGGAGTAATGCAGATCTACCGTGCGGAACTGGATAAAATGGAAACCTTCCCGCCTCCGCGGGGATTTGGGCGCAATGATATGTTCCTTGCCGAGATGCGCCATTTCCTGGCAATCGTGCGTGGGGAAGAACGCCCCGCCTGTACGCTTGAAGATGGGCGAAAGGTTCTGGAATTAGCTCTCGCGGCGCACGAATCGCAAAACCTGGGCGGGTTGATAAAATTCCATTGATGGGAAACCCCATTTAATCCCGGATTTCTCTATGGCGAGGTTTGAATGCGCTCCCACAGGATGTTCGGCGAACCGGCGCGCAGCGAGAAGGCCATGTCCCCCGGTATTCCCCCCACGAGGTAATATTTATCTAAGTAGGCTTGAGCGGTACCGCTGTCTCCCCAGAGTTGAACGACCACGTCCGGCTTTAATTCCCCGATCGAATAATCATAGTCCCACTTCATGTGACCGGGGCGAAACTTATCCAGATTGAACGGGTTATTGGCTCCCTGGGCATTTTCATGAGCGATCTTTACGTCATTCTTCCCAAGCAGATCCAGAGCGTAACGATCGGTGAAATAAGGGATCGCCCCCGCGCTGACAACGGCAATGCTGGCCTGGGGTGTGGTGATTTTATTGAGTGATCGGGCGATGTGTACGTACTCCTTGTTACCTTCGATAAAAATTGGCTGGCGCAGGAGTGCCCACCGCTCCAGGGATTTGGAATCAACCAGCAAGTTCATATTGAGCATGCTGGCGAGAACAAACAGGACCAGCAAAACGTTTGAAACCCAAAAGGAGGCTTTTAACCGCGGTTGAATCTTGATGAGGATCGCCTGGCGGATCAGATCGGCTGCGTAGACGAAAAATATAAAGAAGATTGGCATAACGATGGAAATGTAACGGTTGCTACCACCACGATGCTCCCAGGCATCGCCGCCAACGTATACGCTGTAAGCCAGCTGGGCGAGGATCACCAGGGTCGCTAATAGAACAGCCCGTTCTCGACGGAAGGCGAGCACGATGAATGGGAGGAGAAAGAGAAGCCAGTTAAAGCTCCAGATGAAACGAAATAGAACATAAGCGCCATGGATCAAACGCAGGAGTACAGGGTAGCCTTGCATCTTGAGGTAGTACGTATTGGGCAAGATATCACCATAGTAGACCCACCGAAATAAGGTCTGGCCCAAAATGAATAGAACGAACGAGCCGATCCCCCAAACCAAATTCTGGCGGCGGTGCGATTTGTCTGCAAAAACCAAAAAAGCCATGACGACGAGATATACCACGGCCATATCGATCCGCACCAATGTGCCCACACCCAAAAGCGGGTAAAGCCAACGTGAGAATCGATTGGAGTGCAAATTTTCTAATGCGATCCACACTGAGGCGCTGACGATCAATGTCAAAACGCTGACTTCCATCCCCTGCAACCCCCAGTTGTTTAAAGGGGCATAGAAAGCGGTTAAGATGACAGATAGGAGTGCGACAAGCCAGTTGCCCGTAAACATCCTGGCGATTTTATTAACGAAGAAAAGGTTGGCAAGCAAGAAGATAGCGCCGCTGAATTGAATCAACGAGCTCATTTTAGGAGGCGGCAGGGGGAAGAGATGAAAAATCGCCATGAAGATCACCCATAAGGGGTTGGTATAACCTTCTACGCGAACCCCACTTGGGTTCCAGACTAATCCATGCCCATTAGCCAGGTTCTTGGCATAGCGCATCGAGATCATCGCATCGTCAAATAGAACAAAATACCTTTCCCCAGAGACAACAAAACTGGTTTGGAAAATATACACAGCGGTATATAAAGCATATCCAACCAGGATCATATGGAATAGAAGATGGCCTTTATTTGAAGAAGTCAAGGGGAATTTCATGAGCAGCAGCTGATTAGGAATATAGTTTCAACATGGCAAGTGAGATTATATCAAAAGTAATTTTGACCTAAAACTGAAACTTAATCGTTCCAATTACGATTAAAAAAACACCGGAGGAAGCATTTAAATAGTGCTATAATCGTGGCTTTGGGCGGGATTCACTCTTGAGAGATCCCCTTATCTAAAAATCTATTTTATTAGGAGAAAGCTTGTATGGCTGAAAATCGCAAGAATGGTAAATTAATTACTCCCTATGGAGGTAAGCTCGTCAATCTGCTAGTCGAAGGAGAGGAGCGGGAGGAATTGCTTGCCCGTTCCAGCCGCCTGCCTTCCATCCAGATTTCCTCGCGTTCCCTGTGCGATCTGGAGTTGCTGGCGACCGGAGGATTCTCTCCTTTAGATCGTTTCATGGGCAAAGCTGACTACGAGCGTGTGCTCACCGAGATGCGCCTGACGAATGGGGTTCTGTTTCCTATCCCAATCACCCTGGCTGTCGACGAGCATGCTCTGCCGAGCTGGGGAGAGCAGATAACACTTAGTGATGCCAGCAATAATACGATTGCTGTGATGCAAATCGAAGAGGTTTATCACTGGGATTCCCAGCGAGAAGCGCGGCTGGTTTTGGGAACTACCGATCCTCGCCATCCTTTAGTCTCGGAAATGAGCCAGTGGGGGAAGGTTTATGTATCCGGCGCGCTAAAGATGATCGATTTACCTAAATACTACGATTTTATTGATCTGCGCTTCACTCCCAGCCAGGTGCGCGCTCGTCTGGAGAAAATGGGTTATGACAAGGTTGTCGCATTCCAAACCCGCAATCCAATGCACCGCATCCACGAAGAACTAACCAAGCGAGCTGCCGAAGAGGTAGGTGGGAGTCTATTGATCCATCCTGTGGTTGGATTGACAAAGCCGGGGGATGTGGATCATTATACACGGGTGCGTGTCTATCGTACCCTGGTCGAGAATTATTACGAACCGGAACGTACGATGCTGAGCTTATTGCCGCTAGCCATGCGCATGGCAGGGCCGCGCGAGGCGATCTGGCATGCGATTATCCGCCGCAACCACGGGGCAACTCACTTCATTATCGGTCGTGACCACGCCGGCCCAGGCCAGGACAGTAACGGAAATCCTTTCTACGGTCCTTATGAGGCGCAGTTGATGTTGACCCAATATGCCAACGAAATTGGCGTCCAGCCGATCGAGTTCAAAGAGCTGGTCTACCTGGCTGATGAAGAACGCTATGAAGAGCAGAACAAGGTCCCTGAAGGTTCGCGCATCTTCTCGATCTCCGGTACCCAGGTGCGGGAAAATTACCTGGCAAAAGGGAAACTGCTTCCGGAATGGTTTACCAGGCAAGAGACTGCAGAGATATTGCAGCAAATGTATCCACCGCGCCATAAGCAAGGCGTGTGCCTTTGGTTCACCGGTCTGAGTGGCTCCGGCAAATCCACGACAGCGGAAATCCTCACTTCCCTGCTGCTGGAGCGTGGCCGGCAAGTAACATTGTTGGATGGGGATGTGGTGCGAACGCACCTGTCGAAAGGGCTTGGTTTCAGCCAAGAAGACCGCGACACCAACATCTTACGCATCGGTTTTGTCGCTGGCGAAATTGCTCGACATGGCGGAATGGTGATTACAGCCGCCATCAGCCCGTATCGCGCCACCCGCAATGAAGTGCGCAAAATGGTCGGCGAGGAGCGCTTCGTCGAGATTTTTATGGACACACCGATCGAGGTCTGCGAGCAACGTGATGTCAAGGGACTGTACGCCCGGGCCCGGCGGGGGCAGATCACTGGCTTCACTGGCGTAGACGATCCTTATGAGACTCCGGTTAATCCAGAGATCACTCTGTACACAGTGGATGTTCCTCCGGAGGAGAATGCCCGCAAGATCATCGCTTTCCTGGATGAGCGGGGATTCTTGCTCCCCGACGGCTGGGACGGTCGTAATAATGGCCACCAGGAAGAAACAGTAGTCGTAGAAGCAAAAGAAGTTTAAAGGATTAATTAGAAGTATGGTTGAACTGCCCGAGCTATTCAATTTGACCGGGCGTGTGGCAGTTGTAACTGGCGGGGCTGGCCTGCTGGGGGAACAGTTTTGCCGTACCTTAGCACAGGCTGGCGCGCAGGTCGTGATTGCCGAGTTAAACGAGGAGGCAGCTCTAACCCTGGCTGCCTCCCTTGACCGTCGCTGGCCGATCGAGAATAATGGTGATGCTGTTAATAGCCAGCGCGCCTTTGGGGTGAGAACCGACGTAACCTCGAAAACATCGGTCCAGCAGATGATCGAGGCAACCCTGGGACAGTTTAGTCGCCTGGATATACTGGTCAATAGCGCCGCACTTGATCCAAAGTTTGACCCCCAGCACAGCGACTCTCGTCCCGGTGCTTCGGCCTTTGAGGATCACCCTCTCGAGGTCTGGCAACAGGCTCTGGATGTCAACCTGACTGGCATGTTCTTGTGCTGCCAGGCGGCAGTGGTTCCTATGCTTGCTCAGGGGAAAGGCGTCATCGTTAATGTCTGTTCGATGTACGGGCTGGTCGGTCCAGATCAACGCATCTACCAAAGACAAAACCACTCCCCTCAATATAAGCCCGTTTACTATTCGGTCAGCAAGGCTGGCGTGTTAGGAATGACGCGTTACCTGGCAACGTATTACGCCGGGAAGAATATCCGAGTGAATGCCCTCACCCCCGGTGGAGTATATAATGGACACGAGGAAACCTTTGTCCAGGCTTATTCGGCGCGTAGTGTATTAGGGCGAATGGCAGAAAAAGAAGAAATGAATGGGGCTATCCTGTTTCTTGCCTCAGATGCGTCAACTTATATGACTGGGGCGAACTTGATTGTCGATGGAGGCTGGACGGCCTGGTGATGGATAGCGAAGTCCTGGCAATCGTCCCAGCAAGGGGGGGTTCCAAGAGCATCCCACGCAAGAACATCCGCCTGTTTGCCGGGCATCCTCTAATCTCGTACAGCATCGCAGCTGGACTTGCGGCAGAGACGATCACGCGCTTGATCGTCTCAACCGATGATGACGAGATTGCAGCGATCGCCCGGATGTATGGAGCAGAGACTCCCTTCCTACGCCCGGCAGAACTCTCCCAAGACAATACGCCAGACTTGCCCGTTTTTCAACATGCTCTTACCTGGTTAACTGAGAACGAGGGTTACAGACCGGAAATTGTGGTGCAATTGCGCCCAACTTCTCCATTCCGCCGGGCTGTCCATATCGATCAGGCCGTCCTGCGCCTCTTAGAGCGCCCGGAGGCTGACTCGGTCCGGACCGTCTGTATCCCTTTTCAGAATCCATTCAAGATGTGGCGGATAGGTGTAGACGGTTTCATCCATCCCCTGCTTGAGAATGGGATTCCCGAACCGTATAACCAACCGCGCCAGATCCTCCCGGAGGTATATTGGCAAACCGGTTATGTGGACGCAGCCTGGACGGATACGATCCTGATCAAGAATTCAATGACGGGCGAGCATATCCTGCCTCTGATTATAGGGGCAGAGGAATGGATCGACATCGATTCACCGGACGATTGGCGGCGGGCAGAACGGTTATTGGAAAATGGTGAGATAACCATGGGGGATTTAGGGTTCGAGATTATCAAAAGTGAAGCGTGAAACCTGATTTAGGAAGCGTGAATCGTAAAACTTGAACCGTGAAACCAAAGTTTACAAATCACGCCTCGCCTTTGAATCGGAATTATTCCCACTGAAAATAAGAAAACGGAGGTATGCATGCCTATAATAAAGATTGGCGATCGCCTGGTGGGCGATGGCCAGCCTACTTACATCATCGCTGAGATCGGCGTGAACCATAACGGCATTCTCCCCTTGGCGCTGGAGCTGATCGATGCGGCGATCAGCGCGGGGGCTGATGCTGTCAAATTCCAGAAGCGCAACCTGGATAAACTCTATGCCAAAAAGTACCTGGAGAACGCTAATTCGGGAGAAAAAACCCTGCGTTACTTGCTGCCCATCCTGCAGCGTGTCGAGCTGGCAGATGACGACTTTCGCCAAATCGTGGATTATTGTAAGAAGAAGCGCATTACTTTCTTATGTTCGGCTTTTGATCCGGAAAGCGCTGATTTCCTGGATCAGCTGAGCGTTCCGGCTTTCAAGGTCGCCTCGGCAGACCTGACGAACCTACCCCTGTTGGATCATCTGGTGGAAAAAGGAAAGCCATTGATCGTCTCCACCGGGATGTCTCGTATGGAGGAGGTTGAAGTCAGTGTAAATTTCCTCAAAGAGCGTAAGGCGGAGTTTGCCTTGTTGCATTGCAACAGTACGTATCCCGCAGCCTTTGAGGACATCAACCTGCGGTTCATGGATCAATTGCGGCAATTTGGGGTGCCGGTCGGTTATTCTGGCCATGAACGTGGCATCGCAGTATCAACGGTCGCAGCAGCTTTAGGGGCAAGCATCATCGAGCGCCACATTACACTTGACCGAACGATGGATGGTCCCGATCACGCCGCCAGCCTGGAGCCGCACGGCTTTAGAAAATTGGTGCGTGATATCCGCCAGGTTAGCTTTGCGCTGGGCACCGGCGAGGAGAAGTTTATCTCACGCGGCGAGATCCTTAACCGTGAGGTGCTAGGTAAAAGCCTGGTGGCAGCTCGCACAATACAATCTGGCGAAACGATCACCCCTGATCTGGTGACCGTCAAAGGTCCCGCCCTCGGAATCTCGCCCCAGAGATATCCGGAATTGGTGGGCCGGATCGCTAATCGGCTGATCGAAGAAGATGAGCCCTTCCTGGATCGGGACCTTGGCGTTGAAATCACCCTGGATGTGGAACATACTTTACATATGGATTGGGGCTTCACGGTACGCTTCCGCGATTTCGAAGAGTCGTTGATCTATCAGCCACACATATTGGAGTTCCACTTCACCGATCAAGACCTGGATGAACACTATCCGGGTGGGGATTACGAGCTAAAACTGGTCGTTCACGCACCTGAGTTCTTTGAGCGTACCCTGGTGGACCTGTGCGCTTTAGATGAGCACCAGCGGATGCAGTCGGTGGCATTAATCCAAAAAACGATCTACTTAACGCGGGAGATGGCGCCACACTTTATTGAAACCCCAAAGGTCGTCGTGCATACAGGTGGAATGAGCCTGGATCATCCTATCGAAGATCATCAGGCGCTCTATGCTAACCTGCGCAGATCCGTTGAAAGGCTCGACGTAGAAGGCGTTGAATTGCTCCTGGAAAATTTACCCCCCCATCCCTGGTATTTTGGCGGGCAGTGGTTGACTAACGCTTTCATGGATGCCTACGAAATCCGGGATTTTATTGAGCCCCTGGGTTTGAACATCTGCTTTGATACATCGCATTCCAAGCTGTATTGCAACTGGGCTCATAAAGATTTTTACGACCAGGTGAGAGTGCTCCTACCCTTCACCCGCCACCTGCATCTGGCGGATGGGGCTGGATTGGATGGTGAAGGTCTGCAGATCGGCGAGGGGACGATCGATTGGGTGCATTTCTTTAGAGTTATTGGCGCAGGTCGACCAGATGGTTACCAGGGCACCATGATCCCGGAGATCTGGCGAGGACACCAGCGGGGGAGCGAGGGATTCTTGATCGCCATTCAGCGCCTGTCGGAAGCGTATTTTAAAGCGCAGGAGAGTGAGGGGATTGAGGTAGAGGGAATAAAGGGGCGGTGAGGCGTGAAACGTAAACGTGAAACTTGATGCGTGAAGATATATGATTCGTCAAACATGGGAGGATGATAGGATTGGGTAAGTTTTCACGAGTGAAACGGGGGGTGAGTGGGGTGCAGGCACGTTGGCGCTTGTTCCAGGTGGCGCGACAAGTGATGGATAAGGCTCGCCTAAGACCGGGACAACCACCAGTGGCATTCTTCATCGCCTCCACCCGTTTGAGTGGCATGAGTTTGAATTCAGCCTTCGCTTTCTTGACCGCTTGTGGGTTGCAGCTGGCCGGGGTTCCGGTGGTTTATTTTGCCTGTCAGGCTGGGATGAGCCCCTGCGTCCTGGGGACAAGTCGTGAAGACCTCACGAAACCTCCACCTTGCGCCGGATGTACCGCCCAGTCACGGCGCCTGTTCGCGCACGCGCCAACGGTATGGTTCAATTTTAGGCTTGACGAAGCCCTAGAAAAAGCCCTGCGAGATCTGAGCGTAGATCAGTTGAGTGCTTTTGAACACAGGCTCCCGGAGATTTCCAGAATCAAGTCAGCTATCCCTTTGGGAGAGTTAACTTTACCCTCCCTTCGCTGGGCTCTGCGCCGGCATCAAGTGAAGGACGACGAGCCAACCCGTTTTCTACTGCGCCAGTACATCCTTTCGGCGTGGCGGGTGGCGATAGAGTTTACCGATTTCTTAGAAAGCCTTGAGCCTTCCACTGTAGTGGTTTTCAATGGGATTTTATACCCGGAGGCT
Organism: Anaerolineales bacterium; assembly: GCA_035291705.1. GTDB lineage: Bacteria > Chloroflexota > Anaerolineae > Anaerolineales > UBA4823 > DATDRM01. The sequence goes on from DATDRM010000339.1 coordinate 16,116, forward strand.
ACTGCGCGTTGGGTGGCCAAACAACGCGGCTTGCGTGTGGTAACCCACGAAGTCGGATTCAGGCCTTTCTCTGGTTTTTTCACCGATGGACAGGCTACGGCCTATCCCATCCATATTCCGCAGGATTTTGAGTTATCCCCCGAGCAGAACGCTCGTTTGGACATTTACCTGGAGCAACGTTTTCAGGGCGATTTCAGCATGGCGGGTATCCGCTTTTGGCCGGAGATGCATAGCCTGGACGAGGAGTTCAACCAGCGCGCGGAGCAATTCAAGCAAATCGTGCCGGTCTTTACCAACGTAGTTTATGATACCAGCCAGGTGCACGCAAATACAGTCTTCCCGCAGATGTTCGCCTGGCTGGAGCTTGTCCTGGGGATCATCCACGATCACCCGGAAACTCTGTTTGTCATTCGCGCTCACCCGGATGAAATGCGCCCCGGCAAGGAAAGCCGCGAGAGTGTGCCATCCTGGATCAGAGACAACCATGTCGATGATTTGCCAAATGCGATCTTCGTCGACTCTAGTGAGTATCTCAGTTCTTATGAATTAATCCAACGCGCCAAGTTTTCCATGGTGTATAACTCCTCGATCGGCCTGGAAGCAGCCTTGCTGGGGAAAGCTGTGTTGTGTGGCGGTAAAGCACGTTATACCGCTTATCCTACCGTGTTCTTCCCCCAGACTCCTGAAGCATATCGCCAGATGGCTGAGGAATTTCTAGGATCCCCCCACCCTATAGAAGTTCAGGCAGAATTTCGACGGAATGCCCGGCGATTCTTGTATTACCAGAATTTTCGCGCTTCGCTGCCTTTTGGTGAGTATCTGGAACAGCATTCTCTTCCTGGATTCGTTCAACTGCGCCCCTTTTCCTGGCGACAACTGACCCCGGAAGAATCACCAACCATGCGTACACTTATCAACGGGATTGTGAGAGGCGATTCCTTCATATTAAACGAGGCATAGTCATCTTGGCAGAAAGAATTGAAATCTTATCAGTTGGGCTGCTTGAGCAGGAGAGACGACTCATCGTTGACTTGAAACACTTGGCGAAATCCTTGAAGCTCGAGTTCGGCTGGCATTATTTGCTCGACCTGACCTGGATTCTGAGCCAGCTGGAGGAGATCCGTGGAAAGCGGATTATGGATGCCGGGGCGGGTGTGGGGGTCATGCAGTGGTACCTGGTGCAGAAAGGGGCTGAGGTTTTAAGTGTAGATCGAGAAAGCCGGGCGCATTTGCCAAGTCGCTTTCGGCGACGTTATCAGGTTAAGGGTTTACGCCTTGAGGATTTGTCACCCGTTGATCAGGTACAGATTCCTCACGCAGAGTGGACAGCGCTGTCGTTCAGGAAAAAGGCTCTCAATTTGGTCGATACGGGTAAGGACATAATTTCGATGCTATTTTCTAAACCATCCGACGAGAAACAGGGCTGGGTGACGATTTATAACCAGGATCTGAAGGAACTGGTCGATGTTCAGGATGACACGCTCGATGCAGTGGTGGCGGTCTCAGCCCTCGAACATAACTCCCCCAATGACTTATCGAAAGTAGTCGCTGAGTTGATGCGGGTACTCAAACCGGGAGGCTTGCTCCTGGCGACTTTAGGCGCGGCAAAGGATCAGGATTGGTTCCATGAGCCGTCCCAGGGTTGGTGCTACAGCGAGGGTTCCCTGCGGCGCGCTTTTGGATTCTCTCGAGAAGTGCCAACGAATTACGGGCAATTCGACAAATTATTCGAGCAACTGCGCAATTGCGGTGAGCTGCGTGACAACCTGGCCAGGTTCTACTTTCGCTCCGGCGACAACGGTATGCCTTGGGGCGTTTGGGATCCCCATTACCAGCCGGTAGGCGTCTGCAAAGTGAAGCGATATGCGTGAGAAGTCAGGCTCCTGGCCATTGTTCAAACATCGGCTTAAACTCGGTCGCTGGCGGATGCGCCGGTGGGTCACAGAACTACGCTGGGGAAAAGAGGAACTGGCCAAGTCTCCAACTGTATTGGGAAACGCCATGCCGAAATCCGGATCTCACCTAATTATCCAGGTGTTACAGGGATTGACACACCTGGGGCCATTCGTAAACCCGGGATTTCCGCCGGTCAATCGAACGGAGGATAATCGAAAGCTGCCAGCCGAGGCCGTACTGGCAAACATTCGTGCCATGCGCCCGGGCGATATCGGGTATGGTTATTTACACGCCCGCCAGCCTTTCATCGAGGCATTGACCAGGCCAGGAAAGGCGATGGTTTTCGTTTATCGCGATCCCCGCGATATGAT
>DATDRM010000340.1:0-5328 GCA_035291705.1 Anaerolineales bacterium
GAGGAGATGCATGCCTTCATCAGCCAGAAGCTGCACCATGTGCCAGGCATGCGGCGGACGCGCACGGTCTTTATCCCCCAAATTATCAAAGACAACTACCAATGGATGCCCCCTGACGAGGCGTTCGAACGCGCTGATGGAGTTTCATCAAAATGAGTACCTTTGCCGTCGAGATGCAAGGAGTTGTCAAGAAGTTTCCGAATCCGGGCGGTGGTGAGATCAGCGCGGTCGATCATGTCACCTTACAAATTGAACATGGGGAATTCTTCTCGCTGCTTGGCCCATCCGGGTGCGGAAAAACCACCTCCCTGCGCCTGACCGCTGGTTTTGAATGGCCATCAGAGGGGGAGATCTTTATCCAGGGCCAGGCGATGGGGCGGACCCCCCCTTACTTGAGGCCAGTCAATACTGTCTTCCAGAGTTACGCCCTTTTCCAGCACATGACAGTCGCCCAGAACGTGGCCTTCGGATTAGAAATGGAACACCTGGCAAAGCCCGAGATCAAGCGCCGGGTGGATGAAGCCTTGGAGATGGTGCAGTTACCTGGCATGGCAGGGCGCAAGCCGAAACAACTCTCCGGAGGGCAACAGCAGCGCGTCGCCCTGGCGCGCGCTCTGGTCAAACGCCCAGCGGTACTCCTGCTCGACGAGCCACTCGGCGCGCTGGATCTAAAATTACGAAAAGAGATGCAGCTGGAGTTAAAGGCCCTGCAAATGCAGGTGGGTATTACTTTCATCTACGTCACACACGACCAAGAAGAAGCCTTGACTATGTCGGACCGCATTGCCTTGATGAACTTTGGCAAGGTTTTGCAGATTGGCACACCAGTCGAAATCTATGAACGGCCTACTTCTCGCTTCGCGGCAGACTTCATCGGCGAAACCAATTTTCTACCGGGCAGTGTGGTCGAGCTGAATAAGGAGATGGCGACCATCCAGCTCAAGCAATCCGAAGGATGCGCCACCGGGCTGCAGCAGGGGAATCTGGTGGCCGGCCAACCAGCGGTGCTATCCATCCGCCCAGAAAAAATTCGTTTAAGTGATGAACGCGTGCTCAACCATAACTGTTTTCTGGCGCGGGTGGTCAGCACGACGTACATCGGCTCCGACACGCGCGTGGTTGTCGACCTTGGCCAGGGAAATCACCTGACGGTTTGGGAGCAAAACAAAATCTCTATTCTGGATAAGAGCGTTTTTTACACCCCGGGACAGGAGGTCTGGGTGACCCTGTTCCCCGAAAACGCCCTGGTCCTAGCAGACGCATAGATTCCTATGGCATCTAACCGCCTGAAGTCGTTTACGAAAAGTCTGCGCGAGAATCCCCAGTCACAAGGATTAGCGCTCATCTCGCCAACCATGCTTTACCTGCTGGTGTTTATGATTATGCCGCTGCTACTGGTTGTCATCCTGAGCTTCTTGAGTCGTGGGCCGTATGGCAACGTGATCTACAAATTCAACTTGCAGAATTACCTGCGCCTGGGCGATTCGCTCTACCTGCGCATCCTGGGGTTCTCCGTGACGACTGCTACCTTCACTACCCTGGCGTCTCTCCTGATCGGCTACCCACTGGCCTACTATATCGCCCGCGCCCCCGCCAAGCAGCGTTCCTTTTTGCTGTTCCTGATCCTGGTGCCCTTCTGGACGAACTTTATCATTCGCATCTATGCCTGGATCATGATCCTGCGTACCGAAGGGCTGCTCAACACAACGCTCTTGAACCTGGGCTTGATCAAGGTTCCGCTAGACATCCTATACACTCCGACGGCAGTATTTATCGGCATGGTCTATGAATTCTTGCCTTTCATGGTGCTGCCGCTGTTCACCTCGCTTGAGAAAATTGAGTTCATTCAGCTGGAAGCGGCAGCCGACCTGGGCGCCCAGCCCTGGCGGGCTTTCTTGCGGGTCACTCTGCCGCTCTCTGTGCCTGGAATGATCGCCGGTTCGATCCTGGTCTTCATACCCGCCATGGGCATGTTCGTCGTGCCCGACTTGATGGGGGGAGCTAAGACCGTGCTGGTGGGCAACTTGATTCGCAACCAGTTCCTCACGGCGCGCGATTGGCCATTCGGCGCAGCTGCCTCAATGGTTTTGTTGATCGGCACCTTGATTGTCACGCTGCTCTACGCTCGGCGGGCTGGGTTAGGCGAGGAAGTGCTGGTATGAGCGAGAAAAAGGCAGCTCCCTGGCTACGCATCTACGCGGTCCTGGCTTACGTCTATATCTACCTGCCGATCTTGATTTTGATAGTTTTTTCCTTCAACAGCCAGAAGCTCAATATCCGCTGGGAAGGGTTCACCCTGCGCTGGTACGGTGCACTGCTGCGTGACCAGGAAGTGTTGCTGGCGGCGCGCAACTCGATCTTAATTGCTGTTGTCTCGACCCTTGTGGCGACTGTGATCGGCACAATGGCTGCACTGGCCTTGCAACGCTACCGTTTCCCCGGCTACACCCTGGCAGAGTCCACGCTGTACATCCCAGTGATCATCCCCGAGGTGGTGATGGGCATCTCCCTGCTAGCCTTTTTCGCCCAGGCAGGGTTCCAACTTGGATTGGGCACCATCTCCCTGGCCCACATCGCCTTTAACATCCCATTTGTGACATTGGTCGTGCGCGCCCGCCTGCATGGATTTGACAAAGCCATCGAAGAGGCTGCCATGGACCTGGGTGCCAACGAGATCACTACATTCAGGCGGGTAACGCTGCCGACGATCTTGCCTGGAGTGATGTCAGGGGCGCTGTTAGCGTTCACCCTCTCGCTGGACGACTACGTGATCACTTATTTCACCGCTGGACCGGGATCGACGACCTTGCCTCTGCGGGTTTTTTCGATGGTGCGTTTTGCCGTGACGCCTGAAGTTAATGCCCTTTCTACTTTATGGGTGTTGACAATTTTTATCATCTTGGGGATCGGCCAGCTGGCGCAACGGAGACAATCGAAAGCTTTCTGAAAATGAGGAGGTGAATGGCACTCTTAGCAATCAAACAGTTAGGTCGACGCATTAAATCGGTTCATAAGTGAGAGGCGCTCGAACTGCATTGACTACACAAAGCCGACGATCGAGCTACTTGACTATATAACTACAGGACTACCAACTAAACAAGGAGAGAGAACCATGAAACTATTAAAGTACTTGGCTATCCTGATAATCCTAAGCATGTTGCTGGTCGCCTGCGGCGGTGGAGGAGCCAAGTCCACCGAGGTTAATCTTTATGGCTGGTCAGAGTATGTTCCACAAGCCCTGTTGGACGGCTTCACCCAGGAGACCGGCATCAAGGTCAATTACGACACGTATTCATCCAACGAAGAGCTGTTGGCCAAGCTGCAAGCTGGCGCCTCCGGGTACGACGTGATCATCCCCAGTGATTACACGGTGGCGATCATGATCAACCAGGGGTTGTTAGAGGAGATCGATCTGAAGCAGATCCCCAACTTCAAGAATTTGGTGCCTGAACTCACGAACCCGGACTTCGACCCTGGCAACAAGTATAGTGTCCCGTACCAGTGGGGGACGGTGGGGATCGTGGTCGATACTGACAAAGTCACTCGCCCGATCACCAAATGGGCTGACTTGTGGGATCCCGAATTCAAGGATCGGGTGGTACTGCTCGACGACGAGCGTGAGGTACTTGGCATGGTCTTGCAGACCCTGGGCTACGATAAGAACTCGACAGACCCGGCGCAGCTGGAGGAGGCCAAAGCTAAATTGTCGGAACTGATGCCGAATGTGCGCCTCTTCGACAGCGACAGCCCGAAAACTGCCTTGCTAGCCGGCGAAGTCTGGCTGGGCCATACCTGGAACGGCGAGGCCGCCATCGCCCATAGCGAGAACCCAGCCATCGACTATATCTGCCCGGAAGAGGGCTGTGGCATCTGGTACGACAATCTGGCAGTCCCGAAGGGCGCTCCTCACAAGGACGCCGCGCTGGCCTTCATGAATTATGTCCTGAAACCGGAGGCCAGCCTGCTGATCACCATGGAATTCCCTTATTCCAGCCCGAACCAGGCCGCTCTGGACTTGCTCAAGACGCAAGACCCGGCAGCGTATGAGGCCTATATGGGTTTCGACGCCACCAACCCCCCATTAGAAGCGATCCAGAATGCTAAGCCGATCGTGGATGTCGGTGAGGCGACCGCGCTGTGGGATCGTGTCTGGACTGAGGTCAAGGGTGGCGAGTAAAACTGGAGTTAACTCTGCGGAAGGAGGTGATCTTATTCGTTCTATGATTGCATAATCCACCCAAAGTTTGATCTATGCTCACTGAATCGGGGTGCTGGATTCTGATGACACGCCGTTGAACTGCTGTGCCTGTTGAAGTGAAATGGCGACTTGAATAAAATCAGGCATTTCGCTTCAGGTAGCAACTACATCTAAATTACGCCAAAGGAGGAAGAAATGAAGTCAAAATGGATGATCCACCGTTTATTCGTGGTCGTGCTGCTAGCCGGCCTAGTCCTGGCTGCCTGCCAGCCGCAGGCGCCGGCAGGTGAGGAAGCCGGCGGCGCGCCGATGAAGTCCGTCGGCGAAGGTGAGGGTGAGGTCAGTATCATCGCCTGGGCTGGGTACATCGAACGTGGCGAGACCGATCCGAATTACGACTGGGTGACGGAATTCGAAAAGGAAACCGGCTGCAAGGTCAACGTCAAAGTCGCCGCCACCTCGGACGAGATGGTCGCCTTGATGAACGAGGGCGGTTTCGACCTGGTCACGGCCTCGGGCGATGCCAGCAACCGCATGATCTCTGGCGGACGCGTCCAGGAGATCAACGTCGATCTGATCCCCAGCTGGGAGACAGTTGACGATCGGCTGAAGAACGCCCCCTGGAACACCGTGAACGGAAAGCACTACGGCACTCCTTACCAGTGGGGGCCGAACGTGCTGATGTACAACACCGAGGCCTTCCCCGAGCCGCCGACCAGCTGGAACGTGGTGTTCGAAGAGCAAACCCTGTCGGATGACCAGTCGAACAAGGGCCGGGTGCAGGCCTACGATGGCCCGATTTACGTGGCCGACGCGGCGCTCTATCTCATGAAGCACAATCCCGAACTGGGCATTAAAGACCCCTACGCCCTTACGCGGGAGCAGTTCGACGCCGCCATCAACTTACTGCGCCAACAACGCCAGATTATTGGACGCTACTGGCACGACGCCTTCATCCAGATGGATGATTTCACAAATGAAGGCGTAGTGGCATCCAGCTCGTGGCCCTTCCAGGTGAACCTGCTCCAGTTCGAAGGCAAGCCGATCGCCAGCGTCGTGCCGGAAGAAGGCGCCACCGGCTGGTCCGACACGACCATGATGCACATCGATGCCCCCCACCCGAACTGCGC
>DATDRM010000341.1:0-5187 GCA_035291705.1 Anaerolineales bacterium
ACCAGCATGGTGTCGCTGCCGATGAAAGCCCCGGCGCCGATCTCGGTCGGGTTCTTCTTCTTGCCATCGAAATTGCAGGTGATCGTCCCTGCGCCGATGTTTACCCCGGAACCAAGAGTAGCATCTCCGATATAGGAAAAATGCCCCATCTTGGTGCCCGGGCCGAGGTAAGAGTTCTTGACTTCGCCGAAATTGCCCATGTGCACCCCACGCGCCAGGTGAGCGCCCTTGCGCAGGTGCGCGTAGGGACCGACATCCACCCCGTCTTCCAGCACGGCTTTTTCGACCACCGAGGCGAGCACTTTGCAGCGATCGCCAATGCGGGTGTCCCGGATCAAGCTGTTGGGACCCAGGCTGCAGGCTTCTCCGATTTTGGTCGCGCCTTGCAAATGGGTGTTTGGCCAGATGACGGTATCCTGGCCGATCTCCACGCCGGGCTCGATGTAAGTGGTGTTGGGGTCGATCAGGGTCACCCCAGCCAGCATCCAGGCCTGGTTGATCCGGCGGCGTAAGATAGCCTCAGCCTCCGCCAGGTGCACGCGAGTGTTGATGCCGATGGCTTCGCTGGCATCTTCGACCACCACGGCTTGCACCGCAAGTCCGTCTGCCACGGCGACGGCTACCAGGTCGGTCAAATAATATTCGCCTTTGGGTGAGAGTGGAATGCGGTGGAGAGCGGACCAGAGCCACGGCGCGGTAAAGCAGTACACGCTGGTGTTCAACTCTCGCAGGCGGAGCTGTTCTGGCGTGGCTTGTGCTTCTTCGACAACCGCCTGCACCTCTCCATCTGCATTGCGGATGAGACGCCCAAAACCACGCGCATCGTCGGAAAGAGCGGCGAGCAGGGTGATAGCAGGCGTCTTTTCTCCCCTTCCAGCTGGCGCAGCGTGCGCCTCTACGAGTCGCTCCAGGGTGGCGCGGGTTAGCAGGGGCATATCGGCTGCAATTACCAGGATGATATCGCTCTTGCCTTGCAACAAGCCTTCAGCTTGCATCAGGGCGTGGCCGGTGCCAAGTTGCGCTTCCTGGAGGATGAGCTGAGCTGCTTCCCCGAGCGCCTGGTGGACAGGCTCGGCCCCATGACCGATGACCACGACCGGTTTTTCCCCGGTGACCTCTCGGGTAGTCTCAACCGTATACCAGATCAGTGAGCGGCCTAAAAGCGGATGCAGGACTTTGGGGAGGGTTGAACGCATGCGCGTGCCTTGTCCAGCAGCCAGAATCACGGCGGTAATTTTCATACGGATAAACTCCTACATGTAGACGAAGGACGAAAGACGAAGGATGACGAAGAGCTTGCCCTGAGCGAAGTCAAGGGACGAAAGGGGGCGAGCGGCGTGGCAGAAGATCAGCCATGCAGAGCTCGCCTCCCGAGTTTTTTTGAATATGAGGTTTGGACTTCGACCAACACAGTAGATTTCCGTACCAGCCGATCAGGCTGGGGCGCCCGGATTCGAACCAGGATAAACGGATCCAAAGTCCGCTGTGCTACCATTGCACCACGCCCCAACGGCGAGGCCCGGAGGAACCGGGCGGGCTGTATTGTATCACACCCGTCAGGGTGATGACAATCCTTAGGGGGGTTATTCCACTCGCCAGCAGGCTACCCAGTGTTCCTGGCTGACCTCGATGAAAGGCGGTTCTTCCCGGGAACAATGGTCCATCGCTACAGGGCAGCGCGGGTGAAACCGGCAACCACTGGGAGGGTTCAGGGGGCTGGGCACGTCCCCAGGCAGCAGGATCCGTTCGCGTTTGAGGGTGGGGTCGGCGATGGGGATGGCCGACATTAAAGCCTGGGTATAGGGATGCAGGGGGTTGCGGAAGAGCTCTTCGCGCGTGGTCATCTCGACCATCTTGCCCAGGTACATTACCGCCACGCGGTGGGAGATATGCTCGACGACAGACAGGTTGTGGGCGATGAAGAGGTAAGTCAGACCAAACTCTTTTTGCAGGTCGTTGAGGATATTGAGCACCTGCGATTGAATGGAGACATCCAGGGCTGAGACCGGCTCATCACAGATTATAAATTTTGGCTGGAGGGCCAGGGCGCGGGCGATGCCGATGCGCTGGCGCTGGCCGCCGGAGAATTCATGTGGGTACCGGCGGGAATGGTAGTCTTCCAGGCCAACCTTGCGCAGGTTTTCGATGACGATCTCAAAGCGTTCTCTGGGGGTGCCGATATGGTGGATTTTCAAACCTTCGGCGATCGACTCGCCGATCGGCATGCGCGGGTCAAGAGAGGCATAGGGGTCCTGGAAAATGATCTGCATGTTGCGACGCATTTTTTTGAGGTCGCTGCCATGCAGGGAAAAGATGTTCGTCCCGTCATACAAGACCTGGCCGCCCGTCGGCTCGGTTAAGCGGAGCATGGTACGCCCGACGGTCGTTTTTCCGCAGCCTGACTCGCCGACTAATCCTAAAGTTTCCCCTTCTCTCACAAAGAAACTGACATCGTCCACTGCCTGGACCCAAGCCACGACGCGCTGCATCAGGCCTCCGCGCACCGGGAAATATTTCACCAGGTTTTTTACTTCAATCAACCGTTTCTGGCCGTTTGTGCTAAAAGCGAGTTGTTCACTCATTGAAAGCCTCTTCTAATCAGCGAGATCAGGCTACTGGCTTCACATCGGAAGCGCGCAAGGGAGCTTGGTGTCCTTTTTCCTCGTAGCTCTGGTAAAGCCAGCAGCGCACGGTGTGCTTGGGCAGGACTGGAATTAAATCGGGTTCAATTTCGGTGCAGATCGATAATTTATTTTCGAGGCGCGCCCGGCAACGCGGTGCGAACTTGCAGCCTTCCGGCAGGTTGATCAAGTTCGGCACCGAACCAGGAATGACATCCAGGCGATCTTTGATCTTTCCCAAGACGGGGATCGAAGCGATCAAGCCCTGGGTATAAGGATGCAGCGGTTTGTCAAACACGGAGCGGATGTCGGTCTGTTCGACGATCCGGCCGGCGTACATGACCGCTACGCGGTCGGCCAGCTCAGCGATCACGCCCAGGTCGTGGGTGATCAGGATCACCGAGGTGCCCATGCGAGTGCGTAGATCGCGCAGCAAGTCGAGGATCTGCGCCTGGATGGTCACGTCCAGGGCGGTGGTTGGCTCGTCAGCGAGCAACAGCTGTGGGTTGAGCGCCAGGGCCATGGCGATCATCACCCGTTGCGCCTGCCCGCCGGACATTTCGTGGGGAAAGGCGTGCGCCTTTTTCTCTGGATCAGGGATGCCGACTAGGCGCAGCAAATCCACGGCCCTTTCCCACGATTCTTCGCGGCCCATGTTCTGGTGGATTTGGAACACTTCCGCCACCTGGTCGCCGACTTTGAAGACCGGGTTGAGACTGGACTGAGGCTGCTGGAAGATCATGGAAATGCGGTTGCCGCGCATGTCGACCATCTCCGATTCGGACAGCTGCAACAGGTCACGGCCTTCAAAGGATATTTTCCCGTTCACGACTTTACCAGGGATGCCGATCAGCCTCATGATGGAGAGGGAGGTGACGCTTTTTCCGCAGCCCGATTCGCCCACCAGCCCCAGGACTTCGCCGGGAAAAACAGCGAAATCTACACCGTCCACAGCCTTAACAGTGCCGTCCTCAGTGTAAAAATAAGTCTTCAGGTCTTGCACTTCAAGTAAAGGTTGGATAGTTTGCACGCTCACAATTAGTCTCTCCCAATTCAGTCCTGTGAGGCTTCGCCGGGCATCAGGGCTTGTCGCATAAGCCCTGTTCAGCCAGGTATTCTACCAGAGGCGCAGTGGTATCAACATGAAAAGATCCGGCAGCCGGGAGATTCCCCCGGCGGCCAAATACCGCCATCGTTAAAGCATGGCGCCCTTCAAGAGGAATTATAATCGCATCGACGTTCGAAAAGAATTTATAGCGTGAATGAACCCGCAATGGGGAAGCGTAAAACAATTCCAGGGTCATCATTTGCGGGCTGTTGCGGTAATCCTGGTAAGTGACTTCTGACAGACTGAGCGGATCCCAGCGTTTGCTGCCTGACAAGGTTTCATTCACCAAATCGGTTAATGCAACGAAATCCGACGTTCCTGGTTCCAAGGGGACGTCGTTACTGTAGCAGTGGATGACGATCGCCCCCGGTTCGGCGCTAAAAACGGGTGAAACCCATAACAGGTCACCCGTATTCAGGGCAATGATGCCATATATGAGCGGTGCCAGGACCAGGACCGCCATGCCAGCCATTTTGAGTAGACTTGGTGATGAGGGCTGGGTATCCAACGCTTTAATTAGTGCTTCAGGCGAGGGTCCATCGCATCGCGCAGGCCGTCGCCGATGTAGTTAAATGCCAGAACACAGACGAATATCATCAAACCGGGGAAGAACACCTTGGCTGGTTGCGTCCACATTTCGTTCTGGTACTCGTAGAGCATATTGCCCCAGGTGGGCACCGGCGGCTGGATGCCGAAGCCCAGGAAAGATAAGGCCGACTCGTAAATGATCACGCCTCCCAATTCCAGGGTGGCGGCAACGATGATCGGGGCCAGCGAGTTGGGGATCATGTGGCGCAGGATGATGCCAGTGTTTCCCAGTCCCATTGCCCTGGCGGCTTCGGTGAATGCCTGGTTGCGCAGCGACAGCACCATGCCCCGGATCAGGATCGCGGCGCTCATCCAACCGAATACCGTCAAAATGATGGTGATCACCACCGCGCTGCTCCACTCGCGGGGCAACCCGGGAATGGTCATGTCGCGCAGCAAGGCGGAAAACGCCAGCAGCAAAGGCAATAAGGGGATAGTGATCAGGAACTCTACGAAGCGTTGGATCACGTCGTCAATTCGACCCCCGTAATAGCCGGAGAAGGCGCCGACTAACACGCCGATAATGATAGAGATAATGGTGACGATAAAGGCCACCGAGAGCGAGATCCGGCCGGCATACAATAAGCGGCTGAAGATGTCGCGCCCGATGTTGTCGGTGCCCATCAAGTGCTCCAGCGAAGGAGGGGCATTCTTGATGATCTGGCCGTTTTCATCCTTGGCAATGTCCCTGATTGGGTCGTAAGGCGCGACCCAAGACGCGAAAAAACAAGCCAGGGCGATCAGAACAATCGTTACGATTCCTGCTAACGCCAGCTTGTGCTTGCGGAAGCGTTTAAAAATGATCTTCCAGGGGCTTTCTTCTTCGATCGAGGCCAGGGCTTCACGGTCGAGTTCGGCAACAGCCATGGT
>DATDRM010000342.1:0-4359 GCA_035291705.1 Anaerolineales bacterium
ACGGCTATCGCGGCCGGGATCGACCATGCCCAGGGTGACATCCTGATCCTGATGGACGCGGATTTGCAAAACGATCCCGCCGACATCCCCATGATGTTGGAAAAACTGGTGCAAGGCTATGACGTGGTGAGTGGATGGCGGATCAACCGCCAGGACCCGTTTTTCACCCGCAAGGTGCCTTCACGCATCGCCAATGGATTGATCTCCTGGGTCACGGGCGTTAATTTGCATGATTACGGCTGCACCTTAAAAGCCTACCGGCGCGAAGTGATCACTGGTTTCCGCCTATACGGAGAGATGCACCGTTTTATCCCAGCCTTTGCAGGGTGGGTTGGTGCAAAGATTATCGAAGTGCCTGTAACCCACCATCCGCGCCGTTTTGGGAAAACGAAATATGGCCTGGAGCGGACTGTTAAAGTCATCCTCGATCTGTTTACCGTCAAATTCTTGAGCAGCTATGCTAACAAACCGATCTACCTGTTTGGGGGCACGGGTATCTTTTTATTTATTGGAAGTTTGATAACGCTCTTGTATATCATTGTGCGGAAGATTTCGTTTGGCGAGTCGCTGGTGCGTTCGCCGTTATTGTTAATGAGCGCCATGTTGTTTATTCTTGGTTTTCAATCGATCCTCTTGGGGTTGATCGCGGAGTTGTTGGTACGCACTTACCACGAATCGCAAGCCAAACTGACTTACACCGTGCGCAAAGTAATTAATGGCAGGCAAGAGAAAACATGACAGACCGGGTGATGTATGCTTTAACCGGCAGGTTCGCGTTCTTATTACGCTTATTTGGCACATTGTTAGCGATAGTGTTGTTAGTTTACTTGCTCAACCAGCAGGGTTGGGGGGAGATTGTTGCCGCCATTCAACACATCCCGATCTGGCGGCTGCTCCTGGCGATGGGTTTGATGATGGTTTCGCGCTTTGCAGTCGCGGGAAGGTGGCATGTGTTGCTACGGTCGGCTGGGGTATGGATCGCCATGGGTGAGACCCTGCGCGTAACTTTCGCAGGGCTTTTTTCAACCAATTTCTTACCCACCACAGTCGGAGGAGATGTTGTGCGGCTGGCGGGTGCTATGCAACTTAAGTTTGACATGGCGATTTGCGCGGCTTCCCTGATCGTCGATCGTTTATTAGGCATGGCAGGGATGGCCATAGTTGTGCCTTTTGGATTACCAAGTTTCCTCGAATCGCGTGCCTCAAGTAACGCTTTAATTTATGGACAGTCCGATCTCCTGGCAATCTCTCTCGCAGCATCTTTAAATAAGTGGGGGAAACCCTTGTGGGAAAAAGGCACGCAGATCCTGCACCGGATAATGGCTGCATTGGCAATCTGGCGAAAACACCCCCGTTCTTTGCTCATTGCCTTCATGTTCTCGTGGATCAACATGCTATGCCTCTTTGGCGTGGTTTCACTCATATTAAATGGCATGGGGGAAAATATCCCTTTTTGGCTGATTGGGGGATTGTTTAGCATCGTCTATTTTGTCACCTTGCTGCCATTCTCTATTAACGGATATGGCATCCAGGAAGTATCTATGACCTTTATCTTTTCGTCAGTCGGGGGAGCATCGCTACAAAGCGGATTAACCATGGCGCTCTTATTCCGTACTTTGATGATGATCGCCAGCCTACCCGGGGCTGCTTTTCTGCCTGAGTTGTTAGCGGGAGCCAAGCATCAGCCTGGGACTCAAGAATGAAGGTCAGCGATCCGTTGCTTGGTTCTCGCCTCGTCCTTGGAATAACCAGCTTTTTGTTGGGGACTCTATCCTTTCTAGCCGCCAGAGAGCTGATTGAAAGAGACCTCCTGTTCGCATCTGTCCGTTGGACGGCGGTTTGGGTGGTTGTCGTCTTTAGCGTGGTGCTGGTTTTGGTTCTGTTCTGCGCCACTTGGTTCTCCTGGTGGAAAAGGATGGAAGGATCCTTCGAGGGGGGTCTGAAGGCGATGAGCAAGTTAGGCGCCGTCAACCTGCTCTTGTTTTTGATTCTGGTAGGGGCTTATTCATTGTTAATTCTCAGCCCTGTGGGGCGCTATGTAAAGGGTTTCTCAATGCGCCTGGCGTTGTTCTGGCTCGTGGTTCTGGCGGGTGCCACCTTGTGGAAAGCTTCCGACATACGCCGAACGTGGGGCATTGTTTTGATCGCATCCTGGTTGTGTGCCGGTATGGGTTATAAACTGGCGACTTTCATACCGGATGTCTCGACCTATCCTTTTACCTTGAACTGGTCCGAAGCGAGCCGCTATTACTACGCTTCTCTGTATTTTGCCGAACGGATTTATGGCATTCATGTGCTACTCTCCCCACTCCATCCCAGCCGGTATTTGATGCAAGCAGTTCCTTTCTTGATTTCTGGAATCCCCCTTTGGTTCCACCGCTTCTGGCAGGTGTTCTTGTGGTTGGGAACAAGCCTGGCTGTGGTTTACCTCCTTGACAAGCGCCTTTCGCCTGTCACCGGATTTACAGGAAGTAACTCTCCGGCCGCCGGTCGCCTGTCGAGATTGTTGTTTCTGACCTGGGGTGTTCTGTTCCTGTTCCAGGGGCCGGTTTATTACCATTTAATGGTGATCCCGATTATCCTTTTTGGGGGGTTCGATGGGGACAAGTTCTGGAAATCTCTGGCCCTGGTCGGGCTGGCCTCAGCCTGGGCGGGGATCAGCCGGATCAATTGGTATCCAATGCCGGGGTTGTTAGCGGCAGTGATTTATTTCCTCGAGAAAGACTTACGGATAGATTTAACGCGGGGTGCGTTGCGATCAATCAGGGATTACCTTGCTAGACCGGTTGCCTGGATTGGCTTCGGGACATTGATCGCTTTTATTTCCCAGGCAGTTTTTATTCTGTGGTCGGGGATAGAGGCAAAAGAAATCGCTTCCAGCTTTAGTTCTGACTTGCTGTGGTACCGCTTATGGCCAAATGCGACGTTTCCCCTGGGGATTTTACCTGCGATCTTATTGGTTTCGGCCGCGCTGCTCCTTCTGATATATAGAGGATTGAGGGATTTGCATGCGGTTCGGCAACTTGGGTTAGCTGCTGTCCTGCTCGTTTTGTTCTCTGGTGGGGTTATCGTGAGCACCAAGATAGGTGGAGGCAGCAACTTGCACAATTTAGATGCTTATTTGGTGGTGTTGTGGGTGATCAGCAGTTCTGTTTTTTGCAGGAAAGTGCAACGTGCTGATCCTGCTGCCGACAGAACAGGTCCCCCAGCTTGGGTAGTGATCGCGATGGCGGTCTGCGTCCCGGTTTTATTTGTGATCAACTCAGGCGGCTATAACCCATTACCAGATAAGGGGACCACCGAAAAAACACTGGCTACATTGAAAGGGATGGTCGATGCAGCCGTCCAGGCAGGGGGAGAGGTTTTATTTATGTCCGAAAGGCAATTGCAGACTTTTAACACAATGCCAGATGTCCCGTTGGTGGAAAAATACGAGAAGGTTTATTTAATGGAAATGGCTATGGCAGGTAGCGAGAACTATCTCAATGATTATTATGCGGATATTCAGAGGCGGCGCTTTGCTTTGATCGTTAGTGATCCGATGCGTGGCAGTATCAAGGGAAGGGAATATCCTTTTGGAGAGGAGAACGATGTTTGGGTGGAGCGCGTGATCGAGCCTACGCTTAAAGTTTATCAAAGTCAGGCATTATTTAAAAACATGGGCATCGAAGTACTGGCGCCAAAACCTTGAGAATGTCTAATAGGATCTTATACCAATTGATAGAAACTCAGGGTGCTGCGAAGATGGAGGGATTTCAGGGAAGGCAAGGTTGGTTGTCAGGTGTGCTACTGGCTGTCCTGGTACTGGCGATCTGGGCGCCGCGCAGACTGGCGCTGGATCGGTTCGTTACGGTTGACGAGCCAAAATGGCTGGCCCGCTCGGGAAACTTTTACCTGGCCCTGGCGAACGGGGACCTGGAAGGCACCTTCACCCGGGAACATCCGGGGGTGACCGTAACCTGGGCCGGGTTGATCGGATTCCTCTGGCGGTACCCGGCTTACGCTGGCGAAACGCCAGGTCGCCTGACTGAATCCGGAGAGATTGCAGAGGTGCTGAAGGAGCACAATAAACAACCGATCGAAGTGTTGGAAGCGGGGCGAATCGTCATGGTGTTGGCAATCACCACTGTGCTGATAGCTGCGTTTCATGCGGCTGCTCGTTTGTTTGGCTCCTTTCCGGCGTTGATTGGCTTTCTCCTGATCGCGTTCGATCCTTTCCATATCGGGCTCTCCAGGCTTCTGCACCTGGATGGCCTGATGAGCTCCCTGGTGTTGCTTTCGCTGTTGACCTTTTTAACTTACCTTTACCGCGGCCGAAGACTCTTCGACCTTGTGCTTTCGGGTTTGGCCGCCGGGCTG
>DATDRM010000343.1:0-10699 GCA_035291705.1 Anaerolineales bacterium
GTTTCCAAGATCGCCAGTTTTTTGACCAGCACGCCCCGCTGCGCCAGGCGTTGCGCCGCCATTGCCAGGGATAGAGTGACGGTAGCCGGCAACCCCTCCGGAACCGCGGCGACCAGGATACCCAGGGCGAGCAGAAATGCCTCGAACCTCGCCAGGCCGACGTCAAAGATACCGACCACGAAAACAATCCCGGCGATGCCCAGGGCGACCAGTGAGATGATCCGGCTGATCCGCGCCAATTCGCGCTGCACCAGGCTGGGGCCTTCCTGGACTGCCTGGGTCAGGCGGGCGATGCGTCCAAATTGGGTGAGCATGCCGGTAGCGTAGATTATCGCCCGGCCGGTGCCCGAAACCACCGAGGTCCCGGCAAAGACCAGGTTAGGGCGCTCCAGCTCGCTGATCCCCTCCCGCAGCGAGGCATCGGCCGTCTTGCGCGCCGGGACTGCTTCGCCAGTCAGGTTGGCGTTATTCGTGCGCAGGCCGTATTCTTCGACCACCCGCGCGTCGGCAGGGATGTTATCCCCCTCAGCCAACACCAGCAGATCACCGGGTACCAGTTCGCTGGCCGGCACCAGGGCTTCTGTCCCGCCCCGCACCAGACGGGCGTAAACCGGCAGCAACTTCTGCAAGGCCAGCATGGCTTGCTCAGCGCGGTACTCCCGCCAAAAGGTGAAGCCAGCGTTAGCCAGGATGATGATCCAGATCACCATCCCCAGGGCCGGCTGGCGCGCCAGGAAAGCCAGCGCACCCGCTGCCCACAAGAGCAATGCCATCGGGTGGGCTGTGAAGGCGAAAAACCTGCTCCAATGCGAGACTTTCGGCTGCTCGCTGAGGATATTATCCCCGTAAAGCGCCAGGCGTGCCTCTGCCTCGCTGATCGTCAGGCCTTCTGGACTGGTGTCCAGGGCCTTAAATACCTCCGCCGCGCGCAGGTTAAAAATGGGCTCTGAGTTCATTCAGAATGAGAATTGCCGGATTCCGTCGGTGACCCGTTGTTCTCTGGTTCAACTTCAGATGTGCCATCCAGATAAGGGTTTAGGTAAGAAGTCGAGTGATCCTGATGAACCGCCTCTTCGTAATCACCCGCAGGGGTGGGTTTCTCAAAACGGACGGGGCGCCGTATACCGAACAACTCCCAAAAACGGGCGATGGATAAAAGCAGGGTATAACGATATTCCTGGGTCTTGAGCGACTGCCACTCGACGATCGAACCCATGGGTCCCTGGATGCGCGACTTAACACGTACGATCCTGTAAATCTGGTCGGGGTCGCGGTAACCAATTGGGGAGATCAAGATCGCATGGGCCATTAATATTAAGACCGACAATGAGAGCAAGACAAGCCAGCCACCCTCCGTCCACTTCCCCACAATTTGCCCGACAAACACGAGACCAGAAAGCGCGGTAGCGATGGTCGCCCCAATGGTTCCAAGGGATCGCGACCGGCCGGTCGTGTTCAGGAGAAAATGCTTTCGGATGGCCAGCCCCATGGCTGTTATTGGTAAAAATACCCCAACGCCATAATACGGCACAGCTACCCCAGTATTGCCACGCACTAATAGCTGGATCAAAAAGGCAGCCAGAACTGCAGCTGTGACTGGGCGTGTGAAAGTCCCCTTCGGGTTTCTATAGACGACGACTTCTGGGATCTCGCCAATGGCAACATTCCGCCAGGCCATCGCTTGCAGGTCTTGAAAAGCTGTCATCGAGGCAGCTGCTAAGAGCAATACTGCCAAAATCTGGTAAGCCCAAAATAAAATAGTACCACCTGGTAGCTGGCCGAAACCAATCCAGGCCAGATTACCTACCAATGAACGACCCAAAGTTCCATTGAATACGTTAAATCGGATGGCAAAGACCGTCAAGAATAAGGTCGTCAATCCACCATAGAACAAAAAGGACGTTTGCACCACGCGGCCGACCCCAGATTTACCACTATAGAACTGCCAAAACCGCTTCAGGTGTGGAAGGCGCTTCTTCCCCCACTTGACCAATTTAATATCGTCATCGATCACAAACTGGAGGCCGTTAGACATGGCTTCTAGACCGCTCAACGCCACCATACCCTTCATGGAAGCGGTCAACAGGTGGTAGAGAGCTTGACTTAGCGTAGCTGTCTTATATGGCTCGCCAGTTGGTTCTGGGGGCAGGCCGCTCGAGTGAGCCACAATTAAACCTACCAACATCGTGACCGTCAACATGGCAAAGACGCCCAACAAGGTGAATACCACCTGAGCTGATTCGCCCCGGCCACGAATTGTCAAGTACCAGGTCACGGTCGCCAGCGAAGCCCCGATGAAAAAATGCCAGAGCCAGGAAACATTATAAGCATTGATCACTGAAAGCAATTGGTCCGAACCTGAAAGTGTTGAAACGACGATGGTCAGCACATAATCCTGGATCAGCACCACCGCTACCACCAGGCTCAACGAAGGGCCAAGATAACGCATTGCCGCGGTGAACGAACCGCCTCCCTCATTGAAGATTCCCAAGGAATACATATAAAGCGCCCCGAAGACGAAGTTGGCAAGCGCGATCACGGCGACCGCGATATAGGCATACTTCTGCAATCCATAGGGGTGCAGGGCACTCATCAGCTCGCCCGTGGCGTAAAAATAAGAAGTGAAGTAATCCACGCCGAATAATGCCAGGGCTGCCAGCATACCGACCTGTCCGGCGCCGTGTACATAGGCATCTTCCTCCCGCTCGCGCGGGGCTGCTTTGATAGAAAGAAAAAGAAAAACGATCAGTAGTGCAATCGAAAAGAGCATTTTGCTTCCCTAGGCTTTTCCCAACGCCTGTTAGGAACCGGAGGAAGAATCAAAAGCCTGTTCCAGCATCTTAAGCTCTGCTAGCAGGTGCTTGCGGGTCGAGGGGCTCAGGCGCGTGTCTTGCGCGATCTTGGCCTCTTCCATGCGGGTGGCGCGCACCACGAAGGCCGGCACAAACATGATCCGGCCGGCAGGGATGACTTCGAAATCGTGTATCTTCATCTCCAGGTCCTGGTCGTCGAAGTAAGGCAGGCTCAAGCTCAAGCCGCGGTTTAAATCCTGAGTGTCCGCCCGGCGGTTGATCGTGCGGATGATCTCGCCGGTCTCATAACGCGCCAGGGCGCGGCCTTGATTGACCAGCTGGCCCAACATGCCATAGCGTTTCTGCTGGTATTCATCGTCGGCGATAATGTACGGAGCGAGCCCGACCGCGGCGTGGAGAACCTCGAGAAAACGCTGCATCGAGGCGATATGCGCCTCGGCCTCCTGAACCGAGTTGACCAGCAGCTCGTCGCGGTCATCAAACGCCACCCATTGCGGCAGGTAGAAGCGCCGGGCCGCCGGGACGTAAGGCACGATCAGCTCGCCACGCCCTGCCTCTCCCTGGCCTTCTTCGACGATGGCATCCGTTTTGGCGGTAATGGCCGACTCTGGCTCCAGCTCGTCTCCCACGGGGATGCTGGGGATTTCCTCACCTTCCGCGGCGGCATAGGTCACTGAACGGCCGGCCGGCAACATCCCATGCACCATATGCGCCACGGTAGTGTAACGGATCAGCCCTGCGCTGACCGCAACTGCCTTATCCTGTGACTCTTCCAACTCGACCAACCGCTGGTGCAGGGCGGCGCGCAAATCGGTGCGAACCAGGCGAACAACCAACCCACCAGCCATCTGCTCGCGGAACTCGGTCGGAACGGGGAGTGGTTTCGCTTTTTCAACACTCTCCAGATCACACACCACCCGGTCCGGCAGCTTAAAGTGCACCTGAGGCAGCTTCTGGAGCACAGCCTCCGCCAAGGGGCGCGCCTGGGTCTCCAGGAAACGTTGTACGATGGCTGGCTGAGCCCGCGCCAGGGCTTGCTGTGCCTCGTATTCTTGCCGCAAATGGCTTGTCGCCGCATCGGCAGTGTCGGAATTGATCTTTAATTGTTTATCCATGCCTTTCTATCCCAAACAACGATCAGCCGGCTCACCCCACCTCCTTTACAAAAGATGAGGCACTCCGGCTAGGTCTCCAAAGATATTACTCCCCTCCGGAACGCGCAAACCATAATCCTGCGTGGAATCTAACCCGGAGGACTAATCCGTGGAGATGACGGCTTATCCGCCTATATTTTACGTCCCCAACCTATTATTTGGAAGAGGGAGTTTTATTCGGTTAATCACCCACCTTGGGCTTCGGTTCGGGATCGAGATATGGCGCCAGGATAGACGGGGCCTCCGGATGATCCACGTGAATAGCATGGTCATAATCCCCGGCTGCTACCGGTGCCTGTTCATAGCGCAGCGGTCTGCGCACGCCAAACAATTCAAAGAAACGGACAATGGCCATCAAAAGAGAATACCGGTATTCCTGCATCTTGAGCGACTGCCACTCCACGATCGAAGCCATAGCTCCTTGCACGCGCGCCTTCTCGCGTACGATGCGGTGAATCTGTTTTGGTCCGCGATAGCCAATCGGGGAGATCAGGATAGCGTGCGCCGCCAAGATCAACAGGCTGAAGGAGATCAACACCACCCAACCGCCCTCCGTCCACTTCCCAACGATCTGGCCGACGAACACCAACGCTGCCAGGCTGGTAGCCAGGGTAGCTCCCCGGACGCCCCAGGTGCGTTTCCGCCCTGTAAAGTTTTGTAGGAAATGCTTACGCACTGCTAGTCCCATCACCGTGATCGGCATGAATACGCCGATGCCGTAGTAGGGCACCGCCAGAGATGTCCGGCCGCGTACCAATAACATGATGATCAGAGCCACAATAAAACCGGCCGTCACCGACCGGGTGAAGGTGCCCTGCAGATTACGGTAGACCACGATCTCGGGGATCTCCCCGATCGCCACGTCTCGCCAGGCTGTGGCTTGTAAGTCTTGCATAGCCGTCATCGAAGCTGCAGACAGCAAAGCCACCGCCAGGATCTGGTAAGCCCAGAACAAGATCGCACCCCCTGGCACTTGGTCAAAGCCAATCGAAGCCAGGTTACCCACCAGGGTACGGCCCAGTGTGCCATCAAAGGCGTTGAAACGGATCGCCCAGGTCGTCAGGAAGAAGGTTCCCAGCCCGCCGTAAAATAGGAAGGAAGTCTGCACGAAGCGCCCGATGCCCGACTTGCCGCTGTAGAAGCTCCACAGCCCACTCAGGCGCGGCAAGCGCCGTTTGCCCCACTTGACGATCCCTGCGTCTTCGTTCCTAAAAAACTGGATGCCATTCGACACGGCCTCCAGGCCGGTCAAGGCCACCATGCCTTTCATGGTAGCCGTCAGCAAGTGGTATAACGCCTGCCCAATCGAGGCATGCTGTGGCGCTTCGAGCTCCGGCAGGCCAACCACGCCCTTGTAGTGGGCGATGAACAGGCCGATCGCCATAATGATAGTCAGCATGACGAAGATGCCCAGCAGGACGAACACCACCCGCGCCGATTCTCCCCGCCCGCGGATAGTCAGGTAGTACGTGATAGCAGCCAGAATAGCGCCAATGCCGAAATGCAACCACCAGTACTTGCCATACAGGTTCAGGATCGAGAGCAGCTGGTCGCCGCCCGAAAGCGCCGAGACAACGATGGTAAAGACATAGTCCTGGATCAACACCACCGCCACCACCAGACTCAATGTTGGTCTGAGGTAGCGCATCGAAGCAGTGTAGGAACCACCACCTTCGTTAAAAACGCCCAGCGAGTACATATACAGTCCACCGAATACCATGTTGCTAACCGCGATCATCGCCGCAGCAATGTATCCATAATGCTCCAGACCATAAGGGTGCAGGGCGTGCAACATTTCACCGGTGGCGTAATAATACGAAGTAAAGTAGTCCACCCCGAACAAAGCCATCGCCGCCAGCAGGCCGATTTGCCCGGCGCCGTGCACATGGGCGTCCTCCGCCCGTTCGCGCGGGGCGGCTTTATATGCCAGGCAAACAATTACCAACAAGATAGCTATCGAGAAAACCATATCCAATGCCTTTCCAATACCGGTCAAGACTCGGTAGACTTGTCAAAAGCTTTTTCCAACATACGCAGCTCAGCCAGCAGATGCTTGCGCGTCGAAGGAGTTATCCGCATGTCATGCACCAGCCTGTTCTGTTCATAGCGTGCAGCCCATACGAGATAAACTGGCTCAAAGTTAATCCGTCCGGCCGGAATGACCTCGAAGTCATAGGTCTTTGTCTCCAGCGTCTGGTCGTCGAAGTAGGGCAGGCTCAGGCTCACCCCGCGGTTCAGGTTGTTAATCGCCGCCCGCCTCCAGATAATGCGAACGATCTCGCCCGTCTCGTAACGCGCCAGGGCGCGGCCCTGGTTGATCAGCTGTCCGATCACTCCGTTGAGCTTACGTCGGTACTCCTTGTCAGAGACGATATAAGGCGTCAAACTATCTGCGGTTCGGAGAACAGCCACACAGTGCTGTAACGCAGCGATGCCCGCTTTTGCTTCGGCGATGGAATTGACCAATAGATTGTCCTGGTCATCGAAGGCTACCCATTGCGGCAGGAAAAACCTCTTCACGTAACCCTCATAGGATAACTCTATTGTCTTTCGACCATCTGGAAGCATGACGTGCACCATATAAGAGGCAATTGCATATCGCATCAATCCAGCGCAGGTAGACACCGCCCGGTCGGCGGAAGCTTCCAGCTCGGAAAGCCGTTGGTCCAGGTCCGAAACCCTTAGCACTTCCATTAGACCGCCAACTTTCTGCTCACGCATATCAGGCGGCACCGTTAACAGGGTTTTCCCACTCCCGCCATCCACTTCACAAGCGACCTGCTCCGGCAGTTCGAAATGGACCGGCGACGAGCACTCGTCGATCGCCTTGGCAACCAATCGAGCCTGCAGCTCAAGCTTGCGTTTAACCACCAGGGGCTGAGCTTGAAAAAGAGCTTTCTGAATTAAATATTCCTCATGCAATTCGCCTGTAAAGTCCTGCTCGAGAACAGGGATCCGGGCAACCAATTGTTGAGTAATCATAGTTCCTCTCGATTTAAGTAGCGATCACTCGAGCCAACTCTCTCTTATGTAGAGCGACGATGACGCTGCTCAAGGGTTGGGGATAGGTAGCAGCCTATTGGTAACCACAGTCTATCTATTCAAAATAAAATTGTGAAAAAGATTTCAAGCAAATCCATAAAAAAAGAATAAAAAAAGGGGTCTTAGACCGCCAATGGCGTTCTGAAAACCCAATATTTATATTAAACACTTCAGAAAGCAACAGATCTGGGTAGGATTGAAGCCCGAGAAGTCTTAGCGGCTTGCAGGATGGGTTCCTGCTCGCTTACCACCCAATTTTGGCGTTGACGGCAGGTCAAGGTATGGTGCTAAGATAGAAGGCGCTTCGGGGTGATCAATATGTAAGGCGTGGTCATAATCGCCGGCGGGTACGGGTGGGGTGTAACGCACCGGGCGGTAGATACCAAACAAAGCGTAGAATCGAGAAATGGCCACCAGCAAGGAATAGCGGTATTCCTGCATGCTCAGCGACTGCCACTCAACAATGGAGGCCATCGCGCCCCTAACCCGTGCTTTTTCACGCACAATGCGATGAATCTGTTTCGGTTCGCGATAGCCGATGGGGGAAAGTAGCACCAGGTGCGCCGTTGTAAAGAGTGTGGTGAAGGTCAATAAGCGCACCCAGCCGCCTTCTTCCCACTTGCCAACGATCTGACCCACGAACACAGTGCCTGACAGGGCAGCCGCCAGGCCCGCGCCGATCGCGCCCCATTTGCGGATGCGACCCGAGTAGGTCTGCAACACATGTTTACGAACTGCCAGGCCCATGATCATAATCGGCAAAAAAACTCCCACCCCGTAGAATGGCACTGCCACACTCGTCCGCCCTCTGACCAGCAACATTATAAATACAGCTACAATGAAAGTGAACGTTACCGAGCGTGTGAAGGTGCCTTTTTTGTCACGGTAGATGATGAGCTCCGGGATCTCACCGATGGCAACATCGCGCCATTCGGTCGCCTGGGCATCCTGGAGAGCTGTCATTGATGCTGCCGACAGCAAGGCCACCGCCAGGAGCTGGTAAGTCCAAAACAGGATCGTGCCACCCGGCACCTGGCCAAAGCCGATCCAGGCCAGGTTGCCCACCAGTGTGCGGCCCAGAGTACCATCGAAGGCGTCGAAGCGGATGGCGAAGGTCGTCAGGAAGAAGGTCGTCAAGCCGCCGTAGAACAGGAATGAGGTCTGCACGAAGCGGCCGATACCCGACTTGCCGCTGTAAAAATTCCACACGCCTTTAAGCTGCGGCAGGCGTACTTTGCCCCATTTGACGATCCCAGCGTCTTCGTTCTTAAAAAACTGAATGCCATTCGATACGGCTTCCAGGCCAGTCAAGGCTACCATGCCTTTCATGATCGCTGTCAGCATGTGATACAAAGCCTGGCCGATCGTGACGGGTTGGGCTTCCTCCATACTCGGTAAGCCGCCCACACCCCTGAAATGCGCAATGAACAGGCCGATCGCCAAAGTAATGGTCAGCATGACGAAGATGCCCAACAGGGTGAACACCACCCGCGCCGACTCTCCGCGCCCCCGGATCGTGAGATACCACGTGGTCGCGGCTAAGATTGCTCCCAACAAGAAGTGCAGCCACCAGTGCTTACCATACAGGTTCAGAATAGAAAGTATCTGGTCGCCGCCTGAGAGCGCCGAAACAACGATCGTCAAAATGTAGTCCTCGATAAGGGTTATGGCAACGATCAGGCTCAGGGTGGGCTTCAAGTACCGCATCGAGGCGGTATAAGAACCCCCACCTTCATTAAAAACCCCCAAAGAGTACATGTACAATCCGCCGAAAACCATATTGGCGATGGCGATGGCCGCGGCAGTTAAATAGCCATAATGTTCAAGGCCATAAGGATGCAAGGCATGCAACATTTCACCACTGGCGTAATAAAACGAGGTGAAATAATCCACTCCAAATAACGCCAGGGCTGCCAGCAGGCCGATCTGCCCGGCGCCGTGCACGTGGGCGTCTTCCGGTCGTTCGCGCGGCGAGGCACGATAAGAAAGGTAAACAATTACCAGTAGAAGCAAGATCGAAAAAACCATTTCAAATATCCTCTTTACCGCTGCTTGCAGCAATTATTCTCAAAGGCCAATTCCAGGGTTTTCAATTCTTCCAGGAGATGATCGCGCGTCGAAGGGCTGAGTTGCGGGTCGTGCTCGACCTTGATCTGCTCCAACTTTGAAGCAAGCACCAGGAAAGCTGCTACGAACATGACCCTTCCCGCTGGGATCACCTGGATTTCCCGAAATCCTATCTCCAACACCCGATCGTCGAAGTAAGGCAGACTCAGGCTGAGCCCGCGGTTTAGGTTGTGGGTAGCCGCTCGCCGCTGGATGGTGCAGACGATCTCGCCTGTCTCATGGCGCGCCAGGGATCGTCCCTGGGTGACCAGCTGACCGAGCACCCCGGATCGCCTTTGTTGGTATCCAACATCCGCGACGATGTAAGCAGCGAATCCACTTGCAACTTTAAGGATTGATAGATAACGCTGCATCGAGTCAATACACGCTCGCGCCTCCTCCATCGAATTCACCAGCAAATTATCCTGCTCGTCGAAGGCCACCCACTGCGGCATGATGATCCGGCCTGCCCAAGAGGTGAAAGGCTCGTGAACTTCATCCCGGCGAGCAACAGGGAGCATCGTGTGCGCCATGTGCATGGCGATCGCATGTCTCAACAATCTGGCACTGGTGGAGATGGCTTGCTCGAATGAGGCTTCCAGTTCCAAGAGACGCTGGCGCAATTCTGAATACTCGAGAATATCCATGAGACCGCCGATCTTCTGTTCCCGCTGGTCTTGTGGCAACGTCAGGGCAACCCACTCGCCTGTGCCATCAACTTTGCAAACCACCTGATCCGGTAGAGTAAAGTAAAGTGGAGATATGCGATCTACCATGGCTTTCGCTACCAGGCGGGCCTGCAATTCGAACATGCGCTGAACCCTTGGTGGTTGTATATAAAAAAGGGTCTCTTGTGCCTGGTATTCGAGTTGTAACTGGTCAGCCAAATCCTCTTTAAGCAATGTAACCGGTGCATTGAATAATTGTGTGGCCATCGCTTCCTCTCAATCTTTCCATCTTATTATTGCGAAGCATCTTTATTCTTTACCGATTGAGTGTACATAACACAAATAAAAACCGAAAATTTTTTTTGACCAATTCAATAAAAAAAGTATAAAATCCTCCCTGGAAACAAAAAACCCCTCTGCCTTCCCCTGAATGGGGAAAGGAAGAGGGGTTTAGGGTGATGGATTAGGGTAAAAAGGTTAATCTTCCACTACGAATCGATACCCTATCCCTGGTTCATTCAATATATACTGGGGTTGTTCGGGGTCGTCTTCTAGTTTCTTACGTAGCTGCCGGATATATACCCGCAAATACTCGACGCGGTCCACGTCTGCCGGATCCCAAACTGCCGCCAGGATCGCCCGGTGGGTCAACAATCGGCCGGCGTTGGCCGCCAGGTAGGCCAGCAGCTTAAACTCGGTCGCCGTCAGTTTCACTTCAACTTCGTTGCGCTTGACGACATGTTGCGCCAGATCGATCTCCAACGGTCCCGCGGTGACCACTGTCCTCTTACTGCCCATCGCCTGGGTCGAGTGACGTTGCGCCACGCGGATGCGCGCCAGCAGTTCCTCGATCCCGAAGGGCTTGGTCAGGTAATCGTCCGCCCCGCTGTCCAGGGCCATCACCTTGTCGCGCTCG
>DATDRM010000344.1:0-12382 GCA_035291705.1 Anaerolineales bacterium
ACATATGCAAAACAAGGCAAGAGGAATAACTTGCAATTATTTTAGAATTCGCAAAAAATAATTAGTCCTTTCAGATTTCTAAGCTTTAAAGTGGAGCCCACCCAGATTGGATGGATTCTGAACTGCACCCAAAAGAGGAAAACCAGACTGACGGCTACTTTTGGGGAGAGGCATTGGCTCCATCGCTTCCAGGTTGGGATCGAAGGGCTAGTTTTATACTAATATCGGTCTCAAATCGATCCTTGACTCTTTTTTCTGTGTGATATTATCAATACAAAGTTCTTTGTAATTCCAAGTTCTTTGCAAGCAATCGGGGGAAGGAGGTCACCATGTCTGAAAAACTAAATCTCAAACAAATCGAGCGCAAGGCCTGGCGTTCCGTGTTTCAGGATGGGTTGTGGGACATCTATCTCGGTCTATTGTTATTACTGATGGGCAGCAGCCTCTTGCTGGATCAATTGCCCATCGGCGAGGCCGCCCGGCTGGGTATTTACCTGGGCTTGATGGCGGTCTGTCTGGTCGGGATGTGGCTGGCCAAGACCTATATCACTATTCCGCGTACTGGACGTGCACAATTTGGTCCTGCGCGCCAGATAAGGCGCAAGAAGGTAGGCATAATACTGGCAGGTTCTGTCTTGCTGGGTGTGGTGGCATGGATGGTCGCATCTGTTGTGCAGGGCGGATTTGCAGAAGGCCTCCAGTGGAAGGTCATTTTCCCGGTAATCTATGTGGTCAACACGATCGTGGTCTTCGGGCTGGGTGCGTACTTCCTTGACTTTGAACGTTTGTACTTGATCGGCGTGATGTATGCTCTGCCGATCATCTTGAAGGAAATCGGCGAGGAAGTTTGGGGGATTCCGTTTGGCTACTGGGCGTTCGCTATCCCAGGGTTGATCGTGGTGGTGATTGGGCTTGTACTGCTGGTGCGCTTCATCCGCGAAAATCCGATCCACGCGGCAGAGGGGGCTTAATGTCTACCTCTACTCCGATCCAGCTGCCACCCGAGGACATCGATCGCATCATTCACGAACCAGCGCGCTTGCGGATCGTCGCCCTTTTGTATGTGCTGAAAAGCGCAGACTACACCTTCGTGATGCAGCAAACCGGGATGACATGGGGCAACCTTTCTGCACACCTGAACAAGCTTGAGAAGGCAGGCTACGTGGAGATCATCAAGGAGTTCGTCAACCGCAAGCCGCACTCTATGCTGCGTTTAACAAGCGCCGGGCGCGCGGCCTGGCAGGCATACCGCCAGCAGATGAAGGACCTGCTTGACGAGCTGCCAGACTAAACTACAAAGTTATTACATGCACGTACAAGATGAGCCAAAACAAAACCCCTCTACTCACCCCGTTGATGCGCTGGTTCCTGCTCGCCATGATCCTGGCCAACATCGCCGGCAGCATGACGAACATGCTCATGCCGATCTACCTGACCGAGCTGGGCGCCAGCGTGGGGCAGGTCGGGTTAGTCTTTACGCTGACTTCGATCGTTGTCCTGGTACTGCAAATCCTGGGCGGGTGGATATCGGACTCCATCGGGCGGCTGCGCGCCATCGCCATCGGCAGCCTGGGTGGGGTGTTGGGTTTTATTGCTTTGTTATTGGCCCCCAGCTGGCAGTGGATGCTGCTCGCCCTTTCCATCACACAAATCCCCTATGCCCTGGTAGGGCCGAGCTTCAGCGCATTCATTGCCGAGAACTCCAGCGAGGAAAACCGCGGCCGGGTGTACGGCGTAACCGATACGATCTACCAGGTCGTTGGTGTCGTTGGCCCACCCCTGGGGGGCCTCCTGGCAGGGAAATTTGGGTTTAAGATCATGTTGATGTGCGCCACGCTGTTCTACTCCACCGCGGCGATCCTGCGTATCTGGATGGCGCGCACCATGCGCTCCACAGGCGAAAGCGAGCCCCAGCCGTTAAACCTAGCATCATTCAAAAAGAGCATGCTGCTGATCTGGAGCATGCTGATCGGCGGCGGGGTGATTACCTGGATCTTCGTTACAGATGGGGTGCGCGATGTGGCTTTTCGGCTTTCCGGCGAGCTGGAACCGTTGTACTTGCAGCAGGTGATCGGCCTGTCCCTAGCACAAATTGGCCTGCTGGGATCGGTTTTCTCTATCGCGATGATGTTCACGCCGGTGCTTTCGGGTCGCATCGCCGATAAGTATGGCGAGCGAGTCCCCATTTCAGGTGGATTCCTGATCATGTTTGCTGCCTTTATGGTCTTTTTGCAGGCCAAAGCCTTTCCAGGCTTTATCTTGACCTGGGCACTGTTCGGAATAGGCGTGGGTCTGCTCAGCCCCGCCTACCAATCATTGATCTCTAAAGTTGTTCCGCGCCAGTCATTGGGCACCTTCTCTGGGCTGTTTCACAGCAGCCTGGGATTCATCTCTCTACCGGCGCCCTGGTTGGGAGCGCAGTTGTGGGAGCGTTTCAACCCGCGCCTGCCCTTCATGATCACGGCGGCGATGGCTCTGGTCACGATTGTACCGACCTGGTTCAAATTCAAGCTGCCAGACACACCAGTCACGCTGGCCGCGCCTGCTTCCCCCGAGCAGCCAGAGAGTTGATTATCCAGTCACGAAGGTACCGTTGCGCAGGTCGCTCAACGCCTGCCGGATTTCTTCCTCTGTATTCATTACAAATGGTCCATAAGGGACAATGGGCTCTTTGAAGGGCGCGCCCGCCATCAGCATGAAGCGGACCTGGGAACCCGCTCCTGCCTGCACGCGCAAGTGGTCGCCATCTCCGAAGACCGCCAAGTGCACTGCTTTTATGAATTCACCCGGTCCATCCCCGTCCAGGCCGAAAAGTCCTTCCCCCTCGAAGATGTAGGCCACCGCGCAATGTCCCTCTGAGACTGGCAAGGAAATCTCTGTGCTAGGTTCAAGGGTTACATCCATATAGACTGGTCCGGCGGCGATCTCTGTCACAGGTCCTTTGATCCCTTCGAATTCACCGGCTACCAGGCGCACTTTGACGCCATCCTTCTCCACGCTCGGGATGCTGGCCGAGTTGACTTCCTGGTAGCGCGGCTGGCTCATCTTCTGTGCGGCAGGTAAATTGACCCATAACTGGAAACCGTCGATCACACCACTCGGTCCGCGCCTGGGCATTTCTTCGTGCATAATGCCGCGCCCGCTGGTCATCCACTGCACATCGCCGGGACCGATGATACCCATGTTGCCCAGGCTGTCGCGATGGCGCACATTCCCTTCCAGCACATAGGTGACCGTTTCAATGCCGCGATGGGGGTGGGTAGGAAAGCCCCGGATGGGGCCTTCGATCGGATCGTTGAAAGCAAAATGGTCAAAAAGGAGAAACGGATCGAACGGGTTGGCGCGGCTGGGCCCGAAGGAGCGGCGCAGCAGCACACCTGCGCCTTCGATTACGTACTGTGGCTCGAGGATCTGTTTAACTTTGCGGGAGGTGCTTGCCATAATATTAAGTCCAAATTCTAAAAAAGATAATTTTGGTCAGTATTATATCAAAGGAAAAAATCAAATCCGCCATTTGGTCGTGCAAAGCAGAAGCAAACCTCCCAATTTCAATCCGTTTTTGATCATCTTGCGTATTTAACAACGAAATTCATATCTCACTACCACGCAGGAGGAAAACCATCATGTTACGAAAAGCGTTGTTCGTCTTCTCTATTCTTAGTCTTGCTCTGATGTCCTTTCAAACAGGATTTCTTTTCAAAGGGCAATCCGGCCCAAACCAGGTCTTGATTTTCGCAGATGGATTTGAAAGCGGCAATTTTTCTGCCTGGTCAGCCAAGGTGACAGATTTGGGAGACCTGGCTGTCACATCCGCCGCTCATCTGGTAGGAACCAAAGGCATGCGAGCCTTGATCGATGACAATAATATGCTCTATGTTCAGGACAACACACCAAATAATGAAGCTATCTACGATATCCACTTCCACTTTGACCCGAATTCAATCGGCATGGCGAACATGGATATTCACACGATACTCAACGGACAAGATTCCCAGAGTACTTTCGTGGCAGCCTTGCGCGTCGAGCTGCGCTATTCTGTAGGTTCTTACCAGATCCGAGCCGGAGCCAGGAATGACAACCTGACATGGACCAACACTAGCTTCTTTAACATTAGCGACGCACCGCACCAAATCGAAGTGGAATGGGATGGTGGCAGCGCACCCGGGCAGAACGACGGCAAATTGAAATTGAAGATCGACAGCGTGCTGCGCGGCAACCGTACAGGGATTGACAATGATACCTTCCGCATCGACCGAGTGAGGCTGGGCGCTGTAGCCGGCATTGACAACGGCACCCGCGGAACCTATTATTTTGACCAGTTTGAGTCTTACCGCTAACTAATACGCCTCTGGATAGTTCGGCCTGGGAGATACCCTCCCAGGCCGAATTTTATTTATAGATGTAGCTAAGCCAGAACAGCGTGCGGCTGATATTTGCATTTACACTGTAATACCCTTTGGTAAACTCAGCAATGTCTTCAGGAGAAGTTGTATGCGAACCGGCTTTGTGGAACGGAAAGGAAGTTTAGAAGAACTGGACCGGTCATTTGACCTGAAATTCTGGCTATCTCAACCTCCTCAGGCCCGTTTTCAGGCTGCCTGGGAATTGGTGCCGCACACCTGGAGAGTCGAAGGTAAAGATGTTCGTCAACTCCGACTTCACCGATCTATTGAGACTTTTCAACGACAACAACGTTAAGTATCTAGTGATTGGCGGCTATGCCATCATACAATATGCTGAATCGCGTTTCACAAAAGATCTGGACTTTTGGATCAGTACAGATACAACCAACGCGGCAGCTGTCTATAAAGCATTAAAAAAGGTTCGGCGCACCCCTTGCGGGTCTGACCGAGGCAGACTTTGCCGAAGATGGATATTTTTATCAAATGGGGGTTCCGCCAATCCGCGTGGATCTTATGATGGGCATCCCAGGGAGAAACCAGCCTCACCGGCCATCTGGCGGGTTTTATCAACCCAAATTATTTCTCAAGGTTGCTGAGCGAGAATCTTCATGATCTTGTTGAAATAGACCTCGGCCATCCTCTCCGAAGCAGCCACCCTGGGATGTAAACCCACCTCATCGAGATCGAAATCGGATTGGATAATACCCCATATATCCACAGAGGAAACATGCTTACCGTCAGCGCGGGAATTATCGGCAACCTTGGGGATGCGGTCGTTATACGGCTTGACGATGTCATTCCACAGGGTATCTGACGGCATAATCAGCGGATATACATCACCTCTTTCGGGAGGTATTTGGGTAATAATGACCTCGGTCGTCTCTGGCAATCGGTCGTAGATGTGTCCGACCAATCTCTCGAGACTGGCGATCATCTCATCCGGCGTCTTAGACCAATGTGCATCGTTGCCGCCGATACTAAGCAGGATAAAGTCCAGCTGAGAGATTACCTCTCAACGGGCTTAAGAAATTGCTGCTGATCTTTTGCGACCAGTCTTGCGCCACTTTACTCCCCCTGGCTCACATGGATCCCATCCGCCAGGGATTCTATGCTACAGCGATCATTATAGCGATAAAAATCACAAAGTCAATGAGGGAACTGGAATTTATTATCGTCTGCTTATCCAAGTGGTTTGAAGCGGTAGATATACAGACCCTGCATCTGGGTGACGATATAGACGATGTCATTGACGACGTCACAGGCCCAGGTGCCGTACACGCCTTGAACCACCCCGGCTATCTTTGGTTGGCTCAAATCGGCGACATCGTAGGCCATCAACCCGCTAACGAACAGGTAGCTGCCGGCCTTCGTCAAACCGGGACTGTTGGCAAAGACCATAGGAGCCGCAGCCACTTCGACCGGTTTTAACGGGTTGGATATATCAAAGGTCTTGACGCCCATGGGCGGCGGCAGGCTGGCAAACAGCTGCTCACCGGCCGCGAGAATCCCGGAGGGCATTAATGGCATCATTCCCAGCATGGGGATTTTTTCTACTTCGGCTGGGTGGAGGGGGTCCGCCAGATCGAAGGCGCGCAGGGCGAGCGGTTCGCTTTGCTCCTCGTCAATGCCGCCATCCAGGGCAAAAAGGGTCGAGCCACTTACTGCCAGCGACCAGCGTTCATTCGGAACATCAACAAATCCGGCGGCTTGTGGATCGTTGGGATTTGAGATATCGATAGTCCACAACCCTTGCCCGGGATAAAAGGCATCATTGCCTCCCCAGCCGGACAGGTAGGCCGTATTTCCTGATATGGCGATATCATGCGCGCCATCGGAAGCCGCGAAGTCTGAAACGGCGCCCACCTGGACGGGTTTAGACGGGTCTGAAATATTATAAACATGGAAAGGGTAGTTTGAATCTGAAATAAAAGCATATTCGCCAACCACCTCCAGGCCACTGGGCACCTGGAGATTTAGATCCTTGCGGCTGTTGTCGTAGCTCACCTCAGCCAGCCGGCCGGGGTCGGCGATGTTCACCACCCGGAAGCCGCTGGTCCGGCCAATGACATAGGCGTAATCGCCCTGCGCTTTAATCCCAAACAGCCAGTCTGGAACGGGCGTCTCATAGTGACCGATCCGTACCGGGCTGCCAGGCTGGCTGACATCGACGATCGTGAGTCCGTAAGCCTGGTCGGTGATGTAGAGCGTCTTGCCTAACGCGAACACTCCTCGTTCGGAGGTCTCCTCAACTGTGAACTCAAACCCGCCGACGCTGGTGGGCATCACGCCAATCTGTGCGGGTTCGACAGGCCTGGAAACATCAAGGACGTGTAGGCCGTCCAAATCGTCCACGAGGTAAACCAGGCTCCCATCCACCGCCAACCCCGAGGCAACCTGGGTATCAGACCTGCCGGCGAAGGCGGGTTGGGCCGGGTTGGAAATATCTACCACGACCAGCCCATCCTGTACTGCTGCGAGGCAGAGATATTCGCCGCAGACGCGCACGCTGGAAAAGCTGTAACTTTCATGGCGAGGGTCGGGAACGTCCATCAAGGTGAACATCCCCACCTTTTGCGGGCTTTCAGGATTTGAGACATCCACCGCCAACAAACCCTGGCTGTTGACGTCAACCAGGTAGGCATAATTTCCAACCACGGCAATAGATAACATTGTGCCGGGGACACTTCCGCTGCTCAACTCGACCGGATTTTGGGGAGACGAGATGTCCACGATATACAGCCCGCTCGGATTGCAGGCCAGATATGCCCGGTTATCTTTAAGTGCAACTGCCTGGCAGCCCGGTGTTTTCGGTTCTATGGAGCTGACTAGCGCCGGATGGGCGGGATTGCTAATATCGAGGATATGCAGACCGCCATAACGGATTGCAACGTAGGCGTACTTCCCAGCCAGCTGGGCGCCCAGCACGATGCCCGGCAGGACTTGGCTCTGCCCGATCAGCTTTGGCGCAGCGGGCGTTGAAACATCTAAACTTACCAGGCGTGGCCCCTGTCCCAGGTAGGCAATATCGCCATACACAGCGACCGCATAGGCGCTGCCCCCGATCTGTCCCAGGAACTCGAAGTTTGTTTCCATCCCCGGCTCAACCGGCAGGTCCATGCCTGGTAAAGGAGGTTGCCCCTCTGCCGGTACAGTAGGCAGTTCCCCTCCCGGTTCTGCAGTCGGCTTGATCCCCTCCTGAGTAGGGATCCCTTTTTCAGCCAGCTGGGTCTGCTGGACATAGATCGTGCTTTGCGGCCCTTCATTTTCAGGTCGGGGGGAAATTCCAAGTGTCTGGCAGGCAAGCGCAACCAGGCAGAGCATCACGGCAAAAAGCAAGAAACGCTTGAATGGTGTTTTCATTGTCCACCTCCCTATTTATCTGATTCTATCAACCAATTGCCTGGATTTAGCCCGCTTTTACCTCTCAAAAATGATAAATAGCAGCCAAGTCGCCCTGCCAACCATACCTTTGATGGCCATAATAATCCGCCAGATCAATCTTCAATCACCACTCGCGGCAGTATCTTCGCGCCCCCGATCATCCACGATAAGGGAATCACGGCCCTGAAATCGGCCAGGCCTTTGCCCAGCGTTCGGTAATAGGCATCCATCTTTTCTTCCATCTCTGCAAAATCGGCGCTGGCGAT
Organism: Anaerolineales bacterium; assembly: GCA_035291705.1. Taxonomy (GTDB): domain Bacteria; phylum Chloroflexota; class Anaerolineae; order Anaerolineales; family UBA4823; genus DATDRM01. Next base: position 8,051 of record DATDRM010000344.1, read on the forward strand.
CTTTTCTAAAGAATCGTATCCACCTCCGCAGAGATGCTTGACAGTTTTGCCACGCACATAAGCCAGACGCGAAATGTCTACCTTATGCACCAGGGCGATAACAAAAGCTATTGGTATTCCAGTAGCGCTTGAGAGCTGAACCCTTCCTGCTTCCGTCCGAGCGGCTTCCAGGAGATCCAGATTCGATCCCATTCTCAGCTTTTTCAGCGTCTCCAGATACCTGGCATCTATATCATTACCAACATCGATAAACTCGCGCAACGGAGTTTTGAAGGGTAAAACCCAGCGCATGAGGTAATTGAGGGCCTGGATGAGCTGGTCAAAGTCGAAATCGGACCGCTGAAGGAAAGCCATGCAATCCTCCCGGTTTGCGACTTGCTGAACGAGTTTTGAGTAAGTTCCGATCCCCCGCGTCTCTAACTTTTCGAGGTGGGTGGCAATGCTGTCGATATAGGCCGCCATGTCACCCTGGTCTTGCAGGTAACCTCGCCGTATTTTCTTAGCGTATAACTGGGCTTCTTGCATTGTATGGTTGTAGTGTTCCTGCACGAAGCCATAGGCAAGAACACTGAGGAGCTTCCTAATCAAGTCTTCGTAGCTCCACAGCGTTTGTTTTTTGACGCTATCCCAATCGATCTTCACTTTCGTCCGACCTTTGCTGGTGGTATGGCAGCCCAATAATCCGCCTCAGCCACCGAGCGCAGCTAGCAAGACTCCTTGCTAAATTACCGCCAAGTTCAGCCTCAAGGCGCGCGGTTGGAACTCCCAGCAGGTTGTATGCCAGCGACCTGGTCACTTAGCTTGTAAGCCTTTGAGATAGTCGATCTGACCAGCATGGTGCGCTTCATGAGCCGGCCCCGAAGAAAGAATGAGTTCTAGTAAAGTCCGGTTCCATTCTGCCACGGGGATCGTTAGGAGCTCATCTTCGGAAACTTGCGCCAGCGCCAGCTTGAGCCGATGATGGGCGTCTCGGAGCTGACCGAGGGCAGCTTGCCATTCGATCTCATCGCCGGAATGATCGGTCCACACCGGTGAAGCAGCCTGGCCTTGCTTCAACATATCGATCTGCCACTCTTTGGACGCTATCAAGTGCTCCACGATTTGCCAGATTGAATTCTGCTTGGGCAGAGGCTTCCACAGCGCTTGAGTCACTGATATGCCGCTGAGTGCTTCCAGCACCGCTGGATAGTCACCATTTGGCCCCTCAAACACACTGTCAAAGTGGGCGATCAAGGCTTGAACGAGTGGATTCGGCATCGTCGGATCTCCTTCGTGTGGCTTGAACTCGCAAGCGAGCCGCCAAACGAGGCAGGTAACCTGCCGTGCTCTGCTACGCTCCGCGTAGTCGGGTTCACGCGTAGGTCAGGCGGCGTGAATAACATAGCACAGGTTGGCCTCAACGCTCGGAGGCTGAGTATTTTGCGGCTACCTTTTTGACTGTGTTTACCCCGCGCAGCGTTGATCGCCTGCCAAGCGTCTTCTCAAGGACCGCGTTTGAAAAGGTGGATTCGCTTTGCTTCGTGCGACACAACCAGTATATCTCACGTTCATGAACACGGAAATCGTCGATTTCCGTTCTCAACGCCATCAGCTTTCGCTTGGCCTCGTCGTCGAGCGCGTCGGCCAGGAAGGCAATGTTAAGCGCCGCGGCCGCAACCAGATCAGACTGGTGGAATGGTTCGTAATTCGCGATATCAGATAATTCTGTATCAGTCCTGATAAATGTGGCCACATCATAACCCAGTGCTTCACGCAGCTGGTTCTCGATTTTCTTTTCGAGGGACTTTGCATCCGTCGATGGCGTCTCAAAAAGGACATTACCGCTCGCAATAAAAGTCTCGACGCTTGAGAAGCCTAAGGCCTCGAAGAGTTGGCGCAAGTAGTCCATCTTGACGGTATGACCGCCGACGTTTATGGCTCGCAGAAATGCAATAAATCGCGACTTGGTGTGCACCCTATCTCCGAAGAGGGCCGCCTGACTAAACACAGCGCGGTAAAACTTGCCCAGATCGTTCCTGACATTCCGCTTGCGGCGCGGGCCTCTTTTTCGAAGGTATCAGGGCACCTACGAGCACACCCGCCAATACAAAAACTCCCCCGATCAGGAAGTTCAACCTGATTTCCTCTCCAGCCAATGTGGATGCTACGACAATGGTAACAAGGGGTATGATCACAAATCCGTAGGACGTTCCTGATGCGGTCCATTTCCCCAATACGAACATGTAAAGTAGAAAAGCGATAATTGTAACGAAAATAACCAGGTAGATAAATGCGAGCAAGGTGTTGGTTTGAGCAGGGAGCTTCCATTCCTCCCCCCTGACCAGCGATACGGTTCCCAGGATGATCGCGCCTACCGTCATACCAATCGCATTCGTCATGATTGGGGGATTAGGGGGAAATTTCTTGATCAGCACCCCACCTTCAGCCACAAAAACCGCGGCAAGGATAATCGCGGCGATATGCGATAGAGAAATATGGGCACCTGAAGCCCCACCAACCGTAATTGCAATCCCAACAATTGCCAGTAACGAGCCAAACAAGCCTCGGACGTTGATCCTTTCGACCCCGTGTAGAGCAGAAAGAAACAATGTCAGAAGAGGCACCATCGCCATCAATATTTGGTAAAGGCTGGCCGGGGTAGCCACCAAACCCCAGGCGATTAGAGTAAAAGCCAAACCTACAGTCAAGGTTCCGAATACCAAAGCACCCAACAAAGCGCGCCCTTTCGGAATTTGAATCTTACGAAAATAAGCAAGCCCCCAAAATACGAGCGCGGCAAGAGCAAAACGGGAAGCCGCCGCCCAGAAAGGCGCTAATTCCGCGTAGGTCATGCGAATGGCAACCGAGGCGCCTCCACCTACAAGAATGAAAGTGCCAAAGGCGATTAAGGTCGGACGTGCGGGTAAAGCCGAGCTGGCAGTGTTTTGAGCGATCATAAAAATTCCTCCAATTTTGGGGTATTTAAGGTCTTGATACTGTTATTTTACTCTATTATGGTTTCATTCAAACAAAGGCTTCATGCTCGCTCTGGCAGCCAGGCCCTTCATCTCGTCATCCGCAGGCTTGCGCTGGAATCGTTGGGCAGCATCCAATACTATGGGCAGGAGATGGATGTCGGCAACGCTGTTCAAAAAGACCGCCGGTTCCCCAAGCACCCAATGGACGGCGAGGTCGATGTCTGCTTGATCCTCGAGGGGCTCATACCAGGTGCTGCGAGTTTGCGGACGGTCGCCCCATGCTGCACGGGTGATCGATTTGATCGTCTGGATCGCAACATTCCGCTCCGCGCAGACCCTGAAAAGCTCCTTTACGTCCGCCGCATACCTTGGATTTTGCATCATCGGATAATTGTACGGGAGCAGCACCGAGTCAAAATCGAAGCGCTCCAGGGCGCTTTTGTGCAGGCGGGGGATCTCAGTTCCGTGACCCGTAACACCGATAAAGCGGACCAATCCTTGTTCACGAGCTTCGATGAATGCTTCCAATGCCCCGCTGAGTCCCATGGCGACCTCCCATTCTTCCTGTGTCGAAAGATTGTGGATCTGGAACAGGTCGACATGGTCCGTTTGTAGCAACTCCAGAGACCTCAGCAGGGATTCGCGTGCGGCCTGACGAGTGCGCGCTTCAGTCTTCGTCGCCAGGAAGAACTGGTCCCGGTAGTGCTTCATCCAAGGGCCGATGCGTCGCTCTGACTCACCATAGCTGGCAGCGGTGTCGATATGATTGATGCCATGCTCGAGCAACAAATCAAGGGTCGCATCTGCTTCGACTTGCGTGACTGCATACAGCGCTGCTCCTCCGAAGAGGACACGTGTGCTCTCATGTCTGGTCCGTCCAAATGGCTTTTTAGGGATCATGGGCTATACTCCTTTGATATCGGGATGAGCGCAATCTGAAGTAATTGGGAGTAATATTCAAGTACCAGGCGAGCTTGTGTTCAGATTCGTAGTTCACGCCTGATAATAGTATATACCGATTTGGTATGTGTAACACGAACACTCACACCACCATGAAAACAGAATACACCAAAAGTCGGAGCATCTCGGTTTTAGTCATTAGTATCATCCCGAATCAATTCATACTGTATAATCCCTGCTACCTTTAATCCAAATCCTACTGTTTGTATGGATATGTGTGTCCGGAAGGAAGAGAATAGTGGCAAAGCCAGCTTCCAATTCAATTTTAAGTCGAAGAGACTTTCTGCGCATTAGCATAGCCCTGGGTGGAGCGGCTGCTCTGACTTCATTCCTGGAAGGATGTTCTAAGGCCGAAATAGATCCGGGGACAATGATCTCTCCAACCGACACTCATGATATTCCAACGCTCATCCAG
>DATDRM010000345.1:0-5720 GCA_035291705.1 Anaerolineales bacterium
AATATTGAGGGATGGGACTGGATATTAGGCTCCAGAGCCTTTGTAGATAATTTGGATAGTCGCCCTGACGCAGTCGTGATCATTGATATGATCGGAGACTCAAATCTGAATATACACTATGAACAGAACTCAGACCAAGAACTATCAAAAGCCATCTGGACCCAAGCAGCTTTTCTGGGATACACCGACCAGTTTATCCAATCTCAAAAACATCGCCTTCTGGACGACCACATACCCTTCGTCCGAGCCGGTATACCTGCGGTGGATCTGATTGACTTCGACTATCCATATTGGCATACCACAGCTGATACAATCGATAAGGTTTCCAGTGAAAGCCTCCAAGTTGTCGGGGATACCCTTGTGAAGTGGTTAATACAAGGCAAATCCTCAAACCAGTAAGCTGGATTTAATCCGCTAACAGTATCTTATGCCCTCAAAAACACCTGAACCGACTATATCACCACGCGAGCGCGCTTTCTTAGTCGGCGTCGAACTCCGTCAGTCTGACGGATACCTTGCGCTTGAGGACTCACTGACTGAACTGAGCTTGCTTGCCAATACTGCCGGATTGGATATTGTGGGTCAAGCATCTCAACGTCTGGAGTCCCCCAACCCGAAAACCTTTATCGGCACCGGGAAAGTCGAGGAAGTCAAAGCTCTGATTGAGGAAGTCCAGGCTGATGTAGTTCTTTTCGATGAAGAATTATCGCCACGTCATTTGCGGGAATTGGAACAAACTTTTGGCGATAATATTCGTGTCCTGGATCGGACAGCTTTGATCCTCGATATCTTTGCCCAACATGCAAATACGAGCGAAGGCGCGTTACAAGTAGAGTTAGCCCAATACGAATATCGTTTACCACGCTTGACGCGGGCCTGGACTCATCTTGCTCGGCAGGCAGGGGGAGGTGGTGGACGTGCTGGAGGCATAGGCGGTGTGGGTTTGCGTGGCCCTGGTGAAACGCAGCTGGAGGTTGACCGCCGTGACATTCGCCGGCGGATTAGTACCTTGAAAGAGCAGCTGGAAAAAGTACGCATCCACCGACAGCAATATCGCATTCGTCGCAAACAGTCACGCATCCCGGTGATCGCGCTGGTCGGTTATACCAATGCAGGAAAATCCACCTTGCTCAACCAGCTTTCAGATGCGGATGTGTATGTCGCCGATCAGCTTTTCGCTACACTGGATCCAACGACTCGGCGGGTGGAGCTAACAGGAGGGCATTTAGCTTTGTTTACCGACACGGTGGGATTTATCCAGAAATTACCGACTACTTTAGTTGCCGCATTCCGCGCCACGCTTGAAGAAATCGCAGAAGCTGATTTATTGCTACATATCGTGGATATTACCCACATTAACGCCCTGGCTCAGGCGAAGGCAGTATACCAAACATTAAAAGAAATCGAAGCAGACCATATTCCGGTCGTGATAGCCTTGAATAAAATCGATCAATTATCTAATCCCGAAAAAGCGCGCCAGACATTGGCCAATTTCCCCCATGCAGTAGCAATATCAGCATTGACGGGGGAAGGTGTTACTGACCTTCTCCAGGCGGTAAGCGAACAACTCTTTGAGAATTTTGTTCAGCTAACAGTGCTTTTGCCTTATGAAGAGGGCGGATTGATCTCCATTTTTCACGAACAAGGTCAAGTGGATTATATTGAACACCGCCAAGGAGGGGTTTTCATCCGAGGCGGGCTTCCTGCTCGCCTCCTGACGCGATACCAAGATTATATGAAACCGAAATCATGACCAAATTCGAAACATAATGTTGAAAAAATTCAATCAAATCCTGGATGCTGCATCGGACTTTTTGGCTCACCGCAAGGGTTTACTGCCTTTGATCGGTATTCTATTGGTATTGACTAATGCTATCCTGCAATTCTTCCCATCGGCGGGCTGGTTCGCGGCCACAAATTTCCTCCTCCACCTGGGGGTCATTATCGCTATCTTGGGGATTATGCTCGCATGGGCACTTTGATCAGATACGGGGGCCAGCCTCACTCACTTCGGGGGGGCATTCGTCTGCAAATTTCTTAAAATTATCGTTGAATCGCGAGGCCAGTTCGTGATATTTTTGCATGTAAATCTCTTGAGTCGGCCAGGCTAAGGCAGGATTTAACACTTTATCATTCACACCTGGACAAGACTTTGGAACCTGGAATCCAAATACCGGGTCGATAAAAGAATCCACATTAGAAAGCAATCCGTCGAGAGCTGCGTTGAGCATCGCTCGTGTATCGTGAATGCTGATCCGTTTACCAATCCCGTAAGTGCCACCTACCCAACCTGTGTTGAGTAACCAGCAGTTCACTCCATGCCGGATAATTTTATGCTTTAATAAGTCGGCGTAAAAACCCGGGTTGTGAACCATAAATGGTGCACCAAAACAAGCGCTAAAGGTGATCTCCGGCTCTTTTCCCAGCCCAATCTCGGTACCGGCTACCTTGGAGGTGTAACCAGAGATAAAGTGATAAAGTACTTGCTCAATGGATAGGCGAGCGATCGGAGGCATCACCCCAGAGGCATCGCAGGTGAGCAGAATGATATTCTTGGGATGGCTGCCAATCTTTTCCGGAACCGCATTCTCGATGTAATTGAGCGGATAGGATGCGCGGGTGTTCTCTGTTATAGAGTCGTCATCCAGATCGGTAACACGACTCACCGGGTCGAACACCACGTTCTCGAGGATAGTTCCAAACTTGCGGGTACAGGCGTAAATTTGCGGTTCGGCAGAGGGTGAAAGTTGGATCACTTTGGCATAACAACCATCTTCGAAATTGAAGATACCTTCATCGCTCCAGCCGTGTTCATCATCACCAATTAAACTTCTTCCAGGGTCGGCGGATAGGGTGGTCTTCCCTGTTCCAGAAAGTCCAAAGAACAAAGCCACGTCACCCCCCTTGCCTATGTTGGCCGAACAGTGCATCGGCATGATCCCCTCTAATGGAAGCAAGTAATTCAGAACGGTAAATATTGATTTTTTGATCTCTCCCCCATAGGCCGTGTTACCAATGATGCATAAGCGTTGATCAAAATTGAGGACAATAAATGTTTGAGCTGGAGTTCCATCGATTGAAGGAAAAGCTTTAAAAAATGGGGCACAGACGACCGTGAAATCGGGGACATGATAGCGATACTCTTCTATCGACGCTGGCAACACAAACATATTCCTAGCGAACAGGCTGTGCCAGGCAAATTCAGTAACGATCCGAATCGGCATTTGATAGCGTGGGTCTGCACCGCCATAGCAGTCCTGAATGAACAGGTCTCTCCCCTGGAGATAGCCCTGCAACCGAGCATATAACTCGTCAAACTTCTCTGGACTAAATGGCCGGTTGTATTGCCCCCACCAAATTTTATCTTGCGTGGTTGGTTCCTGGACAATAAATTTATCACTGGCTGCCCTGGCGGTGTGTTTGCCCGTATTGACGACGATTGGACCTTGCTGGGAAATGGTTCCCTCCATGCGAAAAACGATCTCCTCATACAGCGCCTCTGGGGGCAGATTCCAGTAGGCAAGGCGTAAATTTGTCAGGCCATGGTTCTCAAGACCGAAATCGCTCTTAAGCACCGAAGCCTGGTTTTCTGCAGGAGTCTTGATATTCAACAAGTTATTCAAAGCCAATCCCTGATCAACTTTCGATCTCCAAGGTAGATTTCCTTCGGGGAGGCGGGATCAAGAGCCCATTTCATCCTGGCAATGCCTTCGGTAATATCCTTAACGCTGCCGGCATAGCTCAACCGCAGGTGACCTTCCATCCCGAACTCCTTACCCGGCACGGTTACAACAAGTGCTTTTTTTAGTAAGAATTCTGCCAGCTCAACGGAGTTGCTGCGATATGCCCTGAAATCAGGCAGGCAATAGAATGTACCTTCCGGCTTGACAACCCGGATACCCTTAAAGGTTTTCAGTTCCTGCATAACCACATTGCGGTTGTTCTCGATGGTCAATCGTAAGCTCTCTACATAGCTTTGCATCCCATTCAAGGCGCCTTCGGCAGCTGCCTGTAAGACTTCTGCGGGACAGGAGGTGATCTGAGCCTGGACGTTCGTCATCACTTCGACCAGCTTGCGGCTGGCGATCAACCACCCGATGCGAAATCCAGTCATCCCATACAGTTTCGATACCCCATTCACAACGATCAGCTTCGTGGATTCGATATCATTCTGCGTGAATTGGTATGCAGGCACGGCGACAACCCCATCGAAGACGAGCTTGTGGTAGATATCATCCATGATGAGGTAAATACCTTTGCGCTCACAGAATTCGACGATCTCGCCAATGAATCCTTTTGGAAAGACTGCTCCAGAAGGGTTGTTTGGGCTATTAACGATGATCGCCTTGGTGTAAGAACTGACCGCCTCTAAAATATCCTCCATCCTGGGATAGAAGCTTCCGTCCTTCGAAGCAATGATCACTGGCACGCCGGAAACCATTTTCACCATTTCAGGATAGCTAACCCAATAGGGAGCCAGGATGATCACCTCATCTTGCGGGTTAATGATGCTGTATAGCACGTTAAATAGCGATTGCTTCGCTCCGCTTGTGACAATAATATTCTCGGGGGCAACGACTTTGTTGTAATTCTCTTCTGTATAACGGATGATCGCTTTCTTCAAGGATGGCGTGCCATCGGTTGGGGTGTATTTAACCTCTCCGTAATTCAACTTAGCAGCAGAGCTCAGGATAGCAGTGATTGGAGCTTTGTTCCTCGGTTCGCCGATCCCTAAATGGATCACCGGTCGTCCCATTTCGCGCAATAGGCGAGCTTCTTCATTGAGCCTCAATGTCGGCGAGTCAGAAATTGACCTGGCGAGCTGGCTGATGCTCATAGTCGATTAATTCTCCTTGAACATCTGAACAGTATACGGATAACCGCCGACTGCTGGTGGTATAAGTCATGGGCAGTCGGCCGTAGTTCGGTTAGTGTATCCCAATTCAAAAGTTGCGTCAATGTGGCAATCCTCAACCTGAGATCGCTGCTCGATAGATTGCATCCAGGCATCAGATACGGTATAGTTATGAAAATAAATGGACAATACCTTGCTGAATAATGCTCTTAATAAGGCCATCACTGGAGAAGTGCGCTTCGACCAGCCGACGCGCATCCTTTATAGTACCGACGCCTCCATCTACCAGATCGAACCGTTAGGGGTTGCCTTTCCTCGTACGCTAGATGAATTAACAGCTTGTGTCGAGATCACTGCTGCTTATAAGGTTCCAGTTCTGGCGCGCGGCGCCGGCTCCAGCCTGGCCGGCCAGGCCATCGGACCGGCACTCATCCTGGACTGCTCCCGCTACCTGCACCGCCAGGTCGAGATAAATCCGGAAGATAGATCGGCTACTGTTGAGCCAGGAGTTATCCTGGCCACCTTAAACAAAGCAGCAGCACGTTTTGGCTTGCATTTTGGCCCCGATCCGGCATCCGCCGAGCGCGCCACCCTGGGCGGTGTCCTGGCCAACAATGCCAGCGGGGCGCACTCGATCTTGTATGGGATGGCTGCTGACCACCTGCTCTCCGCAGAAGTTATCCTGGCAGATGGATCCCAGGCAACTTTTGAGCCGATAACGTTACAAGAAGCACACAGACGAGCGAGCCTGAACTTCAACCTTGAATCTGCTTTTTACCAGGCAGCCATCCAAATTCGCGAGCATTACGGCGGTACCATTCGTCAAAACTGGCCGGACATCTGGCGGCGCGCTTCCGGTTATAAC
>DATDRM010000346.1:0-10083 GCA_035291705.1 Anaerolineales bacterium
GCCTCCTGGAGGACTGCCTCATTGTCGTCCACGATTTCGACCACCTTCAGACCACCGAGTTGGGCCAGCAGGTTTTCCAGGGCGGCGGCCAAGAGCATTTGCCGGGCGCAAACGAGTATGCATTTGATCGTCATGAATTTAACACCAGGCCAGCTAGGGCAAGATCGAGATTTTGTGCACTAATAGAATACAATAGGAAATAAGTACTGTATATGGTTCGGAATAGTCCATCAGGAATTAAAAAATGACCATCTTTTTGGATGGCCTATCGTGATTTGAGTTAACCCTTGGGTTAATAAATTGTGATCGACTTGTGAAATTAAGTACTAACTAGTCAAGCCCGTTCTGTTTAGCGAATTTTTCTGCCTGGTGGCGATTTTCGACATCAAGTTTCTTGAGGATGTTGTGGACATGGTGTTTAACTGTGTTTTCGGCGATGAAGAGCCGGGAAGCGATCTCGCGATTGGAAGCGCCAGTGACGATCAAGCGCAGGATTTCAATCTCGCGGGAAGAGAGCTTCTTGAAGGCAGCTGGATTGGCAGTGGTTGAATAGCCTGTCCGGGTGAGCTCTGCCATGATGCGGCTGGTCATGGCGCGGGAGAGAGCTGCTTCGCCGCGCACAACTGAATGCAAAGCTGCCAACAGCTTGGTCATCGGTACGTTTTTCAGCAGATAGCCCTTAGCGCCGCTGCGAACGGCGGCAATCAGGTTTTCGTCTGCCTCGTAGACGGTGAGAAACACAATTTTAATATCCGGCTTGACTGCCAGGATGGCTTTGGTCGCGTCCAATCCCGTGCCATCGGGCAGCCCAAAATCCATCAGGATCAGGTCGGGGCTGAGTTCTGCCGCCAGATCGATCGCCTCCTGGACTGTGCTGGCCTGACCAACGACTTCAAAATCGGGTTGTGACATAAAGAGACCTACCTGGCCTTCGCGGAAAAGGACGTGATCGTCGACGATGATGATCTCCATGAGACGAGGATCGGTATCTGGATGATCAATTCCGTGCCTATCCCTGGCGTTGAGTGGATTGAGAAATGTCCGTTTAATTCTTGGACGCGTTGTTGCATGAAATCCAGACCAAGATGCCCATCTTTCTGGATAGTGAGCACATCGAAACCCTGTCCATCATCCTGGATGCGCAGGGTTAAGTCATTTGTACCCCATAGGAGATCGACCTGAACGCGGCCGGCGCGGGCATGTTTTTCGACGTTACTCAGCCCTTCCCGGAAAATGAAGAAGATCTGCCGCAATACCTTGGGATCCAGCGCGACTGGCTCCCCGTGGGAGGTTAAATGCACCTTAAAACCGGCCCGTTAGCTGACCATCTCGCCGTGATCGAGCAAGAGATTGTCCAGGTGGGAGTAATTCTCGGGGTAGAGAGTTGCCAGTGTCCCGCGCACCAGTTCGTATGATTCATTGGCAACCGCGCTCTTTTTTTCCTGATCCGCCAATCTGACCGAGCTTCTGGCTTGGTCCCCATCGGTGGCAGCTTACTCGAGCTTGAGACGCAAATAAGAGAGATTTTGGGCGAGGGTGTCATGCAAGTCACGCGCCAGGCCACGCCGCTCGGCATCTGCCGCCCCAGCTAGAGTCAACGCTTCGCGAGAGCGTTGGCTTTTAGCGGCAGCGAGTGCTACGGCCATTTCCAGCCCAATACTATTTAACAGGCCAGTTTGTTCCGCTGTCAGCGAAGCTCGCTGCGGTAAGCAGAGCTGGAGCACGGCCAGGGGCGCGTCGCCATAGATCAATGGCAGGCAATAATTTTCAGAGAGATCGCCATTTTGGAATGAGTCTTTTCCGTAGCAGGCATCAAGGGTATGTAAGCTGAATGGTTTCTCCAGGGTGCAGGCCGAGCATAAACCAGAATTATCCGTTAATCCCGAACAAGGGGATGGGTCAGAGGATTTGAGCTGGGTTAACAGTTCGAACTGTTCGATTTCCTCACGGTACAAGAATAGGGAGGCGTTGAAAAGAGGCACGATCGAGGCAGGGAATTGAACGATAGAAGTAGTCAGTTCATCCCAATCCTGAATGGCTGAGAGGCGCAGACTCAGCTTGTGTCTGACATCCAGTTTTTTCATCAAATCGTCTTTTTCTTCGAAGGCGCGCCAGAGCGCTTCCAGCAGGATGGCTACTATTAATAACATACCGATGAAGAGTAATACCTCCACCCAGAATATCGAGTTAAGGGTGTGGGTGGCCAGGGGATGTTCGAAGGCTTCGAAGACGGTGATGATCAACACCAGGATCGCAAAAACCCACCAGCGATGCCTGACCAATGGCTGGCTCAAACGGAATAGAATATTTGGCTTACTGAGTGCCTGGTTAGCGTCTATATTGGTTCCCCACCCGATCGATATTATATCGGAAAGTGTCTTCGTTGCTTTGGTCTGATTACGACCGGTTTGAATGGAAAGGGCTGATTTTTGGGACATCAGCAGGCTCAGCCAATTAATAAAATCCTTTGGTGCTGCGACCAGAAATTTATTCAATCCACCACCTTCTGGTATCGTCCTCTGTTGAATCCGAATTCTAATTAATTATACCGATTTTTAAGTCAAAATCAGGAGTAAGGATCATGAATATGGGTTGGAACGCGAAAGGGTGACGCCCCGCCCCTGGAGGCAAGTCAAGGCGATCTGGGTGGAGCCTTCCGGCGAGGTGACCTGGAGCCAGATTGCCAGAGGGCGAGTGGAACGGGCGGCGAGAGATTTGCGCAAGGTCGCATTTCCCCTGGCTGGTTCTAATAGGGTCAGGATCGTCGATCCGAGTGCAAAATCAATCGAGCGCGCCCCGGGTAGGGGAAATTGGGATGGTTCCTGAGGGTCAACCTCAAGCAGGGCCCGATAGCGCGCCGCACTCTTTCCCAGGTCGGGCACGGCGACCATGATCCCGGCGACGCCGCTCACTGCGTTGGCATGTCGCTGGGCATCTCCGCCGGGGACGCGCGAGGGGCGCGGGGTGACGTCGTCGATCAGGAAGGGGAGGTCGATGGTCGGTGGGACGGCAGTGCGCCAGGAGACCTGCTGCCCATCCAGGCGCCGGCGACCACCGGGCTGCGGGCCTTCCAGGGTGAGACCCCGCTGTTGGATGGCAGATAAATCTTGGTCCAGGTCCTGGGAGAGCAGGGCGAAATCATTCAGGCCATTGCCGTTGGCAACATTGGTCAATAGGCGCTTGCCGATCGAGCTGCGAGCAGGAGCATAGAATCTCAACAGGCGGGTGAAATGGAGAACCTTCAAGAGGGTTGCAGTCGAACGCCGGGTAGTAGCGAGCAATTCCAGGTATGCCCCATCGGCGAATGCGATCAGAGCGTTATGGGTAAGGCCGCCGGCATGGACACCGCCCGACGTGACCGTGAATCCCAATTGGGTGAACTGGCGCATGGCGACTGGTAAGATGTTTACCACCAGGATAGCATGATCGAAGATTAGGGTTGAGAACATCTGGAATGGAATTGGTCAATGCAATGTTTGAACGATCTAAAGTTTGGACATCCTAAACTTTTCTCGAGCTGCGCATCTGGATTGCTTGAATGACGATGCCGACGATCAGCAGAACAAAGAAGACTGGATTGGCCGAGTCCTGGCGCGGTGCAAAGGCCTGGATAATCAGGATTGACCCGATTAATGAGGACAGGACGATCAAGGCCCACTCAAAGACCGCAGCTACCAGGATCGCTCCGAGGATACCGCCGAGGATAAAAGGCAGCCATGAAAATCCACCACTCCCCCAACCAACGAATGCCATCAGCTGGAGGGTGAGATAGCCTCCCCCCAGGAACCCAGCCAAGCCGAGTGCCAATTGCTGAAGAAAGAGCGCCAATACTGCCCCCAGTCCCCCAGCAACCAGGGCGATCACGAGGATCAACCAGCCTGGCTGGTCGCCAAAAAATTGACTGCTCAGGTAAAAACTGACCACAAAACCAATTACGGCGACCAGCAGCCAGAAAAGTTTGCGGCCGAAGGCGAGTAAAGCGGCGCCAAGTAGGGCGAGGATAATCATCATATACTATTGGTTTCCTATCGATAGGTTCTCAAGCAGGGTGCGCGTGGCGGCTGCGATCTCGTCAACTGCACGCTCAAAGACAGCCTGGTTGCGGTGAGATGGGGCGCGATAGCCGCTCACTTTACGGACGAATTGCATAGCAGCTGCGCGGATCTCATCGTCTGAAGGGGATCCGGACGGAATGCGTAAACGTTTGATATTTCGGCACATAAGATATTTTATCCGCTTTATGATAAGAAGCCACTGAGAATTTACCTCTGTTTGCTGACAATTGGTTGCGGGGCTATCGAAACCAAGAACTCAACAGAGAAATCCCCTTGCGACTGGATTTCGACCAGAGCGATGGGGAAGGGGAGGTAATGTCCACGGGGGTAAGGGAAATTAGGGTCCTCGACACGGCTCAGGCTTGGGCGGGATTCGGTGAAGGGATTAGCAGTGAGGTCTCCCGAGGTGCGCACCTCAACTCGCGGACCACCAGCTAATTGCCAGGACCAACCGGCAGAGGTGAACTCGCCTGAGTAGTTATAACCCCAGCCAGGCCTAAAACGCTCCCAGGGGTCGATAGCAACAGGAATCTGAATTTGGAGCGGATCTGAGGAACGGTAATCGACGCGCAAACCGTGCGGCGTAAGAATGAAGGTTTTGGAGAGGCGCCGGTCGGGGGAGGTGTAAGACAGGCTATTAGAGGTGATATTTGCCTGGTAAGGCTCCCAAGGTGGGGAGCTATCAGCAAATGCACCTTGAATGCCGCCCGGGTCAGCGCCATCGTTGGCTGAAAGATCCCAGGTAGAAGCGTCAGCCAATCCGACAATGAACTGCGAGGTAGGAGCGATCAGCTGGTGAAATCCATCAGAAGTGCGAGTGTACATAACAAGTAGCCGGCCTCCATAGTCATCGAAAATGGCAAGAAACGTATCAGAAGCCAGGACGCACTCATACCGTCCATCCAGGTCAGGATCGGTAAGACAATCGGCGCGTGGAGAAGGTCGCTCAGCCCATTTGGCAGCTGCTAGCAGGAGTCCGACCTGGCCAGCATAGCTGGCACGCAGGGCAGGGAGCTGAGCAGGCTCGGGCGGCAGGGGCGAGTCCAGGGCAAGTGTGTGCTGCCAGGCAGCCAGGTAGAAGGGAGCACCGCTAGACTTACATGAGCCAGGAAGCGGGGGAGTGACGCAGCTCGGGGATAAGAGCTTTAGGTAGTTGGGGAGGAGTGGAGCAGGGGAACTCGGGGGTAGGGGAGCTGAGGAGGTGGGCGAGAGGGTGTGTAAATCAGCAACGGTGAGTGGCTGCATCCAGGGATGAGCAGCGATGTAGCGCAAGGTGGCTTCGGCGGCTTGCGGGTCACCAAAGGCGCTGTCAGGCAGGCTACCGCCCAAGACCAGCAGGGGCACATGATGGGGTTGTTCTGAGGCAAATAAAGCTGTCTCCAGCAAGACTAGGCGCATTTCCAGGCCTAGACCTTCGGGCGTGGCGGGTTGATCTCTCCCGGGTATCGGCAATGGTATGAGTGTTATTCCTCGCCAGCGCGCCGGCTGAGAGGTATCGAGAGGTGTGAAGACGAGTGAATATCCAGGTAGGGGGCTGATTGGGAGATGTGGGGCGAAAAGCATATCGCTGGGGGGTATTCCGAAAGCTTGAGCAGCCTGGCGGCTATCAGCGGCGGCGCGAGCGGGCGCCCAATCTGGGGAACCTGCCAGAAATAAGGGAATGGCTGGTGAACCCGGCAATGTGTCGGGAAGGATAACTAACCCCATCTCTACCAAATCTTGGATCTTGGGTATAACCTCCAGATAGTCGAGGGCGGAAAGACTGGCGGGTGTCTTGAGGTCAAGCAATGCAACTGGAACTTTGGAATGGCGCACAGCCTGGAGGAGGATACGCAGGCCGTGGCGTTCCCCGAAAGGTCCAGTGTGTGCACCGTCCCAACGGCGTACAGCTTGTGCAGGAGTGTAAGCAGGGAAGGTATTCCAAAAGGCGAGCAGGAGTGGAGCACGGCCTGGTGGCAGGCTGTCGCTATGGAATGAACCCAGGCTATCAGCGGGAAAAGACGACCCGGCCGGTGTGATGAAAGCCTGGAGCTCGAAGCCAAATATGGCTGCCGGAAATGTGGTCCGATTGAGAGAGATGATGAATGTATCGAGCCAGGGAATACGGACAATACGAGGGATGATGGGAACGCTGCTGCGTTCCTGGGAGTGGGGAAACATCGCTTCGTTTTTAGGTGCAGTAGGGGGAGGGAACCGATATGAGAGGAAAGCGGGTATAATTGTTTGCGTGTAGTCATAGATGATCGCCTGGGGTGGACCTTTGGCGGGCAGGATGAGTAGCAGGTCCCATTTGAGTGTGGATGTGGCCTGGATGGGCATAGCGCGGGTGCCGCCGGGTGCGGTATCCAAAGCGATATAAAGGTCAGAGGTTGATTCAAAAGTCAAGTCGAGTACATCCAGGCGAATTTGCAGGTCACTGCCTGCAGTGCGGGTGTAGGCGGCGATCAGGTCAAGGTCCGGTGGTGCATCACCGGAGGAGGAGAGGTAGCGCAGATCGGCATATTCCCAGGGCAGAGCTGGCGAACCAGAAGGCCGGGGGGCGCAAGCTGCCATGGTCATCAGGAGGAGTAATGTTGAAAGGACGATGCATCGAGCAGACATGGTATCGGTCGATAGGGGCTGAGGAGACCTTGCGAATATGTTAGTAGTACTTGAGTGATGATTGTGATAAAATGAATTTGATTTTGATCCGGCGCCGTCCTTAATGAGTCTAACACATACAATTAACTATATCGATAACATCGTAGCTTAATAATAAAACCTAGTCTCGTAATTTGTTAGCGAGGCTTCGAAAAAGGCAAACCTGCCGCGAGGTAGGGACGCAAAGCCAAGGGTCTCTCGAGAGACAACCAGGTTACCGAAAAGCCGATCTTCACCAAGGGGTAACAAACCTGTGCTTCAGAGACAGCCTGGTCACTGTGAAGTCTTGCTTGAGAAGGAAAAGTACTCTCAAGGAAGACTTTTCTGGTTAAAGCCCTCTAAATAGGACCAGTTCGGCAACGGGAGAGGAATAATGATTGCCGCTGCACATGCCAACCTTTTCAGAGACATAAAAAATAAACTTGTTATCGATCCTCGCGAGATTCTGTTATTTATACTCTTCTCGATCGCCCTGTTGGTAAGCAGTTGTACGGAAAGCGGAAAACCAAGTCCCTCAAAAACCGGAAATTTCTCCAATAGCGAGGTTTTAGGTCAGCCGAGTGGAGCTGAGGTAGCCTCTCCGTCAGCTGACTTACTGGGGGAAATTTATCTGGTCGACCCGTTATTCACAGAGTTTTACGAAATACTGGGTGGGAAGGATACGCTTGGACCTGTTATCTCGCCTCTGTTCGAATCTGGCAACCTAAAGGAGCAATATGTCGAAGCTGGGTTGATGGTTTTCGACGAGACGGCGACCGGTAGTAACCGATTCCGGCTGGCTCCGTTGGGATTGGAGTTTGGCAGCTCCGACCCGAGCACACCAGAACCATTGCAACCAGGAGGGCGCTATATCGATGGGCGCCTGATCCCGGCGGAGTATCTTTTTATGTACGATAAGCTGGGTGGAGCGCGTTATGTCGGTCGTCCGCTGACTGAGGCGCGATATAACCCAAGGAAGCAACGCAGCGAACAATATTTTGAAAATCTTGGTTTTTATCATTTTGATCAAGATCCTCCCGGAGTTGTGCACTTGTTGGCATACGGCGCCTACGCTTGTGACCGGAGCTGTCGCCATTCTGCCCCCTTGGCAAGCATCCCCATGCGGCAATTAGTATTGCCAGAAGCTTTCCAGCCGATGGTGCAGCAATTGGGGTCTGCGATTACGGGGAGAATGTTGGCTGAACCACACCGCACGGCAGGGGAGAAGCAGGCGGTGATCTTTGAAAACCTGGTACTGGTCGTTGACCGAAAAAAACCAGGGGGAGTGACGTTGCTACCAATCGTGGAAAGCACTGGATTCCAACGACAATCGCTCGTAGCGCGACAAAATAATCCGCTAATGAACTTCTATCCAATAGAGAATGACTTAGGTCACAATGTACCGATCTACATTGATGGATTCTTGCAACAGCTTGGAGGAGTTGATGTCACCGGATTTCCGCTCAGCGAAGTCTTTCCAATTGCTCCAGGGGTATACCAGCAATGTTTCACCAACCTTTGCGTGGAAGTTAACCTCAATTTACCGGAAGGCGAGCAGCTCAAGCTTGCACCGATCGGCTGGAAGTATAAAGAGATGGTATACGATCAGAGGCAAAGTTTCATAGAAAGCCAATCGCTCGCAGAAATCGATTTGAAAATTTGGGAAAAGGCTCTCCAAGTGTCGAAGATGGAATCCCAGGTGATCTTTGTGGCTATTTACGAAAATGGTGTTCCATTGGTGAACCGGGAACCGGTATTGCTGCTGACATTGCCGGATGGGAGCCAGCTTAAAATGGTGTTCCCGCCAAGCGGGACGGATGGTCGGACTTCGTTGCGGCTGGCACCCATCCCAGCATCGAACATGACGTTGATCGATTACACTGTATGCCTATATGGGCTGGAGGGAATGTTCGTGTGTGGAAACGATCATTATCAGATCGGAGATTGATCTGTTAACAAATCCCCAACTTAAGGTTATAATAGAAAACGCCCCCCATATATTAGCTTCGGCGTGAGCCATACTGCCATATATTGGGCATAGTGAACATTGGTTCAGGAGAGCTGTTGCCAGCCAAATAAGGGAGGCGAAGCAATCCTCTGGCGGCCTGTCTTGGCTTATGCAACGAGCGATGTGTAAGTAAATTCTTGCCTATTAAGTAAACTCAGGTTATGTTCACGCGCTTTGAGTGAAAAGAGCATGCCGAAGTCATCCCCACTCATTATGCTGATTCTCTTATCTGTGATCACCGCTGCCTGTAATCTTCCCACCCGGCAAAAAACAGCTTCTCAAGTTACCCAACCTCCTAGTAACCGCCTGGTCGAAGCCTACCCGGTCGACTCCCTTTTTAGTGAATTTTACGCTTTCTTAGGAGGAGAGAGTACGCTGGGACCGGCCATCTCCCCCTTAATTGAATCTGGAAATTTAAGATTTCAATATACTGAAGCAGGTATGATGGAGTATGACCCGCTGACAACGGTGAGCAAGCGATTCCGACTGGCACCCCTGGGGATTATGCTGGGAGTGGCTGAGCCGCCCGTACCCGATCCAGGAAAACCCGAAAAACGTTACCTAAATGGGCATGTGATCTATGAAGCGTTCGAGCCGATATACGAAAGATTGGGAGGAGCACGCTTTGTAGGCAGACCGTTGACGGAAGCACACCATAATCCCGAGAAAAGGCGCATCGAACAGTACTTTGAGAACCTGGGTTTTTACCAGCTCGAGGACGACCAGACTGGGAAAGTGTATCTGCTGGCTTATGGGGCTTTTGTCTGCGATCAACAATGCCGCTACCAACCCCCGTCAGCCGGTGTCCCAGGCCAAATCCCTTATCTACCAGAACCATACGCTTCAACAATGGCTCACCTGGGATTGGATTTCGTTGGCCTGACACTCACCCAGCCTTACCTGGCTGAAGATGGGAAAATGGAGGTCATCTTCCAAAACGTGGTGATGGTGTTGGACACCGCGCGACGGGCGGAGAAGAGTGCGATCGAATTTTCCTTCCGCACATGGTTGCCGGAGGTGATCTTACTCGGTCCTAAGCGTCTGCCTGGCGAGGAATTGAGCCATTCTGAGCGAACATGGTTACCATTGATCGTGACGATCCGGCCAGGCGACCTTAAGCCAGTGTTGATGCGGGTGATCCCGCAGGTTTGGTTGCCACTGGTGGTGAAAAGCGACGTTTTGAGCTTGGAAAAAGCCTCTTTACGCCCAATCGTCACTCTGGTCGGGATTCAAGCGCAGCCACCTGTCTCCCGCCGGAACGATCCGCGGATGGTCTTCTACAAGGTGGAAGGGGAAAAGGGTTACCACGTGCCTGTCTATTTCGACGCGTTTTTGCAACAATATGGTGGGTTGGAATTGGCAGGTAGGCCGATCACCGAGGTTTTTCCATTGAAAGACGGG
>DATDRM010000347.1:0-3003 GCA_035291705.1 Anaerolineales bacterium
TCCGCTCGCCAAATCGTGCCGGTAGATCCAGGTCGGCTCGAGTACCTGGCCCGAGGCGAAATCGTAGTTTGCACCGTAAAAGAGCGATTTCCCATCCGGATGCAGGTCGCCCCCGCGGATGAAATACGGCGGGCGATCCTCGGTGAGGGATACCATCTTCAGTGGTTGGTCCAGATCGACCCGGAACAAGCGGTTCCGCTCATCTCCATCATGGTCTTCTGCCACGATCACGGCCCGTGAGTCGGGCGTCCAGCTGGTCAACCAGGTATATTCGGGGGTATGGGTAAGTGCCACCGGAGGCGCGGAACCATCACTGGGCACAACAAATACGTCCAGGTTTTCGTGACGGCGCTGCCAGACGAAAGCCACCCAGCGCGCGTCCGGCGAGAGCAGGGCGAAGACGACGGTTGGCAAATGGAGCAGCTGGTGTAAGAATTTATGAGTAGACACGGGCATGAGTTGGGAAGTTGACAGTGGACAGTGGTCAGTGGTCAGTTGTTAGTAGGCGGTTATCTTTTATGCTCGGATAGTTATCTAGGGGTTAAATGCTTGTCGCACTTCGTGGGTTTGGCAAAATGACCGTCAAAAGAAAAATCAGTGAAATCTGTGTAATCCGGGTCCCAATTAAAAAGGGGTAATCATGCACTTAGTTTGCATCCCCTGATCTGGTGTAGAATTATACCCGCATTGGAAATCCTTACAGGTAAAAAACAACTATATGGCTCACACCCCCACCCGCGATCGAGTTAACCCCGAACAGATAAATTCAACGCCCCTGCGCCGCCCGGAATGGATCCGCGTGCGCGCCCCAGCTGGCGAGACGTACCAGTGGCTGCAAGGCTTGATGCGCAGCAAAGAACTGCACACCGTGTGTGAGGAAGCCATGTGCCCCAACCTCGGCGAGTGCTGGGGGGCTGGCACGGCTACCTTCTTGATGATGGGTGATGTTTGCACCCGCTCGTGTGGCTTCTGTGACATCAAGCGCGGCCAGCCCTCCCCCCTGGACTGGCAGGAACCGGAACGCATTGCCCAGGCAGTCAAGGCCATGAACCTGAAACACGCCGTGATCACCAGCGTAAACCGCGACGACCGCCAGGACGGCGGCGCGCCGATCTTCGCCATGGTCATCCGCCGCATCCGCCAGGTTCATCCTGGTTGTTCGATCGAGGTGCTCATCCCCGATTTCAAGGGCCGCCTGGAAGCCCTGCAGATCGTCATGGATGCCCGGCCCGAGATCCTCAACCACAACGTGGAGACCGTCCCGCGCCTGTTCAAGCTCGTCCAGCCGCAAGACCGTTACGAGTGGGCGGCTGCTACCCTCAGCAACGCCAGGAGACTCGACCCGCAGGTGCTGACCAAGTCGGGCATCATGCTTGGCCTGGGGGAGACGATCGACGAGGTCAAAGCCGTGATGCGCGACCAGCGCAGCTGGGGTGTCGATATCCTGACCGTCGGCCAGTACTTACAGCCTAGCAAGCAACACCTGCCCATTGCCCGCTACTACACCCTGGAAGAGTTCCGTGATATTAAGGAATACGGGTTAGAGATCGGCTTCAAGTGGGTGGAAAGCGGCCCCTTGGTGCGCTCCTCCTATCACGCTGCCGAACAGGTGCGTGCTTTGAGCACAGTCCACCAGCAGCTCTACGGCTCCCCGCATTAGGAGCGTGGCCTGTTGCCACCTTTGTAAAACACTCCCCCAGGAGGAAGATGTCAACTGTCGATTGGCCTGATTTCAACGACCTGTGGGATTACAACGACCCAGCCGGTACGGAAAGGAAATTCCGCAGCCTGTTGCCAGACGCCGAAAAGTCTGGGGGTTCCTACCAACTTCAGCTGCTCACCCAGATCGCCCGTACCCTGGGCTTGCAGAAGAAGTTCCCCGAAGCCCACCAATTATTGGATGAAGTCCAGGAGAAGATGGCGGGTGGCGACGTGGTCGAAGTGCGCTATCTGCTGGAGCGCGGGCGGACGCTCAATTCCTCCGGGCAGCCAGAGCTAGCCGTTCCTCTGTTCAAGCAAGCCGTGGAGATCGGCCGGCGCATCGGCGCAGATTTCTATGTCGTCGATGCCTTGCATATGCTTGGGATCGCTGCCCCTGCCGAGGAACAACTTGATTGGAACTTCCAGGCGATCAAATACGCCGAAGGCTCACCTGATGAGCGGGCGAAAAGATGGATGGGGTCGCTGTACAATAATGCGGGTTGGACGCTTTACGATCAGAAAAGATACGTCGAAGCGCTCGATCTCTTCAAGAAAGCCCAAGCTTTCCGTGAAGCCCAGGGTGGTGAGGAGGGCATCCGCATCGCTCGCTGGTGCGTGGCCAAGACCCTGCGCGTCATGGGGCAGCCGCAGCAAGCCCTGGCCATGCAGCGCCAGCTGGAAACCACAGGGAAATCCGATGGTTTTATCGAAGAGGAGATCGCCGAGTGTCTTTATGCCCTGGGGGAGATCGCAGAATCAAAACCCTATTTTCGTACAGCGTATGAAGCCTTGTCCCAGATCGATTGGGTCGCCGAAGACGCCCAACGCCTCGAGCGATTAAAATCCCTGGCGGATTAGCCCGTCTAAAACCCCTTGATCAGAGCCTGCGAGGCCCAGGTAAATAAGGGCACCGAGAAGATGCTCAGCGCCACGGTACACACACCTGTTGCAGCGGCGGTCAGGTACAGCCAGGGGTCGCGCCGCGCCACCGGTTCGCCCTCCTGCATATACATGATCACCACCACCCGCAGGTAGTAGTATGCCGAGACCAGCGAGGTGAGCACGCCGATCAATGCCAGCCCATAAAAGCCGCCTTCGATCACCGAACGGAAAAGGTAAAGCTTTCCCACAAACCCCAGCGTGGGCGGCACGCCGGTGAACGACAGCATCGCTACCATCATGATCGCCGCCAGGGCCGGGTACTTGCGTCCCATCCCGGCGTAATCGCTCAGGGCGAGTCCCCGCCCCTCCGCTTTTTCCATGGCGATCACCACCGCCCAGGCAGCGAAATTGGTGAAGGCA
>DATDRM010000348.1:0-13937 GCA_035291705.1 Anaerolineales bacterium
TCGTCGACCGATAACGCAAGTGACACCTTAACTCAAAAATTCCTCGTGGATTTTGAAATACTCAAGGGATGAAATTGTAAGGTAGGGGGAAAAAGAAACTCCCGGCGTCGTGTATAGACTCCGGGAGATAGATAATTATTATTGTCCCGTTCGAAGTTAGGGTGATTAAGGCAATGAGCCTATCACCTGGAAGGTGGCCAGGATCCGGTCCAGCGCGTCCCAATCGGCCGCTTTGGCGAGTTGCATCTCAACCAGGATCAGGAATGCCTGGGAATTGTCATTCGGCACAGCGGTAAGGACAACGTATACATTGCCTGAATCGCCACAATTTTCGAAAACATCGTACTTACCCCGGTAATAAGCGTCCTCGTAATCGTAACGACCGTTGAGTTTGCAATACTGCCGAAAGTAATCCCGCTCAACGTCGAGCAGGTTAACATACCCACCCAATTTAGCCAGGTCGTCGGAAGCTCCGAAGAAAACGCCGGACTCATCCCAATTGTCTTTCCAGGATTGGATATCCGCAGCAGCTGAGATTCCTGAGCCGATCGTCTCACCGTCGCTTTCCCAGTATGCGCCATTGATATCCGTCCACTCGGCGGGTACATCCATCTGGATCGCACTATAATCGTCGGTTACAGTGACATACCCTGAATAGGAACCGGTATCCTCGACACTCCCAACAACGCCAGGATCTATTGTGTTCTCGAAGGTTACAGCCGTCTCAAGTTCGCGCCCATTGATTTGACCGGTCAGGACTTCCTGGGTGGCGGAGCGCAAGACCTCGACGTTAAGGGTATCGCCAGGGTTATGGCTGCGTAGAATATCGCAGTAATCCGCCATCGTGCCATCCGTCGCTAAAACCAGGTTTTCCAGGGTCGTGATGATGTCACCGCCTGTCAGACCGGTTTTGTCAGCCGGCGATCCTGATTCGACACCGTAGACCCAGATACCTGAGAAGCCATCACCGGCGAATGCCTCACCATTGACGCCAAAAGTTTCTAAATCTTTCCCCGCTTTCAAATCGTCAACCACCCTCGTTGCCAGATCCCGCCCGATGGCGAAGTACTGGTTTGTTTCCCGGCCCCGGTAATTGATGCCAACTACCTTGCCATCCTTATCGAGCAAGGGCCCACCGGAGTTGCCGGGGTTAAGTGTGGCATCATGCTCAATCACAGAATCTACCGACGCCCAAGAGGTCTCTCCGCCGGCTTCTTCCTTCGAGACAATGCCTCTGGTGAGAGTGTATTCTGGCTCACCCAGTGGAAAACCGGCCGCGTAGACATCCGTACCAACGCTGATCGGCCCAGCGTGCCACTCCAGGTAAGGAAATCCTTCGCCGTCAATATCGATCACAGCCAAATCCGAGCATTCCGAGACGCCCAGAACCTTGGCGTTGTATGTCCGGCCGGTATCCCCACCGATCCAAACCTTGAGCAGCGCGGATCCCGTGACTACATGGTTGTTGGTGACGGCAAGCCCCGACGGATCAAAGATGAACCCTGACCCTCGCCCAGCCGCGTTGTATGACACGGTGAAGTCAGGGTTGACGAAAGTACCCTGCGACTCGATCTGGATCACCGCCTTCTGGACCTCCTCCAGGCTTGCCACGGCGCCACTCGCCGGTGCTTCGGTTACTTCAGGTTTGGGAGCCTCTGGGCTGGGCTGACTGGCCTCCGTCTCTTGCGGCTGCGCGGGCTGTGTGACCGGTGGAGATTCGGTTGTCGTTGGACCCCCGATGCTAAAGCCGCAGGCCAGCCCGACAACCAGTACGAAGGCTGTTAACCAAATTAAAGGTTTGAATATTTTTGTATTCATCTTCTTTCTCCTCATTTGAATAGAACGGATTGAAAGATAATTAAAGAACTTGACTATTTTTTTACCCCAGGGCCACCCCAGATTAAATTATATTCCCCGATCAATTATAGAATTGGACTGAGGGCAGTAGTATAGCAAATCTAACGTGAAAATGCAAGCAACTAACAAAACTATTATGATGATTTTCGGATGATATTAAGCGGAGTGTTAACGACAGTTAACGAATTAGTGAGGATTTGATCGATCTACGGCGTAGATAGAGCGCCGCCAGCCCCGTGGATAGGGCCAGGATCGCCAGGAAAACCGCCAGAATTCTAAGGGGAGTCCAGCCGGTCGGCTCAAGCGTGGTTATCGGTTTCACACTCGTTACAGAGACTTCAGCCTTGGCCTGGAGGCGCGGTGCGGGAGCCTGGTCAGCAGCACCCGCTTCTAATGACTCAACTGCCGCCTCAGGCTCCTGAGGGGCAGCTGGGGCAGGAGCCCCCAACTCGGCGACTACTGTGGCCTCCGCGGTCGAAACAGGCTCCTCGGCCGCAGTGGCTAATTTTTCAACAGGCTCACCGGTCTCAACACCTGGTGCGGCACTTTCAAAAAGGGTAGCTTCTGTGGATACAGGCTCCTCTACCGCGGCAACAGGGGTCTCGGCTAACTGAACAGCTTGCAGTGAAGCGATGCCAGGGGTACGCACCGTTATCAAATCACCGATCAGAGCCAGGATAAATAAAAAGGAAGCCAATGCTGAAACCAGGCGCAAGACCGGGTAGATGTGAGGTGGTTGTTTTCGCTCACCGACTATCTTCGGCGTCAGTGTGTAATTGCGTGGGGCACGCAGGAATGGCAAATTGCGCACTGCCGCTCGTGTTTGCCGGATCTGTTCGAGAACTGTTCGTAATTCCAACTCGGTCTGTAAACGCGTTTCAAGACGAGCACGCTCTCCCGTCGTGAGCTGCCCATCCAAATAGTTTGATAGCGCCTCCAGATCGCGTTCAGAAATCCGCATCGCCATGATACAGTCCTCGGTTAAGCTTCATTATCCAGACGCACCGCCGTTGGTAAAAGTTCCCGGAAACCCTGCAGGCACTCACGCAGCCGGCCACGCGCCCGCGCCAGTCGACTTTTTACCGTCCCTAACGGCTTATCGATCACAACAGCTGCCTCGGTATAATCCATGCCCTGAATATCAATCAGGGTAACGATAACTTTAAACTCTAAAGGCAATTTATCCAGACAGTGTTGGATCGCCCATCGCAACTCCGTCCTTTCTACGCCTTCTTCGGGTAACGCCGCTTCATCGGCAATCCAATGCGGCGATTCTATCTCTTCCCCTGTGTCGTCCATCGGTTCAAGCGGGGTAGTTGGCCGGCGTTTACGGCGGCGCAATTCGTCATAACAGGTGTTTGTGACGATCCGCAACAGCCAGGCTCGAAAGGATCCCCCCCGGAAGGAGCGTATATTATGGAAGGCCGAGATGAAAGCCTCTTGAGTCGCATCGTCAGCCGCCTGGTTGTCTGCCAATACGCGGTAGGCCTGGTTGTAAATGATATCCTGATAGGCCAGGACCAGGCGGTTAAATGCATCCAGGTCACCCCCGCGCGCGGAGTGGATCAAGGCATTCTCATCCATGCTGACGTACTACTCGCGAAACAACGAACCAGAATACCCCTCGCCAAACCAGGATAGCCAGGGCGGCGATCCCACCCAACACGAGGACAAACACCGGTAAGATTGGAGCATCCAGCCAGGCTCCGCGTAGCCAGGCAGCCATAGGAGCTGCTAAGACCATTGCCCAAAAAGGACGCCACAGCTGATGGGCATCGACTGCCATTGCGGCATCAAAGACCCTTAAGTGTGGCGCTACGAGCAGCCAGGCCACCATCAATGGTAGAAAGGTAGTCAACATCCTTGATCCAGCTGTGTCTAAGGTGCCATGACTGGCAAACCCAAATAAAGTTACTATCGCCAGTGTGAGTGCGTCTCCAACCAGGATGATGTAAACACGAGCAGACGGTGAAACACTCATGACAGCACCTATCCTATCGCAAAGACTGAAAAGGGGCAAGAGGATTCAGGCTGATTAGCCACTATTGCTCTCTTCTCCGAAGCCGGTTACAATCAAATAATAGGTGTTCATGAAGCTGCAATCCAACCCTCGCCAGACCAATCCCCGGGCTTTCTGGCAGCAACTCCTGATCCTTCTGGGCCTTGATTCGATTATTGTTTTTTTCGGCGCATTGTTATTGCGCGATTGGGGTCAGTTATCCAATCTTTACTTTTGGAGCAGTATTTTGCTGTTTATCATCGCGGCGATACCCATCTTTAGTGAGTTGGGCAGCAGCGCCAAGCTCGCTGGCAGGGCGGTCAGAAAAGGCGAAAAGGTTGGCCCTTTACTGAAAGAAAAACAGCCCATTTATGAGCGAGGCGCAAAAACAACTTACCTCTTTGGCCTGGCCGGTGTTTTAACCTTCATCCTGTCGATGCTCTCGATCCCCCTGGGGTAAATCATGGAATCTACAAATCGTCGTCTCATCATTGCTATTGGTGTCGTGATTCTCGTCGGCTGCCTGTGTCTATGCCTGATCAGTCTCGTTGTTGGCGGATATTTCTGGAAGTTCATTTCTGGAGACATAGTGACAAATCTACCAATCCCCACCTCGATGCAACAAGAAACAGCTATTCCCACGCAATCCACTCCAAAGACCCCGAATCCCACTTCTCCACCGACAGAGTTCTCTTCACAGTCCAGAAATATGACTGCAACTCCAGGAATTACTGCGCCTTCCCCAGGGTCTAACCTGCCGGCTGACATATCCAACCAGATGGACAAAATTCAGGAACAGGTGATCGAGTTGCGTGGCCTGGCATCTACCGGACCTGTGACGCGCTCTTTGCTCACCCAAGAAGGACTGCGCGAGCATGTGGTCAATGATTTCCTTAAAGACTATACGCAAGCAGAATCGCAAGAAGACGCTCTCGTTTTGGCTGCCCTCGGCTTGCTCGCGCCGGATTTCGACCTCTACGGCTTTTATGTGGAGCTCTATAGCGAACAAATTGCTGGTTTCTACGACGATGAAACTAATGAAATGTACGTCATCCAGGGCGAGGGTTTCCAAGGTCCGGAACGTCTGACTTATTCTCATGAATATACCCACGCCCTTCAGGATCAACACTATGGGACACAGGATGGATTGGGCTGTAATGACGACGCCTGGGAACAGGATTCGGAAGGCTGTGCCGCCCTTCAGGCTTTGATCGAGGGTGACGCCACACTCCTGGAGATCACGTGGCTCATTAATGACGCCACGCTCCAGGACAGGCAGGAAATCGAGCAATTCTACGTCAATCTAGACAGCCCTGTGTTTGACAGCGCGCCGGCCTTTATGCGAGAGGATTTCTTATTTCCATATTCCTATGGCCAACTTTTCGTCGAGCACCTGTATAAGCAAGGTGGATGGGATTCTGTTGACCAGGCCTATCATAACCAACCCGTCTCAACCGAGCAAATCTTGCACCCAGATCGTTATCCAGCCGATAGACCGGTGCCTGTCGACCTGCCTGACATGACTCGTGCCTTAGGCGATGGTTGGCGTGAGATCGATCGCGGCCCGATGGGCGAATGGTATACCTATCTCATCTTGGCCGAGGGGCTAGATCCGGCTACCCAGTTGAAAAAATTGGAAGCCCAAACCGCCAGTGAGGGTTGGGATGGCGATGCCTATGTCGTCTATTATAACGATCAGATAAAAGCGACTGCTCTGGTACTGCTAACGAATTGGGATTCGGCGCGCGAGGCGGATGAGTTTAGTCAGGCTTTTGAAAAATACGCATCTGCCCGCTTTGAAACCCCCGGCAGTACGCAATCTGACTTGAAGATCTGGGATTCTCCAGATAGCTCCAATCTATTTCGCAAAAATGGTGAGCAAACTACCTGGATCCTGGCTCCCGACTCCTCAACCGCACAAGCCATCTACGATATCTTAGTAACCCCTTAATCATGATCCGTGATCCGTGATGCGTGAAAATCTAAATTTACGTATCACGCTTCACGTTTTTCGCTCGACCTGGCGATGGGCTTCTTCAAGATAGCGGTGGATGAATAACTGATCTGGGTTCTCGGCTGCCAACCCTTCCAGGAAGGGAATCGCATCTCCCATCTGTCCAGCACTAGCCATATAATTGAGATAATTGGCGAGCTCTGCTTGGGCCTGGGTCACCTGCATCAAGCGCAGGTTTAACTCGATCAAGTTTATCCTTGCCCGCTGGTCGTCAGGTTGTAACGTCCGGATTTGTTCGTATACCCGCAACGCCTCCCGCCAATCCATGCATTGCAGATCAATATCGGCGATCCGGTGGAGGATCTGCACTATCAATACTGGATATTGCTTCGACTGGTTTGCTAACCGTAAGGCTTCCATGTAAGCTTCGCGCGATCGACTCAAATCTGCCAGGTTGTAATACACACCAGCCAGATGCTGATATTCCTGGATCGCCTCAACCACTTGCCCACTGGCGTTGAGAAGGGAGATTAAATGTTGGCGCGCGGCTTGTTCCATCGGCGCAGCCCGGATGATGCGACGCAATATTTGCATTGCGCGGGGGACTTCGCCCCGCGCGCTGTACGCATCGGCGATGACTGTGAATTTTTCTATCGCTTCCGGCAAGCGATCTTGTTGCAATAATAACTCACCCATATAAATATGTAAGGGTAAGAAGGTTGGGGCGTATTGCAGTGTAAAGAAAGCCTCTTCCATGGCAGAACGCTCGTACCCTAAACGAGCGAATTTGTGGATCAACATAATCGCTTCGACGATCCGCCCGCTGCGCGCCTGGCTGAGCAGCTCACCCAGGGGGATGGGGGGGGCCCCTTTAATATCAGCTTGCAGTTCTTTCCGAGCTTGAGCCATATGTTCTCGCCAGTCTGTTCGGACCAATAGACCGTCAATGCTATCATACAACCGGCCTTTCGCCTCCAGATCGGACTGCTGGGCCTCTGCCTCGACTAACGGTTCGTAAAGCTGCATCAATTCATCCGCCTGGTCTGGGGGAACGACTTGAGCATCGGCCCACTTCAGCGCTTCCATGTACTCGATAGCGGCCTCGTGCATTCGGTCTGTTTTCCGAAAAGCCTGTCCCAATAGCAGGTGCGCTGCCAAAGCAAAATCGACATGCTCTGCCGCACGATTCAGATAGCGTAAAGCGCTCTCCAGACGCTCTCCTCGCAAGCGGATCAGGCCGAGATCAAAATAAGCCGCGGGCGTGTCGAGTCCAGCATCTATGGCACGTTCCAATTCTTCTACCGCTTTCTCCTCTTGCTGGTGGGATTGGAGGTCCACTGCTAGGCTCAAGTGCTGTAAAATCTTCTCCTGGCTGGATGGTTTTGAAAACAGGTGTTTCGGGGTGCCGTGCATAAGCGCTTGCAATCCCCGGTACGGTTCGGATGGTTGCTCATCCTCCATCTGCGATAACACTATCTCCGCCAGGGTCGCCAAGGCCTTCTCCCGGGCTTCCTGGATCGGATCCTTCTCAGAAATCGCCTGTTCGGTAGGGCGCTGTTCCGGGCTCGAGGGTGGCGGAGCCTTTTGAAGTTGACTCGTGACCCTTGGCGAGCGGATAGGTTTTGGAAGCAATTTCCCCTCCTTGAGCATTACCAGGGATTGCTGGGCTTCCCGGCTTTGAGGCAATAACTGGAGCGCATGATTAACTGCCTGGATAGCTTTTTCGACCTCTCCTTTATGCTGAAGGAAGCTGGCAACGATCAGATACTCCGTAACGGCTTGTGGTTTACTCCCCCTCCGGTCATAAATCAAAGCCAGTCTGGAGTGGGCTGCCAGGTTTTTCTCGTCCAAGCGCGTCACTTGGGTCAAGTTGGCGATCGCTCTATCCACCTCTCCCCTGGCCAGGTAAAGCTCAGCCGCCCGCAGAGCAGCTTTGGTGCTGTATTGGACTTGATTGAGATGTTCACCAATCTGGGCGATCTTTTCCAAAGGCAAAGGCTCATCTGGAGAAAGCTCAGCGGCGCGGGAATAATATGGTAATGCCTCGCTGAACTGCTCAAGCTCAAATAAGGCCAGGCCCAGGCTGGTGAGCGCCACAGGGTGATCTGGAAATTCCTGCAACGCCTGACGGTAACAAGTCGCTGCCTGCTCCCAATCCTGATCCCAAGCTGCCGAATGGCCTTGATGCATAGCTTGCTGGAAGAGGTCCTTGCGTCCACTCATCGTTGATTCCTTATAAGAATACTTCAGGCTCTCACCGGCCACATCTCGTACCAATTGGGGCCGCAGCGCGCTTCGGTCTGTAAGGGTGCATTCAAGGTATAAGCTTCTTGCATTATCCGGCGCACTACGGCCGCGACCGCCTGGTGTTCTTCAGTTGGGCACTCCAACACCAGTTCATCATGCACCTGGAGAAGCATTTTGGCTGACAATCCGGCCTGGGCGAGGGCTATTGGTACTCTCAACATGGCGATCTTCATGATATCAGCCGCAGTTCCTTGAATAGGCGCGTTGATCGCTTCTCGTTCTTCCCGGTTGCGGATTGTCTGATTGCTCGGATTCTTTAGTCCCGGAAAGTACCGCCGTCGCCCCAGGAGAGTCTCCACGAATCCCTGTTCAGCCGCCAGTCTCCGGATTCCATCCAGGTACTTTTTTATTCCAGGGAACTGTTGGAAGTATGCCTGGACGAAGTTTTCTGCTTCAGCCAATGTCAGATCTGTCGCCCGGGTCAGGCCAAACGGGCTCATCCCGTAAATAAGCCCAAAATTGATCCCTTTAGCCCGGCTGCGTTGAGCGCTGGTCACCTGGTCTAATATTACATTATAAATAGCCGCAGCTGTTGCAGCATGGATGTCTTGGCCTGTCTGAAATGCGGCCAACATCGCCTGGTCATTCGCCATATGAGCCGCAATGCGCAGCTCAACTTGGGAATAATCTACTGTAAGGAGGAGATATCCCGGGTCAGCGATGAAAGCACGTCTTACCTGCCGGCCAAGGTCAGTACGGATAGGAATATTCTGCAAGTTCGGATCGGATGAGGCTATCCGGCCAGTGACTGAACCCGTCTGGTTATAGGAGGTGTGAACCCGCCCGGTGCGCGGGTTCAACTGTCCTGGCAGAGCATCCACGTAAGTTGACTTCAGCTTGGACAGTTCTCGATACTCCAACACCCAATCGACCACTGGATGCACCCCACTCATCGCTTCCAGGGTACCCGCCGCAGTGGAATAAAAGCCAGTCGAAGTGCGTTGCGTACGGTCGGGAGGAGTTAACTTCAATCGATCGAACAACGCTTCAGAAAGTTGTTGTGGTGAATTTAAATTAAAATTCATGCCCACAGTATTGTGGATTTGGGCTTCGATTGTTCGCATCCGCTCGTTTAGCTCGGCTGACATTTGACCAAGGAACTCAATATCCAGAGCTATCCCGGCCATTTCCATATCAGCCAATACCGATACCAGGGGCATCTCAACTTCATCGAATAACCGGGTAGCCTGATTGTTCTCCAATTCCTCTTTCAACTGTGGGATCAGGCGTAGGGGAGCGACCGCATCATCGGCTGCATAAGCTGCTGCGACTTGGATGGGTACTTCTGCCATGCTGCGTTGATTCCTGCCTTTTCCAATCAGCTCTTCGATCTCGGTCATCTGCATATTCAGGCGATCCCAGGCGAGATTCTTCAAACCGAGAAACCTGGAAGCGGGGTTGATCAGCCATTCAGCGATCATTGTGTCGAAGGTAAGCGGTGCGACTCTCAAGCCTTGCCGTGCCAGGACCACAAAATCATACTTAACATTATGGCCGACCTTCGGAAGTCCTGGAGCTGTAAGCGGGACACGCAACGCTTCCAAGATCAAATCGAGCGGGAGCTGCTCGTCTTGAGCTGCGTGGTGCCCTACCGGGATGTAATACCCGCCCTCCTCATCGACAGCCAGGGAGATGCCCACCAGCTCGGCGCTCATCTGGTCGGTTGAAGTGGTTTCAGTATCGAACGATATTTGCTTGGCATGCTCCAGGCGTGCTAATAATTCATTCAAAGTCTGTGGCGTGTTGATAATCTGCACATTCGACTTATCCGTCGCGCGCTTGGTCTCCTGAACCTGCGCCGGATCAGTGAAAAGCGAAAGTTGTCGCCCGCTCCTTGCCGGAGTCCGTCCATAAGCATCTACTAAAGCCATCAACCGGTCGAATAATGAGCGGAATTCCAATTCACGGAATAAAGTCTCTACTTGGCGTGGGTCAAAATGATCGGAACGAGCCTGCTCGAGGTCAAAGGGAATCTCCAATTCGCTCACGATCCGGGAAAGATGCTGGCTCAAGTATGCTGAGTCGCGTCCCGCTTCTAATTTCTTCCGCAGGCTATCTGGAATATCATCCAGGTGTGCGTAAATATTATCCAGGGTGCCATAATTGGCCAATAAGGCTGCTGCCGTTTTATCACCGATACCTGTGACACCCGGGATATTATCGGATTTGTCGCCAACCAGTGCTTTGAAATCTACCACCTGGTCAGGCCTCACACCCAGGAAATCGAATACGTCCGATGGAAGATAATCCTTCGCGTCAGAAAGGGATTTGCCCGGCAAGCTGACGATGATGCGTTCATCAACCAGCTGCAACAGATCGCGATCGCCGGTGATGATTTTGACACCCATACCTTGCGCGACCACCTTCTTCGCCACGCTGCCTAAAACATCGTCAGCCTCATAACCTTCTGCTTCAAGCCGGGGAATATTGAACGCATCCACCAGCTGGCGCACCCGTTCAATCTGCACCACTAAGTCATCTGGCATCTTGGCACGCGTCCCTTTATAATCCGGGAACAGATCGTCCCGGAATGTTTTGCCGGTATCGAAGGCGACCATCAAATAATCTGGTCTTTCTTGCTCAAGGATGCGTAGCAAGACGCTGGCAAAACCATACACACCCGCAGTTGGTTCCCCGCCACGCGTAATCCAGCGATCTCCCCCACTGCCCCGCGTCAAGGCAAAGTATGTCCGATAAGCCAGGGCGTGCCCATCGATCAAGTATAATGTAGGAGGCATATTCAGAGTGTATCATGGGCCCTCAATGGGTGCAAGACTGTTGACAATAAACTTGTAACGTGATATTTTTGTTGTAGAATGGTCAAGGCCAAGCGGACGCGTCACACCTCCTTCGCTTTTATTCTGCTCCTCAGCCTGGCCGTGTGGGTGGGTAATCCTGTTGCCGCGCAAGAAGAAGAGCCTCCCAAACGCCAAACCACATCTGTGGTGGCGATTAATGAGTATGAATGGTGGTTGATCCGTTGGACGGATAACCTGACCGTCTGCCAGGTGCTCATCGACCATGACGGTATGCCAACCGGAGAGGAGGTCTACGCGGATTGTAGTCAAGAGGTGTACGACGAGTGGATCACAACCCCTCCGTGTGTGCAGGCTCAGACAGGCGAGTCGACCTTCTTATGTCCAGGTTTATATCTCTACAAAGTAGGATTCCAGGCCGGGGAACAGAATGTAACCATTGATTTGCCCGCTCCATCCGTATGGCTTACCTTAACGGGTTGCTCACCCACTCCTCCCCAAAACCTTTGCGCGGGAGTCCCAAACCTTCTACTCACTGGCGAAGAACCGCTCCCCAACGAGCACATCACAGCCATCCACATAAATTTCGAGGATCAATCCCTTACTTGTGAAACGGAAGTCTGCGAAATCCTCCTCCAACCGACACCCTTAAGCGGGACGCTAGTGGAATTCTGGGCTGACTCTAGCTTTGGAGATTCCAGCGAACATTTCACCGCCCAGCTGCGTGTGCTCGAGAGCGGCGTTCCTGGTTCTCCAGGCATGGGTGGATGGTACGTAGATGTCTTAAGTAGCCAGTGGCGTGGTGGACCGGTGGAGAGCTGCGCCCAAATCTGGCAGGCTTTTCCACCCATCGGTGGACCACCTTTCTGGCTTTCAACCCCCACTCAAGAACAGCTCCTGGCTTCAGATCAGCCTTACCAATACCTAGCAGGCAGGTTAATTTCTCAGGGATTGGTAAATGCGTCGGAATGCCCCGGAAACGGCCTGCTCACCAATGGCTACGCCGACGCTTGTGGATTAAGTAAAGCTCGGCCATTAGTGGACACCTGGCAAAACCAATTTGACCCGCGCATCCTGCAGGTCGCTCAAGAGCTCGGTCTTCCAGCACAATTATTGAAGAACGTATTTGCCCAGGAAAGCCAATTCTGGCCAGGTATTTTCCGCGTCGCCCAAGAATTCGGATTAGGCCAGCTCACGGATTTAGGAGCAGATACTGTCTTATTGTGGAACCCGGCTTACTTCGATCAATTCTGCCCCCTGATGCTTGCTGGTGAAGTCTGCGCCCAGGGATACCTGGGAATGGAAGAGGATGAGCGCGCTATCTTGCGCGGAGCGCTGGCAACTCAGGCGAATGCGGATTGTAAAGATTGCTCTTCTGGGATCGATCTAACGCACGCCGATTCAACGATAATGCTTTTCGCACAGGGGATATTGGCAAACTGCGAACAAGTCGGCCAGACGATCGTCAATGCCACCCTGAGCACGCCTGGCCAGATCAGCAGTTATGAAGATTTATGGCGCTTCACCCTGGCAAATTACAACGGTGGGCCGGGCTGTCTTTCATTTGCCATCCACTCCGCTTGGGGCTTGCGCGAACCCATGGATTGGGAGCATGTCTCAACTCACATTACCCAAGCCTGCCAGGGGATGATCGCCTACGTCGATCTGGTTGCCCGCTAAGGCGATTATTTCAGCGCCCTTACCAGATCGAGAAATTCCTCCCATTCTTCTGTAAAGAAATGTAGGGTGACGTTATTCAATTCCAAATGGTAGGTGGTTTCCCCATCGGGTTCTTCGGCGCGCCATGCGATAAAGTTCTCGGTTTCAGCGATCGTATTGGTCGCTAATTCAGGATCGTCTTTCGCCATCTCTTTTCTCTCCATTACACCAAGGCCATTTACTGTTGATTAAATCCGCTTCTGGGCAAAAAGAGCCATCATCAAACCGATACTCTTAGTCCATAGACATTAAGGGGCAGGTAGGACAAACCAGGGACTGACAAAACCACCCAGATACCGCACCTCAAAATGCAGATGAGCGCCTGTTGAGTGGCCTGTGCTGCCAGCTGATCCGATATATTGGCCTTGGTATACGCTGCTCCCACAACTTGCCCCAACCGAGTTGAGATGGGCGTACAAAGTTTGGTATCCATTACCATGATCGATCATAACCATGTTGCCATAGCCGCCAAAAGCCCCTCCGGCAAATACCACAACCCCACTATCCGCGGCATAAACCGCTGCTCCCAGGCCGGCAGCGATATCAATCGCCAAATGTCCAGACCAGTAGTCGTTCCCGGAAAGGGTGTGATTATCTGCTGGCCAAACGAATCCACCAGTCCCATAAGCGCCATCATAGCCGCCCGGGCAAGTCCCTGCCCCGTACAAGGAACTTGACACGCCGGCCCTGCCGCGCGGGATCGTGGGCACCAACCACTGGCGGTACTCTCTCTCCCCGCCTGGAACCATAACATATGTACCGGGTTCTATTTCAGGATTAGTCAGATCCAGTCTATTTCCGGACCAATCAAGGATCTCATCGGCTTTGGTTTTGAAGCGTTCCGCCACGCCCTGGATCGTATCCCCTTCCTGCCACTGGTAGAGGACGCCATCGACCGGTGGGATTTTAAGCTCTATCCCTGGCGACAGCTGGTCAGGGTTATCGTTGAGAGTGTCATAGTTCGACCAGAGAATGGTTTCTGGTTTGAGTCCGAAGGATTGGGCAAGTCCAAATACAGAATCGCCCGTCACGACCGAATAATCTAATACATCCTGGCGCGGCCTGCTCGGAATAACGGTATGCAGTTTAGTATGCCTTGGAATCGCTTGCAACTCAGCATTCGGTTGCAATTGAGGCAAAACCAGATTGACTATCTCCGCTTCCACCTGTACAGGGCTCTCCGCCTGGATTGGAACCTCTGCCTGAGCTGAACGCACTCGCCAGCCAAGGTAACCAGCAAAGAGCATGAGACCGCCGGCAAGCACCCACGACCCCCAATACAACCAACGACCCCCTCTGAGAGGTGCCGAGGAGGGAGGATTACTCACAAATTAGCCTCGTGCAA
>DATDRM010000349.1:0-8594 GCA_035291705.1 Anaerolineales bacterium
ACAACAGTCTAATTCAGGATAGATTTGATGGAGGATTATAATTGTCCCTGTGACGAAATTCTACACGCGCGGCGGAGATGATGGTTTTTCCTCTCGCCTGGGCGAGGGCCGGCTCCCCAAACATGATGACCTGTTTGAGGCAATCGGCGCGCTCGACGAGGCTTCTGCTGCACTGGGTGTCGCCCGGGCAACCTGCCAAGCGCCTCAAACCCAGGCTTTGATCCTCGCGATCCAACGCGACTTATACCATTTGATGGCTGAGCTGTCTGCTACCGAAGAAAATGCGGCGCGCTTTCGGCGGATTGACGCGGCCAGGGTGAGCTGGCTGGAACAGCAGACCGACGACCTAAGCGCAGCCGTGACCTTGCCGAATGAGTTTATCGTGCCCGGTGATTCGCAAGGGGGAGCGGCTCTGGCGATGGCTAGAACTGTGGTGAGAAGGGCGGAACGCCGGGTAGCGGGGTTGTTCCACGCGGGGGAAGTGAACAACGCTGAGTTGCTGCGCTATCTGAACCGCTTGTCGTCCCTGTGTTTCGTGTTGGAGATCATCGAAAATCGGGCTTCTGGATCTGCCCATCCGACCTTAGCAAAAGAGTAAGAGGCTTTCAGAGGTGACCGGAACGATCATCAACATCCTCACGGTGCTCGTGGGGGGGATACTGGGCCTGATTTTTGGCGCCAGGTTGCCTGAGCGGGTGCGGCAGACGGTCATAGCCGGGCTGGGCTTGTTTACAGCGGCCATCGGGATGCAGATGTTCTTGAAGACAGAAAACCCCATTATCGTCCTGGGGAGTTTATTGGTCGGCGGCTTACTGGGAGAATGGTGGGGGATCGAAGCTGGGCTGCGCAGGTTTGGAGCCTTTCTCGAGAAACGCTTCACGCGGCAAAACGCCGCAGGAGAGTCCTCGCCGGGGGAGGCAAATCACCAGGGAAGCCGCTTTATCCGCGGGTTCTTGACGGCCTCCCTGGTGTTTTGTGTCGGCCCGATGACGATCCTGGGCTCTATACAGGACGGTTTGGCGGGGGACTACAGCCTGTTGGCAATTAAATCCGTATTGGATGGATTTGCCGCTCTGGCTTTTGCGTCCACCTTGGGGTTGGGGGTTTTGTTTTCCACCCTGGTCATTCTGATCTACCAGGGTGGAATCAGTTTACTGGCTGCCCAGGCTCAAGCGCTCGTTTCTCCGGCGATGATGGCGGAAATGACCGCGGTCGGCGGGGTGCTCTTATTGGGCATCTCGGTAAGCAACTTGCTAGAGTTGAAGCCGATCCGAGTCGGGAATTTCCTTCCGGCCTTGATCATCGCCCCGATAATTGTGGCGCTATTGAATACTTATTAATTGCTGGAAGCAGACAGGGCTGCTTCTACCTCTTGGGAGATCAATTCAAAGGTTGGGAATGCACCTGGGGCGATGGTCTTGCCATTGACCAAAACGGTGGGAGTCCCATTAATTTGAAAACTTTTTGCTGAATCTTCGTCCGCCTTGATCTCGGCCGCAAACCGGTTTTCTTCAAAACACTGGTTAAAGGCATTCATATCCAGTCCCAAGGCTTCAGCGAAAGCGACCAGGCGTTTATTGCTGTAGGCGTTTTGATTCTCGCCATTCCAATTGGCGAAGAGCATATCATGGTAATCCCAAAATCGCCCCTGATCCCCGGCACACATGCTGGCATTAGCGGCCTGGTCAGACTCTTTGGTGAGCACGTTATTATCCAAAAAGGGCAGCTGCCGGTAGATATAATAAGCTTTACCTGGGGCGACGTAAGTCTCGACGATTCTTGGTTCGACCTCGCTGGAATATGTGCGACAGCCTGGACATTGAAAGTCCTCGTAAGCTTCAATTACAACCGGCGCATTGGGATCACCCAGCGCCCGGCCATCTTCCATCGGCCGGGTGGTCGGCGTTATCTTCACAATGTCCCCAGCTGGTATGAGGGAGGGACTGATCAGGATGCCCGCAACCACCAGAGCCACCACGCCGATGCCCAAGATAAGATACAAACGTTGTCTGCGTTGTTGTTGGCGGCGTTTCTCTCGGATAGCCTGACGTTTGGTGACAGGATTTTTAGGGCTGGTGCCTCTATTTTTACTCATTAATTCTCCTGCAAAGAATTGAATTTGAGGGTCAAATTGTGCCACGAGAAAGGGGCTTTGTCCAGGGGAAAATTACGGTTGATCGGATTGCTACGTCCCCTGCGGCTTCTTAATCCGGATATTGGTAAACTGGATAAGATTCTCCGGTGCGCTTGAAGCCAGCTTTTTCGTACAGTGCAATGGAAGACAAATTGTCTTGTTGAGTATTAACGGTGACGCGCAGGGCGCCTCTGCGATAGAATTGGGTCAATGTATCCCCCAATAAAACGGATCCGATGCCGCGGCGCTGGTAGCGTGGGTGGGTGGCCAGGCGAGCCAGATGCCCACCCATTTGTGTGCCGGTGCTGATTTGATAGGCGACAATGGTTCTGTCCAGTTCGGCGACCGAGGCAACCACCGCCTGGCGGAAGGCAAGTTCCAGCGAGGCGAGTGAGTTGTGCCAGAGGGGGCCAAAGGCTGCGGTATCGAGCATCTCAATCGATGGTAAATCGCCCAGCTTCATCGGGCGGATACGCAGCGTGGGGGATTTGGGGAGCGGCGGCTGGCGGTCTCGCTCCCAGGAAAGCATAACCACCTGGTTGGTAAGGATAAACCGGCTGGCGATAAGCAATTGCCGGAACCAATCTTGAAGTGGGATTGCGGCGATGTGAATCTTGGGTTGCTGGGTCAGGAATTGGCAAGCCATAGGCCACAATGCCCACCAGGCTTCGGCCGGCTCCACTTCAGAGGCAACGGCAAATAAACGAATCCAGGCGACATCTGGGGGATCCGGCGGACAGGCCAGGGCGGCGACCAGCTGCCCGCCGCGTTCCGCAATCAGGTAGGGATGGTAATCGATCCAATCCAGGGGAGGGCGCCAGTCAAGGTGGCGGTGCACTAATGTTTCGAAATGGATCAAGTTCGCTAACCGCTGGCGGTCTTTGCTGCTGGCGGTGCGACTGGAGAGATTAATCTGAGTTACCATCCTAAAGAGTAATTTCCAAAAGGCCTTCGGCGACTGCCCGGAGTTTCTCAACAGACATTTCGCTCAAACGTTGGGCGAGTTCTATATAAGGTCGATTGACCGGTTTGCTGATAAAGTCCTGCAATTCAGGGGATAGTTCGGCAAAATACTGCAGCGCATGCTGTTGCCGGATCCAGGTGCCGATCGGCCCACGGCCATCCTGGAAATCCTTGAGCGGACGGTTGACTGCGCTGGCTAACACTTCCAGTTCTGGCAAGGGGATCGCTTGTTCGCCAAGCTCATAAGATTTGATCTTTTCTTCTGTAATCCCAGTTCGATCAGCCACATCCTTTGGCGAGAGGCCGGCTTCCTGGCGAGCCTGGCGGAATAATGCCCCGATAATATGGTTGCGTAGGCGAAGTAAGCGCAGCGGGTCGGTGCCCGTGGTTTCTGGTTTGCTCGCTGAGGCGATCTCGCGCCCCCAAAAGTGGGCGAGCGGGGTCTTTAGATAATAAGCCAGGGCCTCCAGCTCGGGGAGGGCGGGTGAGGCCTCTCCGCGCTCATAGGCTTCCAGGGTTGAACCGGCGGCGCCGATCGCCTGGGCGCATTCCTCTAAACTTTTCCCGGCTGCCAGGCGCGCCCCGCGCAATAAAACACCAATCTTTTTTGAGCGGATCGTGATTGCTATCGGACGTGTTTCCATAATCACACCTGTTAATTATTCTCTTTAATATGGAGGCATGGTGTAGCCCAGGCCGGAGCGCGTGACAATATGCTGGGGGTTGCGGGGATCGTCTTCTAATTTTTGGCGCAAGCGAGAGATGCTCACCCAAAGGATTTCCTTATCCTCCCGGTATTCTGGCCCCCAAACATTGACCAGCAAGTCTTCGGAAGTGAGGATATTACCCAGGTTGTGCACGAATTGCAGCAGAAGGCGATATTCGGTGGCAGAAAGGAAGACCATTTTCTCGTCTTTGAAGACTTCTGCCCGAGCCAGGTCGATTTGTAAATTGCTATGATTGAAAACTGCTTGCTGAAATGAGCTGCCGGAGACGATAGCCCGCCGTAAGACAGCCCGCACCCGCGCCAGAAGTTCGGTGGCGGAGAAGGGTTTGACAATATAATCGTCTGCGCCGACGTCCAGACCTCTGACCCGATCTTGTTCTTCTCCCTTGGCGGTGACCATGATGATCGGGACGTTGGAGAATTCTCGGATTCGCTCACAGGCGGAAAAGCCATTCAAACCAGGCATCATCACATCCAGCAACACCAAATCGGGCTGCTTTTCAGCGACGATTTCGACAGCATTTTGTCCATCGTATGCTTTCAGCACTTGATAACCCTCCGTTGTCAGGTTTGCTTCCATCAAGCGGACATAACGCGGTTCATCATCGACAACGAGAATGCGGGTGGTCATGAGTTTGCCTCCTCAACCGTTCAGATTGTTTTATTGTTCTTCGGTTTTGTGCTCATTCAATGGCAGGTAGATATTGAAAGTTGTCCCTTCTCCCACGGAGGATTCTGCAGTGATCTCACCTCCATGGGCGCGGATGATGCGCCGGCAGATAAACAACCCGAGGCCGCTCCCGCGAACCGACCGGTTCGCGTCGGGTACGCGATAAAAGCGGGAAAAAATATTGGACAGGTGGGCTTGAGAGATCCCAGGACCGTTGTCACGCACGGCAATATGAGCCTTTTCACCCTCAGTGTCTAAGCTGATCGTCACTTTGGAACCTGGTGCGTATTTTACTGCATTGCTGAGCAAGTTGTCGAAGACTTGTGCCAGGCGGGTCGGATCGGCCTGGATCAACAAGTCATCAGCTTCCAGGTTGACCTCGATAACCAAGTCTTCATCGAAGACCCGGGCGCGCATGGGGAGATCCCGGAGCATCGTATCCAAACGCAGCGGTTGGAAATCCATGCGCAAGGTACCAGATTGGAGGCGGGAAGAATCCAGCAGGTTATCGATCAACTCTCCCAGGCGATCGGCTTCTTCGTCTATGATCGTCAAGAACTCATGGCGGTTGGCCTCATCCCAGGTGGTATCATCTCGGAGCAGTGTCGTCGCATACCCTTTAATAAAGCCGAGTGGAGTACGCAATTCGTGAGATACCGTAGAGACGAAATCGTCTTGCAGGCGCTCTAACTGCCGTTCAGCCTCCAGACGTGAAAGGCGCGTGACTAAATGCCCGTGTTCACAGAGCTGGGCGATGTGCGCAGCGATATATTCAGCCAGGTGCGTAT
Source organism: Anaerolineales bacterium (assembly GCA_035291705.1). GTDB lineage: Bacteria > Chloroflexota > Anaerolineae > Anaerolineales > UBA4823 > DATDRM01. Next base: position 5,283 of record DATDRM010000349.1, read on the forward strand.
GCTCTGGTGTGAATGGCGGGCCTCCGTAGCGGACGAAGACCAGGGAGCCAATGCGATGGTAGCCGACGACCAGGGGGAGGCCCAGAAAGTAGCGCGCGTTCATGCGATCTTGGTTAATATCACCGCTGATCTCTTTTCGAACGGCTACCTGTCCGTGACTTAGCACTTCATTGGCGACCGATTCTCCCCAGGCCAGGTCGGATTCAGAGTTACGACCCCGGCCAATCGCCCGCGCATACGAAGGTTCCAGACTGTCGGCTTCTTGCTGAAAGTACAGAACGATATTATCAAAGATGAATACCATCCGGGCAATACCGACGATCTCATCCAGGCTGGCATCCAACTCAGTCGCCCGAGTGACGACCCGGCTGATTTCGTAAATAGCGTCTAATTCTTGAGAGTTCAGGCTTCCAGCTTCAGCGAGTTCTTCAGACATGGTTTTGATTTGCGACGCGCAGAGTGAATTCGAACTGCGAGCCTTTCCCAGCAGATGAGCTGACTTCTAGCCTTGAATTGTGGGCATCCAGGATGCGGCGAACCATTGCCAGGCCCAGGCCTGTCCCAGGATAGCGCCGGGTGACGGAACTGTCCAATTGATGGAAAGGTTCAAAGATCTCAGATATGCGTTCGACTGGGATACCGATCCCGCTGTCTTTCACCATTACAGCCACCCAGTCGTTATTCTGTTGAGCGTCAACCGAGACCTTTCCACCGGGAGGGGTGAACTTTATGGCGTTATCCAGGAGTTGGGTTAATACCCATTCGATCTTTTCTTTGTCTGCGAGCACACGCGGCAGGTCATCTGGCAGGGAGACGTCCATTGAAATCTGTTTAGAGCCAGCTTTCGAGACTGATTTGGCGGCCGCGATATCGATCAGTTCATTCAGCTGGAATGTGCACAGTTGAAGGCTGAGTTCGCCGCGCGCTACCAGGGAGAACTGGATCAGGTCATCAATCAACTTTTCGAGGCGAGCCTCAGCCCGTCTAAGCACCTGAATAGCATCGCTTTGAAGGGGGGTGAGTGGTCCCAGGCTGAGATCGGAGAGGATGTCCAGGTAGCCTTTGATATGGGTCAGAGGCGTGCGCAGTTCGTGCGAGACGCTGGAAATAAAGTTTGACTTGAGCTGGTTGAGTTCAGTCAGCTTGTCCAAGGCGCGCTGCAAGTCTGCGGTGCGTTCTTCGACCCGCTGCTCGAGTTGACGGTTTGTCTCCTGCAATGCAGATTGTAATTGAATGATCTGCTCTGTCACCACCTCATCGAGTGAGGTGCGGTCGATCAGGCCGAGTTCAACCAGAGCCTGGCCGATTAATACGGGCTCTCCCTTGGCTGCTTTCTCGCGCTGGTACCTGAGGGCTAACTGTAAGTCAGCGGGATGGAGCAGCTCTTTCTCAATCAAGTATTCTCCTAAACGCGGAACGAGCGCCTCGGGGGTGATGGGTATATCGGTAGGCATGGGTATATAAGGCGAATAAGCAGATTCTGCCAGTGCAGCTGCCAAAGCAAGGTTTACCCCGCAGTGTTCGCAATTACGCGAGCGTGAATCGACTGGTTGATTGCAACGCGGACAGTTAATGTGTAAGGTCATGAATACAACTTGTGCAGGCTAATCAAATCCCGATCATCTCCTCACCATTTTCTCGACTAATCATATCTCCATTTTCCTTTGAATGCAAGTTCCTGACCCCAGACTTGTAAAGTGATTGTAAGGTAATCCGCTTTGATTTTAGTGCATAATCAACACCGACGGGATACGAGAATCCGAGCAGCAGGTCCATCTGGCGGGCGTGCGTCAAAGCAGTTGAGAAGTGAGAGTCTTATTAGTGTCTGATTGGAAGAGGTGATTTGTGGTGAGGAGGACAAATTTGTTGACCAGCGTCTTGGTAATTGACGACGATGTCGCCATGACCGAAATGCTTAAAGCAGTCCTGGAGCCAAAATCGTTCGAAGTGATAACCGCCCATCAAGTGGAGGAGGGGATTGAGGCAACGCGACGTTTGGATCCGGATGTGGTTGTTCTGGACTTATATATGCCAGGAGCTGATGGATGGCAGGTGTGTCGTTCGATCCGTGAGTTTAGCAAAGTGCCGATCCTTGTCCTCTCGGCCTTAAATAAACCCGGCGCGGTTGCCCAGGCCCTGGACGAGGGCGCTGACGATTACCTGATCAAGCCAGTACCCAGCGGGGTGTTGGTCGCCCACCTGAAGAATCTGATCCGCCGGGCACGGGTCGAACGGGAAGCCAGCTCGGCAAGAGCCGATCCTCTTTGAAGATAAGCAGACTTCGATTAGAATAACACTAAAATTCAAAGAGGAGCGAGATCGTGCAGACCTGCTCGAAATGCAATGCCCTATCCCCAGATGAGGTGACAAATTGTGTCAATTGTGGGGCCGATTTAAGAGAATTGTCGACCACAGCCGTGGCGCGCAAACGTTTTCAAGGAAACCCGCGGGTGAGAATGGTGAGTATCCTTGTGATGCAAGATGCTTGCCCCGCCTGTAACGAAATCGAGGGGGCTTACAGCAAGGACGCGGTACCTGTTTTACCCGTAGAGGGGTGTTCTCACGCCAACGGGTGTCGCTGCTTTTACCAGCCCTATCTGGATGAACTCTATCCTTAATTAACCCAGGTTGCTACCTTGAAGGGAACCGCCACTAATTGTCATGCTGAGCGGAGCGAAGCATCCCTGCAACATTCGTTTTAGTAGACGCTACAGGGATTCTTCGCACCCCTCCACTCGCTCCTTCGTTAGCCTCAGGACAAGGCTACGGGGTGCTCAGAATGACGGGTGGCAACTTGAGTTATTTAGCCAGTACCTGAGACCACTGACGAGCGCTTTCCCCTGGGCGTAGGAATCTGCGGTACGGGCAGAGTAATGCTTCCAGTTCAATCGCTCGAGCCGCCGTCCACGGCGGTGGTTCCTGTGCTGTAAGTGAGACGACGACGGCGCAGCGAGCAATATTGTCAGGTAACCTTCCCCTTCGCCAGGAGGATCTCTCCATATGACCAACATAGATACGATCGTCCGCCAGATCAATAAGGCACTCGTCCCCCAATTCGAGGCAAGGCTGAGGGATCACCTTGCTCTCCAGGACAGGGATTGGCTCATTGAGCAAATCGTCCGCCTGACCCTAGATGCCCACAGTCTTCAGGAATTGGATCGTAAGCACCTGCAAGAAGTGAAAGCGGCGAAAAGGCAAGCAAGGCTCGCCCGCATCCGAGAGCATGCCTTCGACCATGACAAACTTAACACATTCGTTGCCAAATACGCTACTTGGGACCGCGATAAGCTGATCGCCGAGCGCTACCTGCTC
>DATDRM010000350.1:0-9912 GCA_035291705.1 Anaerolineales bacterium
TAAGCATGAATCCCAAGATACAGTTGGCGACCAAGGCAGTACGGAAATTACGGAGGGTTTCATCTGTCACACCTGAAGTAGCCACTTCGTGAGCAATAAGCCAGGCGAAACCCGATCCCACGGTAAGGCCTAGTGTGAGCAGAAGTGATTGTGCCACCCCTAACATCCCAAACTGAGCTGGGCTGAAGAACCAGCTCAACGCTACTGAAAATCCGTAGTTAATGACGGAGGTGACAATAAATGCAGTTATAATGATGGCACTGTGGGTTGTGGATTTGCTCATCTATTTACCAGAGGCGATTAATCACTATAGCCTTTTAATATTGGCTGGGTTGGGGGGTCGATGACATATACAGGTTTTGAAAGAGACTTGGTTGTCACCTGATTAAAAACCCTCTCGTAACCGAATATAACGCGATTCCAAGAGTACAACCTTGCTTTAGCCTGAGCCAGGCTGGCGAGGTGGACGCGGAGAAGGGGGTCATCCCGTAAACGGATAAGGATCGCTCTGAGCGCTTCGGGATGTCCAGGTTGGAAGGTGATCCCTTCGTTACTGATCACGTCGGCGACGCCGGGAAGATGTGATGCGACCGGTACCAGGCCGGCTGCCATCCCCTCTAACAATGCGATCCCAAACGCTTCTGAACGCGACACAGAGGGTAAAACGATCACATGGGCTTGTTTGAGCAAATGAATCATTTCTTCATCTGTTAAAGCTCCCCAAAAAGTCACGTCTGGCAAGTTAAGGTCTCTGGCTTGGATTTGACAAGCTCGGGTGAAGTGACCGTTCCCAATCACCGACAAACGCACATCTGACAAACCCACAAGAGCATTGAGCAGGACTGGTAAACCCTTATAAGGCCTAATTTGTCCTAAATAAACAACAGTAAACGGCCCGTCTTTATTTACTGGGGTTACAAACCGGTTAAAGTCCACCCCCCATGGAATGACGGAGAGATCGGAGGCCGGGACGTAGCGAGCCAGACGCAAGCCATAAGTGGGGGTTGTTACGACAACGTGATCCGCATTACACGCCAACCGTTCCTGAAAGATGTTATAAGCCCAGATCAGGGGTCGCAGAGGCAGAATCTTAAGATCGATAGGGGCATGGTGGGTATACACGAGGCGGGGCCGAGGAGATCTTAACCCGCGTAAGCCCAATAGGAGGAAAACGTCACTAAATGTTGGAACCGGTCCGTGCAGGTGAATTACATCATAATCCGATAAGCGAGCCTTGAGATGGCCAAGTTTTAAAAACATAGACGACAGGCGTATCTCTCCTCGTTCCATCCGCGGAATGTCATGAATTGAAATCATATCTACCTGGTGGCCGCGATTTCTCAAACCCTGGCTAAGCTTATCAGCCACCCTTGACACACCGCTTAAGATGGGAGGAGTTTCGGATATGATAATCAATATTTTCATGGGTGTTTTGCTTACCCTCCATCTTCGACGAAGATCGAGAGCTTATTATTGGTTCAGCAACACTGAACTTAAAATAATAATAGGATAACGAGAACCTGTTGGTTCTTGCAGTGTCTATAATTATTAACGGAAAGGTGTAATAAATGTGATGGCCTACCTAAAACGTTAATTCGCTCTTAATATATTCATTTCCCTATGCCTGGAATAAGAATTTGACATCCCTTATCAATCCGTTTAGAATTACAATAGTAGTTTGAAATCGGATTACTAAGGTGTCTCTTTGATGGATTTATTGTCAGATTTAATCGCTCTCGGCCTGACAGAGTACGAAGCGAAGGTATACATCGCATTGGTGCGCGATCACCCAGCGAATGGTTATCAGCTGAGCAAAAGAACAGGCGTGCCTCGGTCAATGGTATATGAAGCCTTAGGACGTCTGAATGCGCGCGGCGCTGTGCTCAAGTCTGGAGACAGCCGCGCCATGCTTTTCCGGCCAGTTCCGCCAGAGCTGTTATTCGAGCGTTACGAGCGTGAACATCACCGGCTGATAAAGGGATTGCGGGACCGCTTGCAGGTCTTATATACTGCTCGAAAAGAGGACTTGCTTTGGTCAGTCAGTGAACAGGGTGCAATCTATTCCTATGCAACAAAGATGATCAGTAGTGCGCAACGTGAGATTCTACTCGTACTTGACGATCAGGCTTTGAATGTACTTTATCAGGTAGTTGACTCTGCTTGCGGAAGAGAACTTCACATCGGCGCTTTATTGACTGGTACAGGGGATTTGAATTGCGAGAATGTTGCTCGCCACCCTCCTTTGGAGAGTGAATTGCAGGGCTTGAATAATACGTTGGTGGTTGTTGTCGATGGGCAGGAATGCCTGATCGCTAATACGGAAATCGGAATGACAGCCACAATTACTACGAATAGGTCGTTTGTTCTCCTGGCGCGCCAATTCGTCTGGATGGAGCTATTTGCTCATCGCCTCTATAAACAATTGACACCAGAGTTGATTGCTCGCCTTGATGATCAGGATCGCCGCATATTCGAAAGCTTTCACACGGATGGATAAGATGGTTTTAGAAACCAGAGATTCACACCACGACGTTCGCCAAAAAGAATTCCTACATCACACCCAACGCGACCCTCACCGGCAAGCCTCATTTCTCTCCGACATCATCCTGGGTGGACAGGATGGACTGGTGAATGTCTTAGGCGTTATCCTGGGCGTGGCAGCCGCAACAGGCGATCCGAGGATTGTAATGGTGGCTGGTCTGGCAGCCACATTTGCAGAATCGGTCTCGATGGGGGCTGTCGCCTATACCTCCACCCTGGCCGAGGCTTCCTTCTATGAGAGTGAACGCGAACGTGAATATCGCCATGTCCTGGCAGTACCCCACTTAGAGCGGCGAGAAATCCATGAAATTTACGCCCAAAAAGGTTTTAAAGGCGAATTGCTCGAACGCATCGTCGACACGATCACTGCCAATGAAGACGTTTGGGTGGCGGTGATGATGGCTGAAGAGCACCAACTGTCACCAACCAGCCGGGGAAACGCTTTGCGATCTGCGCTGGTTGTTGGGTTAGCCGCGGTGGTGGGTTCCCTTATCCCTCTGCTTCCCTTTGTCTTGCTGTCTGTCAAAGCCGGGATTGTTGTGTCCATTGTCATATCGGCTTTGGTCCTGTTTGTGGTTGGAGTGTTTAAGGCACGCTTGACGGTAGGCCACCCTGGCAAGAGCGGGTTAGAGATGGCGATCATTGGCACTGTCAGCGCGCTGGTAGGGTATGCGGTCGGGGCCTTGCTCAAGTTACCGGTGACGCCGTAGATTGGATGGTTTATGGAGTGGGATAATTGAAATAATTGTAAGCCGCCTCTGACAGACTGGCGACCAGTTCCGAGGCGGGCTCCCAGATCAACTCTGGTGATTCGTAAACAAAGATTGCCAAGACGTAGTTCCCGCCGGGGGTGTAGACAATGCCTGCGTCTCCCAAGGTGTTCATCACGCCGAAATAAGTCACCCAACCGTGCTTGTGAGCTACTTGAGTGCCATCCGGTACGCCGGCTTCGATCAATAAGCCGATATTATTGCGCGTCAGGTAAGTAAGCATCGTCTGGCATTCGGCTTCTGTAAATTCACCTGGGAAGACGGCCATCAATGCTCCCCCCCCGGTTTGATTGCACTGGTAGATATCTTCTAGCAGCATGCCGATATCTGACAGGGTAGTCTGGTTGTAGATATCCGGGTCAGTATTCAGATCAGTGCGCTGGTTGGCTGGAGTTTGGATGGCAGCCAGGAGCGGCGCGCCGGGATAAAACTGCCCAGCCAGGAAGGTATTTTCCAGTCCAAGGGCGCGCATGTCGGCGGTAATTTCGAGCGGGGCGTTGGTCCGATCGATCACGCGCTCCATCAACCAGTCGGCGGGGTCATTGCCAGATTTTTCGATCATCTCCACCAGAAGATTGACGGTTTCGGTGTCCGGTTCTTCTCCAATGCGGCGGTAGGCAGATATCATGATCGGGATCTTGATGATGCTGGCTGCCGTGAAGGCCAGGTCTGGCTTGGTGGGCAGGTCTTCACCCTGGCGGTAGATGAAGTGGATCTCCTCTTCAGTTTGAAGATTTAACAAATACACTCCAACAATCCCCTTAAATTCAGCCAAATCGATGGTTTGTTTGAGCAGCACCTCAAGATTTTGGAAAGATGGGCGTGAGGGTTGGGTACGCTGCAAGGGAAGGTCTACCACCCGGCGCGAAGTCGATCGCAGAGCGTTCTCAATCAACGAAACGGAGCGGCCGATATCTAAAGCTGTCCCTTCCTGACCAGCCTGGAATTGAACTGTTCCTACAGCTGGCATGGCAGGGGTTGGGGGTTGATCGTAGCGGGAGGAGATTTCATCCCGCAGGTAGGTGCGCAGACGGTCTTCTGAGAACGTGGCGCGTAAGGGGATTTCAGCAGGCGGTGAGGATCTTCCCCACAGATAATTCCAGAAATCAACCCAAAAAGACTGCTGGCTGCGCGCCAGATCGGCAGCTGCCAGCATGGTTTCCAGGTCAAGCTTAAATTCAGCTGCAGAAGGATCGATCAGGATAATGTTATTCTCGTAATGCAACTCAACCGGAGTGGTGTTATAGGCTTCTAACAAGCGTTGGGCGGTCGCGGCTCGATCAAGGCCTCCAACGGGGACATCGGCAATCGCCATACCTTCCGGAAAGCTGGCTCGCAACCGGCTGAAGCGCACCAATTGGAGAGTCAACAAGATAATCGCGCCAAGGATCAGGAGCAGAGCCAGCCAACGCAGGGTAGAAAATGAACTTCGATTTCTCATAACGAGCGAAAAGTATATCATAACTTATGGTATGATGCTCAATCGTGGAGGTCTTATGAGCGAGCGTTCAAAGCGCCCTTTTCTACCAACCGAACCTTGAGGAGATCTCGATTAATGCAAACGCTCCGGCTATTCATTCGTATATCACGACCTCTCTTCCTGGTTGGGGGGGGATTGGCCTATGCTTTAGGAGCGGGAATAGCCCGGTTTTTAGGGACACCCATCGATTGGGGAGTGTATCTCCTTGGCCAGGGGTTTGTTACCATCCTTCAACTCAGCGCTCACTACCTGAACGAGTATTTTGATGCCCCGTCGGATGCGAATAATCTAGCGCGAACCCCTTTTTCAGGTGGAAGTGGAGCGATTGGGGCTGAGAAGTTGTCTCGCAATGTTGTCTTACTGGCTGCAATAACAGCTCTGACCGTTTTAGCTTCGTTGGCAGTGTTGATGATCGAGTATGCTCCGGTCTCTCCACTTCTTTTTCTGGTCGTAACCTTAGGCTTCTTAGGAGCCTTTTTCTATTCCACACCGCCGATTAAACTGGCCTCATCTGGGTATGGAGAACTGACCACATCGATTCTTGTCGCTTACCTGGTGCCAGCCTTCGCCTTTATCCTCCAGGTCGGAGAACTACACCGCCTGGTGGCGATGGCTGCAATCCCGCTCACAGCCTTGCATATGGCGATGATGTTGACCTATGAACTGCCCGATTATGCCTCAGACCTCAAACACAATAAGCTAACCATGCTGGTGCGCCTGGGTTGGGAGAGGGGGATGGGCTTACACAACCTCCTGGTCTTGTTCGCCTTCTTTATCTTAGGTCTGGCAGCGGTTTTTGGGCTTCCGCTGGCGATTGTCCTTCCTGCTTATATCCCTTTGCCATTAGGTCTGTTACAGATCTGGCAGATGAGGCGGATCGCGGCCGGGGTGAAACCGAATTGGGCTACGTTAACCCTGACAGCAATCGTCTTATTTGCCAGCGAGGTTTACCTGTTAGCCTTCGCTTTCTGGACGCGATAACCATTTTCTTACTACCTTATTTTTGAAATATCCATCAGAGATGCCAGAGTTCTTACAACTCCTCCCGCCAGTTGAAGCTCTTGCCCGACTGCTCGAACATCTTCCCCCCAAACCAAGATCAGAAGAAGTCGAAACCAGCGCAGCCCTGGGACGGGCGACAATCTTCCCAATGCTCGCGCCTCATCCATTGCCGGATTTCCCACGTAGCACGGTCGATGGCTACGCCTTACGCGCAATCGATACCCATGGGGCCAGCGAGTCGCTGCCGGCCTATTTATCTGTGATGGGTGAGGTGATTATGGGGGTTCAATCGGCGTTCACTATAGATGCAAATCAATGCGCGCTCATTCATACCGGGGGTATGTTGCCCAATGGCGCTGATGCGGTTGCCATGGTCGAAACCACGCAAAGCGTGCGAACCGGCGAAGTAGAAGTGCTGCGAGCCGTGGCCGTCGGTGAGAATGTCCTGCGGGTGGGTGAAGACGTAAACACAGGGGAGGAAGTTATCCCAGCCGGGGTGCGCTTACGACCGGCTGAGATAGGTGGGTTGATGGCTCTGGGGATCACCCATTTGCCGGTTGTCCGGAAGCCACAGATCGGAATCATCTCGAGCGGCGACGAAGTCGTGCCAGCAAACGCCGAGGTGCACCCGGGCCAGGTGCGAGATGTCAATTCGTTCACGCTCAGCGCCCTGGTTGAGCAAACCGGAGGCATTCCGGTCCTCTATGGGATCATCCCTGACCGAGTCCAGGCGTTGCACGATGTTGTAAGACGGGCCTTGGAAGAGTGCGATGCAGTCGTAGTGACTGCGGGGTCTTCAGCCAGTGTAAGAGATCTCACGGCAGAAGTGATCGACTCCCTGGGACCGCCAGGTGTGTTGGTGCATGGGGTCAACGTCCGCCCCGGAAAACCAACTATCCTGGCAGTTTGCACCGCGAAAGAAGTTCTGCCACCAAAAGCGGTGATTGGCCTCCCAGGTAACCCGGTCAGTGCCCTGGTGATCGCGGATTTGTTCCTCGTGCCAGTGATTGATAGGTTACTAGGGATCGACCGTCCCCGGCTTCGTCCAACCCTCCAGGCCGGTCTGAAGATCAATCTCCCCTCTCAAGCCGGGCGAGAGGATTGGGTGCCAGTGCGTCTAACCGGCGGGGATGGCATCCTTGAGGCTGAACCGATTTTTGGGAAGAGCAATCTGATCTTCACGCTGGCCCGGGCGGATGGATTGATCTGCATCCCGGCGGACGCGACTGGACTGCATGCCGGGGAAGTTGTGGATGTTTTCTTACATTAGAACTTATTATGAAGAAGTTATCCATCGTTTTTCAGACGCTTGTCCTGATCTTGCCTTTATTATTCAGTCAGTCTGGCCAGGAGTCGCCGGATCAGGTCACCGTACCGATTCTGCTTTACCATCACGTGGTGGCAGAAAATCACCCTGGCCGGTATTATGTGTCGCGCGAGAACTTTGCGGCTCAAATGAGCAGCCTTAAGAGTTGGGGATACACGACGATCACGATCAAACAATTGGTGAGCACGCTGATCAAAGGAAGTCCGTTACCAGACAGGCCAGTTGTAATCACCTTCGACGATGGAAACCTGGACGTTTACGAGCAGGCTTACCCGATCATGGAAAAATTAAGTTATATTGGCTCGGTGTATGTTGTTGCAAACCGGCTCAACACGGATGGTTTCTTGCAAAAGGAACAATTAGAAGAAATGGTCGCCAGCGGTTGGGAAGTGGGCAGTCACAGTATGACCCATGCCGACTTAGTTCGCAACCATGCCCAGGTGCGCCGCGAAATCCTGCAGTCGCGCTTGGATTTGAACGAACTGTTAGGAATTGAAGTTGAAACTTTCGCCTATCCCTTTGGCCTGACAGATACCTATATTTCTGATAAGGTCCAGGATTATGGTTATCGCGCTGGATTGGGCGTGGGAACGGTCTCGAACCACTCCCTTGGAACGCTGTATTATTTAAGCCGCAGGGAAGTCCAGGGGGGATTTGAGTTAGACGATTTTGCCAGTCTGCTGCCCTGGTCAAAACCACGTGCCCCGGCCAACCATAAGAAAATTATTCCGAAGTAGAATTAACCGGACTTTGAATTATGGTGTATCTGCATGACATCCCACTCCCAGAAGCCTGGGCAAGATTTGAAGAGGCGCTGAAATCGGTCAATTTATGGGGGGGTTTAGGGGTTGAGGAGATCCTGCTGACGGAGGATGCCCTGGGACGAGTATTGGCTGAGCCTGTGTGGGCGAAGATCTCTTCGCCTAATTACCATGCCTCGGCCATGGACGGATTCGCAGTCCGCTCCAGTGAGACAGATGACGCAATCCCTGCTAGTCCGTGCACTCTAATCCGTGGCACGCAGACGGCTTATGTCGATACTGGTGATCCATTGCCATCCTGGGCAGATGCAGTCATCCCGATAGAAAACGTCGAACCAATTGAAGAAAGTGGCCGGCTGGCGGCGGACGCACGCCACCCATACGCGATTCGCATTCGGGCGGCGGTAACTCCCTGGAGCCACGTCCGGCCGATGGGAGAAGACATCGTGGCGACGCAACTGGTGTTGCCAGCTGGCCAGACCATACGTCCGGTAGACCTGGGCGCCATTGCGGCTGGTGGGCAGGTAAATGTACGGGTAGCACGCAAGCCAAGGGTGGCCATCTTACCAACCGGCAGCGAACTGGTGCCAATTGGCCAGGCGGTACGGCCTGGCGACATCATCGAATATAACTCACTCGTCATGGCGGCGCAGGTTAACGCCTGGGGTGGTGTGGCGAGGCGCTACCCGATCGCGCGCGACGATTTTATGGAAATTAACCGCCGGGTGCAAGATGCTGCCCGGGATAATGACCTTATCTTGTTAAATGCTGGCTCCTCAGCCGGATCTGAAGATTTTTCCGCGCGAGTGATCGCGGGGCTCGGGCAGCTATTGGTGCATGGCGTTGCGGTGCGACCCGGACATCCTGTGATCCTGGGGATGATCCGGAAGGATGGTGGCTCCCTGCCTGGTGAGGATGTCCAATTGTCGCAGGTGAATAATCCAAAACTCTGGATTCCGATCATCGGAGTTCCTGGCTATCCTGTTTCGGCTGCCTTGACCGGCGAGATTTTCGTCGAGCCATTATTGGATGTCTGGCTTGGCCGGCCTCATACCCCTCCCCCCGTAACCCGGGCAACCGTAACCCGCAAAATCACCTCGCCAGCTGGAGATGATGACTATGTGCGCTTCGCGGTTGGCAGAGTAGGAGACCGCGTTTTGGCTGCGCCGCTGGTGCGTGGGGCAGGGGTGATCACCTCCCTGGTGCGGGCTGACGGCCTGGGGCTAATCCCGCGCGGTACGCAAGGGTTGCCAGCCGGGGAAGAAATCGATATTCGCCTCTATCGTCCGCTGGTCGAAATCGAGCGCACAATATTCGCCATAGGCTCGCATGACATTACCCTGGACCTCCTGGCACAGTTCCTGGCGGCGCATGAACGCCGGTTGGTATCGGCGAACGTTGGAAGCCTGGGTGGCCTGGTGGCATTAAAGCGCGGCGAGGCGCATCTGGCTGGTTCCCATCTGCTCGATCCCCAAACTGGTGAATACAATCTATCCTATATTCCCCAATATTTACCTGGGATTCCCGTAAAAGTCATCGCTCTGGTGAACAGGGAGCAGGGATTGATTGTGGCGAAGGATAATCCGAAAGGAATCCGATCATTAGCAGATTTAGTGCGTCCGGAGGTCACGCTGGTCAATCGACAGCGGGGGGCAGGGACGCGCGTGCTCCTGGATTACCATTTGGATGCGTCAGGTATTGCGAAGGAGTCAATTCAAGGCTACAATCACGAAGAATATACTCATCTCGCCGTGGCTGCTGCTGTCGCATCAGGAAGGGCGGATTGTGGCCTGGGGATCGCTGCAGCGGCTAAAGCCCTGGAAATTGATTTTATCCCGATGTTCGCTGAGCGTTACGATTTGGTTGTTCCCCGCGAACATTACCAAAGCAGCTTGCTCCAGCCTCTCTTCGAGGTTTTAAAAGACCGGGTTTTTATAGAGGCAGTCGCGGCCATGCCGGGTTATGATACAACGATTATGGGAACCACGATCGCGGATTTGAATCCATAATCAGCTGCTCGCATCCCGTGGA
>DATDRM010000351.1:0-3013 GCA_035291705.1 Anaerolineales bacterium
CGGCTGCGCGCCTGGCTGCGGATGGCTACCCGCCGGGCGTAAATTGACTATTATCTTAAACCTGCCGGGTAAATCCCCCTACAAATACTTGCTCCCGCAGGCACCTCCGCTTCTTCCCAACCTCTGTGCGGACGATGACAAAGGCCGGGCAGGGATCGTACGCCGAGAACCTCACCGGAGTCAGCACTTGATCACGGCCTTTCTCCCCGCGTTCGATCAAAACATACTCTCCCCCCTCTTCAAACGTCCTGGGATGCTCGAGCCTGGAAACGCGCTCCATATAGCTCTCTCCTTCTTTAGTCGACTAGTCGGGTTGTCTGAAAGTCTTGTAGTCCATTCGCCCGATGTTATTGCAAGGCTCACGAGGCGAGTTTAACTCTCAAACGATTGCGGAGAGCGGGCGAAGGCATTGCCGCTCTCCGCTAACTGGTCCTCGCGCTTACAACTGCAGCGGCGGCGGCTTATAGATGTGCTCGCGAATCTCGACCACTCTCCTGCGCAGGCGGTCGTCGCGCTCGATCAAGTCATTGATTTTCTCACAGCCGTACATTATGGTGGTGTGGTCGCGCCCTCCCAGCACCTCGCCGATCTGCGGCAGCGAGATATTTGACTCCTCGCGCAGCAAGTACATGGCAATCTGGCGCGGCAGGGCGACTTCTTGGGATCGATCACGACCCAGCATGCGCTCTATCGGCACCCCGAAAGCGTCCGCTACGGAGCGCACCACCTCGGATGGCTTCAGATCGGACCGGCGCGGCAATAAATCCGCCAGGGCGGTCTCCACCAGTTGAGATGAAAGCGGCACCCCGCTCAAGTCGGCGAACGCCACCACCCGCGTCAGCGCTCCCTCCAGCTCCCGGATATTCGACTGCACCCGGCGAGCGATCACCTCGATGATCTCAGCCGGTATCCTGCGCCCGGCACGCTCGGACTTGCCGCGCAGAACCGCCATGCGGGTTTCGAAGTCGGGCGGTTGGATGTCGGCAGTCAGGCCCCATTCGAATCGGGAACGCAGGCGTTCTTCGAGGGTGACGAGCGCCTTTGGCGGCCTATCGGACGAGATCACAATTTGCTTATCCTGCCCGTGCAGGGTGTTGAAGGTGTGGAAAAACTCCTCCTGGGTGGACTCTTTGCCGGCGATGAACTGGATATCGTCGATCAGCAACACATCGATCCGGCGGTAACGCTCGCGAAACGCCTGCGTGGTATGGGCTCGAATGGCGCTGATCAGATCGTTGGTAAATTCTTCCGAGGAGACGTATAAGACCTGTTGCCCTCGCTGAGCGCACCAGTTTCCTATGGCGTGCAGCAAGTGAGTCTTGCCTAAACCAACACCGCCATACAAGAACAGCGGGTTATAAGCCTGGGCTGGGTTTTCAGCCACCGCCAGGGAGGCAGCGTGCGCCAACCGGTTGCTGGCACCCACCACGAAATTGTCGAAAGTGTAGCGAGTGTTGAGGGACTGGTTCGAAAGGCGATCCATTTCATCGGTCAAGGAATTTGCAACCGCCAGGGAATCCACTGCATCGCTCGTATCTACCGCATGCCAGACGGTAAAGCGCACCTCCACACTGCGATTCATGATCCCAGTCAGGATGCGAACGATGGTGGTTGACAGCCGGCTCTCTAACCAATCGCGAGCATAAGCGTTGTGCACGCCGATGATAAATGTCCCGTCCTCATAGGCGATCAGCTCTGCGTCTCTCATCCATGTATCGTACGCTGCTTTCGGCATTTCGATTTGCAGTTGGCCATGGGCTGCCTGCCAGGCTTGCTCGGCTTTCATGATGGCGAACCTCCTGTAGTGATATAAGTACCCGAGTGTTCAGCATACCGGCAAGGAAACACAGCTCCCACCACCAACCGCCCTCTTCAGCGGGAGGGTATAAGAACCTTACCTATTGTCCTACCAGAGAAAACCTATCGCCAGTGTCGTGACTTCCCCCAGATTGGAACCGGAATTTATTCAAGCGATAGTGCATTCCATGCAACCAACATTCTAGCAGAGATCACCCCTTCAAGGCAAGCTGTATAACCTACGGAATCCTAAAAAAAACAGAAAATTTAAGATTTGTAACCTTAAAGCGACAGGCGCGACCCACATTGGTGACCGGTGTATTCTTTTGGACCAATAGCCCATGAATGGGAACTTTCCACCACCACCCCCCACATATGGCATTTGTAAGATTGAAAAGGAAACCATTTCATCTCAAGATTAAGAATGTTAAAACCTGGTTAACAAAATGATTTCAGATGTTCTAGACTCGGCCTCAGATTTTGGCTTTTCACAGAGCGAAAAACACTACCATCAATCCGTTTCTTAATCACTGCTGCATTGGCAAGACAAGGTTTGGACAAGCCATATTCTAATATCTCTCCAACACGATGTTAACAGCTTTCTAGCGTAAATCAGGTACCATAGCTATGATAATTTTGTATATCGAGAGGAGAAATATCCATGGCTAAGATTATAGGTATTGACTTGGGTACAACCAACAGCGTGGTTGCCGTGATCGAAGGTGGAGATCCAGCAGTGATCTCAACTGCCGAAGGTTCCCGTCTGCTACCTTCGGTGGTCGCCTTTAATAAGAACGGCGAACGCCTGGTTGGACAAACTGCCAAACGGCAAGCGGTGATTAACGCTGAAAACACGGTTAATTCGATCAAACGTTTCATGGGGCGCCATTACGAAGAGGTAGAGGCCGAACGCCGCATGGTGACATTTGAAGTCGTGAAAGGTCCCACTGGAGATGCGCGCGTGAAAATCCCCTTGACCGGGCGCGAGTACAGCCCCCAGGAGATTTCAGCCATGATCCTGGCTAAGTTAAAAACAGACGCCGAAGCTTACCTCGGCGAGCCCGTGACCAAGGCGGTGATCACCGTTCCAGCCTACTTCAATGACAGCCAGCGCCAAGCCACTAAAGACGCTGGTAAGATCGCCGGCCTGGACGTTTTGCGCATCATCAACGAACCGACTGCTGCTGCCCTGGCTTATGGCCTCGATAAGAAAGAG
>DATDRM010000352.1:0-8975 GCA_035291705.1 Anaerolineales bacterium
GGCATTTCTGCTCGCCCTGGGTATCCTGGTCGCCGCGGTTCCGGAGGGGTTGCCGGCTACCGTCACTCTATCCCTGGCAATGGCGGCGCAACGCCTGGCGCAGCGGGGCGTGCTGGTCAAAAAACTGGCGATCTTGGAAACGCTGGGGACAGTCTCGATCGTCTGCACCGATAAGAGCGGCACGCTTACCCAGAACCAAATGACCGCCCGCGAAGTGTGGGTCGCCCGGCAGCGCCTGACCGTCTCAGGCGTCGGGTATGAACCCGTTGGGGGTTTCTCTCCAGACCCATCGGGAACCCCCCTGGAATCCACGCTCAATGCTCTGCTGATCGCCGCCGCGCTGTGCAATAATGCCCGGCTCAACCCGCCCACCCCGGATCGCCCGCAGTGGACCTGCCTGGGGGATCAGACTGAGGCCGCCTTGCGCGTAGCCGCATTAAAGGGCGGGATCAGCGAAGATGACCTTGTGGATAGCTTCCCACGCATCCACGAATTGCCGTTTGACGCCCGGCGCAAGCGGATGAGCACGATCCACATGGCGAAGGATGAAGGCAGGGCCTATGAAGACAGCGGAGGGTCGAAGGCTGAAGGCGAAGGGTGGATGGATGATTCTTCAGACTTCAATTTTCAGCCGTTATCCTTTCAAGAGGTGGCACTGGTAAAGGGCGCGCCGCGTGAAGTGTTGCAGCTGTGTACACGCATCCTGATCGAAGCGGAAGAACGTCCGCTGGATGATGAGGTGCGGGCGGAGATCCTGGCAGCGAATGACGACTATGCCCGCCATGCGTTACGCGTGCTGGCCCTGGCTCGCCGGAAGTTACCGTCGCGCTCAGGAGGATACACCACAGAGAGTGTTGAGCGTGACCTGACTTTCCTGGGCCTAGTGGCCATGCAGGACCCACCCCGGCCCGAAGTAGCCCAGGCGATGAGGGTTTTCCGCCAGGCGGGCGTACGCATCGTGATGATCACCGGCGACTATGGCCTGACCGCCGAATCGCTCGCCCGGCGCGTGGGGATGCTTGTCACCCCCAACCCGCTTATCCTGACCGGTGCTGATCTCGAGGGCATGAACGACCTCGAACTAAAGGCTATCCTGGACAAGGAAGTTGTTTATGCCCGCATGGCTCCCGAGCACAAGCTGCGCCTGGTAGCAGCCTTTCAGGCGCGTGGCGAGGTTGTGGCGGTCACCGGCGATGGCGTCAACGACGCCCCAGCCCTGCGGAAGGCGGATGTCGCCGTCGCCATGGGCATGATCGGTACCGACGTCGCCAAAGAGGCGGCGGATGTGATCCTGACCGATGATAACTTCGGCGATCTGGTGAGTGCGGTCGAGGAAGGGCGGGCGATCTTCGATAACTTGCGTAAATTTTTGACCTACATGTTTGCCAGCAATGTCCCAGAAATCCTGCCTTTTATCCTCACCGCGCTGTTCGATATCCCTTTGGCGTTAACGGTGATTCAAATCCTGGCGATCGACCTGGGCACTGATCTGCTCCCTGCGCTGGCGCTGGGGATTGAGAAGCCGGAACCAAATGTGATGCGCAACCCTCCCCGCCGCCGGGCGCAACCCCTGGTAGAGCGAGGGCTGCTGGCGCGCGCCTTTCTCTGGTTAGGGGGCATCGAGGCTCTCCTGTGTTATATTGGTTTCTTCTATGTATATCATCTGAGCGGGCAGAATGAATTTTTACTCCCACCTGTGTTCGATTTGATCAAAATCCCTGGACTGTTGGATGGCGTCAGTGAGGTCCACCTGCTCGCTATCACAGTCTTTCATGCGGGAGTCGTTATGGCGCAGGTCGGCAACGCTTTCGCTTGCCGCACGGAGAGAGAACGCGGGCGACGGTTGGGCTGGCTGAGCAACCGCTTCCTGCTTTGGGGAATTCTGGCGGAGATCGTTATCATTCTGATTTTGATTTATTTTCCACCCCTTGCCAGGACATTTAATCACGTACCTTTGCCGCCTATTTTCTGGGCTGGTCTGAGCCTGTATGCACCAGCCTTGTACAGCCTGGACTGGATTCGGAAGAGCGTGGTGCGCAGGTTAGAGAGTGCCAAAGGATTATATTCAATAAAAGGAGGTGTACCATGAAAGTCATTGTCATGGGTTGTGGCCGGGTCGGCGAACAGGTGAGCCGGCTCATGGCCGATGAAGGCCATGCGGTGGTCGTCATCGATCGGGATCCCAATGCCCTGGCTCGCCTGGGAGCAGATTTTAAGGGGCGTAAAGTGAGAGGCGTAGGCTTCGACCGGAACGTGATGATCGAAGCCGGGATCGAACAGGTGGATGCCTTCGCAGCCACGAGCACGTCCGACAATGCCAACATTGTTGCGGCGCGCATCGCGCGCCAGATGTTCCGGGTGCCGCGGGTAGTCGCCCGCCTGTATGACCCGCGCCGGGCAGAGATCTACCGCCGCCTGGGGTTAATGACCATCTCCTCGACTACCTGGGGCGCAGAGCGCATTCGCGAGTTGCTCCTGCATGCAGAACTCGATCCAGTGTTCTCCTTCGGGCATGGCGAAGTTTGCGTGGTGTCCGTCGAAGCGTCACCACAGCTGGTCGGCAGGATGGTGAAGGACCTCAATGTGCCAGGGGAGATCAGCGTGGCAGCCGTTACCCGCCAAGGCCGGGCATTCATCCCGACCTCAGGCAGCGAGTTTCGGCCAGAGGATTTGATCCATCTGCTGGTGCTCGCCTCAGCCATGGACCGCTTCAAGGCTTTGTTGGGCCTGGGGGAAGGAGACTGAAGATGAACGTCATTATCGTAGGCGGAGGGAAAACCGGCTCACAGTTAGCGGTGCAATTAATTGACGCAGGCCATCACGTGAGGGTGATCGAAGACCGGGCTGCGGTGCTCGAACGGCTTCAGCAAGAGATGCCGGAAGGCGTAGTCATCGCCGGCGATGGCAGTGCGCCAAGCGTCCTGGAAGCCGCCGGGATCAACGCCGCTCAAGTTTTAGCAGCTGTCACCGGCGACGATGAAGCCAACCTGGTGATCACGACTCTGGCCCGCTTTGAGTTCAAGGTTCCCCGCACGATCGCCAGAGTGAATAACCCGAAGAATTCCTGGTTATTCAACGAACAAATGGGTGTGGATGTGGCCCTTAATCAGGCCGACATCCTGGCTAAACTGATCGCCGAGGAGATGTCTCTGGGCGATATGATGACGCTGCTCAAGCTGCGCAAAGGGGAATATTCGATTGTCGAAGAAAAAGTGCACGCACGGGCGGTCGTGGCAGGGAAACCCATCCGTGAGATCGACCTACCGCCGGAATGTGTGTTGGTGGCCATCCTGCGCAAGAATCAACTGATCGTCCCGCGCGGCGATACGGTGCTGCAACCGGTCGATGAAGTCATCGCCCTGGTGCACTCCTCACAACTGGTGAAGCTGGCTTCTCTTTTGGGGCCTCTGGAGTGATCAAAAGACTGCGGATGGCTTGGAATACCGGCGTCATTGGTAATTATTCCGGGCAGACATCCGAAGTATATTCTTAGCGGAGGCGCGCCATTTCTTCTGGATCGAAGACGACCTCCTCTTTTCCGGTCAGCTTCTCCTGCACTTTCAGGACGATCAAGTCGAAATGTCCGGAGTTGGCCACATAATCCAGGTCATCGCTGGGTACGGTCAGCACCGGGCAGAGGTTAAACCCGGCGATCCAGGTTTCGTACAATTCGTTGAGCTGCGCCAGGTACATAGAAGTGATCTGACGCTCGTAGTCCCGCCCGCGGCGTTCGATGCGCGCCATGAGGGTAGGGACCGAAGCCCGTAGGTAGATCACCAGGTCGGGGGGCGGTAGAAACTCGGTCAAGACTTCGTAAAGCTCCCGGTAGGTGCCGTAATCACGAGTGTGGATCAAGCCCTGCCGGTAAAGGTTATGGGCGAAGATCTCCGCGTCTTCGTAAACGCTGCGGTCCTGAATGGCAGAAGTTGGGTGGTCGAGCAATTGGCGGTGGGCGCGCAGCCGGTGGGTGAGGAAGAAGATCTGCGAATGGAATGCCCAGGTGCGCATGTCGGCATAGAAATCTACGAGGTAAGGATTTTCGGCCACTGGCTCATAGAATGGTTGCCATCCCAGGCGGTGGCACAACAGCGCCACCAGGGTGGATTTACCAACGCCAATGTTTCCTGCCACGGCAACGAATTTCTTCATAGGTGCTCCTGATCAGGCACTAAATAAGCTGCCGCGCGTCCCTGCTCGTCGTCCATCACCAGGTTCAAGTGGTGGCCTGGGCGGAAGGCGCTGACTTTGATCAAACGTAGGCAATCGAACAGGGGTCGTCCCATGGGGATGAAATCAGCCAGCTGGTTGGGTGTGTCGTAAAAGAAGTTGCGATTGAAGACTACATCAGCATCTTCCAGGTAAATAGCGAGTGGGTAGATGTTCGCCTCTACCAGGTCCTGGAAGAAGTGTGTGCCGAAGGAAGGTTCCGGGAATAGGCCGATCCCCTCTCCGGTCAGCTCCACCAGAGCACGCGTGTTATAAATATCCGAGTACCCGATGAACACGCCCAGGTCAGGATTGTGCGTACCCCAGCGGCCCGGACCGATGCAGATGAAGGTTTGACCGGCAAGGGCTGCGTTCAGGCGGCTGATGGTGCGGCCCACCTCCGCTCGCGCCGCTTCCGTTGGCAGCGCAAAATAGGCCTCCGGAGACACAAAAACGACATATTGAATCCCCTCCACCCTTCCTTTAGGGACCATGCGGTGGGTGGAGAAAATGATGTCTTCGGTGCGCAGGTTTTCCGGCAGGTAAGCCTGTCTGTCTTTTAGATGGCTCTGTGGGCGGCACTGCAGCAGAATGATTTCTACAGCGGGTTGCAAGGCTTCAGGATCGCTGACGCGCACGGTGAATTCGGTGTCGACGGGGCTATGATAATGTGTCTCCAGGATGTTCAGCACTTTGCGCATCCGTTCTGCCAGCGGGGTTCTGCGCAGCAGCTCCTCAAAAGTCAACACTAACTGGTCGGTCTTTGCATCCGTAGAAAGGCTGCGGATTGGCACCAGGTAACCGCCTTGATCTGCCTGTACCAAATAGCGCAGTACTGGGTAGTGGAGGTCGAGGACCTGGTTGATAGGTAAGGTCTTGAAGGCGTTTTCTTCCAGGTCAATCACATCGACAAAGTGCTGGGAATAACGGCGAATGGCCTTCGGCGAAGCTTCAGGATGCAACAACGGGTGGCTAAGGGCAACCAGCCGGGGATAATCGTTACCCACGCGATCGACAGCGCGCGTCCCTAATCCCCACACCAGGCGCACAAAACCATCCTCCCGCCGGATGTGCGGAGACCAGCGGTAGAGGTTGCGACTGAAAGCCACCCCAGCCGCGTGGGGCAGGTAATAACGGCCTATACGTTCACCTTGTACCACCTGGATCAAAATGGCCATGCGTTCGTCATAGTCTTGCAAGCCCTTGCTGCGGCGGTAGAGTAACGCGTCTGGGTTGACAACGCTGGCATAGACGTGGGCAATGGCTTTAGTTAAAGCCGCGAGGTTTTCTTCAGAGGTGCCCTGATTGGGACAAAAGACGCTGTCGTATTTTCCAGCGAAAGAGGTACCGAAGTTGTCTTCTAGCAAGCTGGAGGAGCGGACGATCAAGGGCTGGTTGTTCGCGCTCTCCAGGAGATTTTGTAATTGTTCTAAGATATCTGCGGGGAATTTGCCTTCGAGATATTCTTGCTGGATTTGTGGGTACTCAGCGCGGATTTGTTCCTCGGATTTGTATTTTTGGTCGTTCCAACAGATCAGGTTGTTGACCGCCATGTAGGTGTACATCAGGTCCGAACCGAGGTAGTAAGACTCCGGGATGCGCAGGTAGGAACCGATCTCGTCGCCGGCGACTTCCGTAAGGATGCGCAAGGCCAGTAGCATGCCCGCTGCTTTCCCACCGATCTTGCCCTGGCCGATCTTGCGCCGGTTGATCTCTATCAGATCGGTGACCGTAAACCACTCTTTGGCAATGTTAATATAGGCCAGCTGGTCGCTGATCATCCGCCGGATCAAGACGACTTTTATCTCACGTAATCGCGCTGCGGCGCGCTCGCGTTGTTCCGGGATTAAAGCCTCAAGGGCCAGGGCCTGCTCGAAAAGCATATTCTGTGGGGCTAGTTCTGGATTGAAATAAATCAGCAAATCTTCAGCCCTGGCGCCGCGCTCTGCCAGGACATCCAGCACGATTTGTTCAAACAGCTCATAAGGGAGGTTATAGGCGAAATAGAAGTCGGTCAGGTGGCTGCGGATGCGCGCCAGGCGGGATTCCCAGACTTCGACGGGTTCTTCCGTGAAAGGATCGTGCAGCATTTCGCGCGCCTGGGATTGGATGGCTTTCTCGTGGACTTCGGCCTCGAACTGCTGGGGGCTGATCACCCCGCGGTCAAACAGCTCGCGGCGCATCCGGGCGCGGATCCTGACCCTCAGGATGGGATACTGGGCCAGGGCGATATAAATGCTGAGCACACGATCGGTAGAAGCCGTTGGGAAGGTCATTGCTTCGTTCACCGTCCACCCAATAGGGTCTAGCAAGTTGGCACGTTAAACTTACTAACGTGCCAACCACGAGATTAGATCAGAAGAGACAAGAAAGTCAATTGCCGAGGTGCATGGGCATGATCACATGCAGGAAACTGTCCTCGCCAACCGGACGGATGACTCCCGGGGCGGTGTCCAGGGTGGTTTCCAGGGCGACGTTGGGGGTTTTGATCACATCCAGCACTTCGCGCAGGAAGCGCACATTGAAGGCGATCAGCAGGGGCGGGCCTTCGATGGAGGCATCTATCTCGGTTTGGTTGAACCCGGTTTCTTCGGATTGGCCCGAAATCATGATGGTCCCGGGTTTTAGATCACCGCCGGGGGTGATATTGATGCGGGCAATATGAGAACCCTCGCGGGCAAAGATCTCGGCCTGCTTGCAGGCTTTCAGAAAGGCTGAGGTGGAGAGCACGCTGCGCGTCTGGTATCCACGGGGAATGATCTGTTCGTAATCGGGGAAGGAGCCTTCGATGAGTTGCGAGACCAGTTCCACATCCTTCATATGGAAGATGACCTGACCGCGCCCGGGAGGCAACACCATCGTGATGGCTTGATCGCCATCGCCGGCGATGCGGGCGAGTTCGGTAAGGGCGCGGGCGGGGATGGTTGAGCTTACCGGGCGAGCCACCCCCGAAGATAGCGCGGCTTTACGCACAGACAAACGAAAACCATCGGCGGCTGCCAGGGTGATCTTTTCCCCATTGACAGTGACCAGCACCCCGGTCAGGACGGGGCGGGCTTCGTCGGTAGAAGCGGCGAATGCCACTTGCTGGATCATTTCCTTGAAGTCGGCAACGTTGATCTGGATGCCGTCCGCCAGGTCTGGCACCGGCATCGGTGGAAATTCCTGCGAATCGATGCATTTCAAATCTGTGTTGGAAGAACCACAGCGCATGTTGAGCGTTTGGGTCCGTACGGTCAAGGACATGTCCACTTGCTTGTCGGCCAGAGTGCTGACCAGCTCGGTGAAGGTGCGCGCCGGCACTGTGGTTGAGCCTTCCTCCTGGATTTTCGCTCCAATCCAGCAGGTGATGCCCAGTTCCAGATTGGTTGCCGAGAGGCGCAACCGGCCCTCATCCGTCGCAACCAATACATTTGCCAGCACGGGAAGCGTGCTGCGGGGCGAAACTGCCCGGGAGACGATGTTCAAGCCGTGGGCTAAGTTCTCTTGCAGGACAGATATCTTCATAGCAACCGACCTCGCTTCGGTGGAGTTGCCAAGAGTATACATCGAGTGGCCTAAATTTACCAGTGGAAGAGGCTGGAAGCGACGAAGGACCTAATACTGGCGACACCCCATAAAAGGTCGTGTTTATACGAAGCTAGCCGAAATGATTATTGAACACTAATAAATTGTTGAACAGTAGTTGACAATTTTCGCACACCCGTCTAAACTTGGGTACGTAATAACTCGCTTGAGCTATCGTCTCAAGTTGAACCTGGCAGGAGCGGAGATTGTCATACTCGAAGTTTGTCAGACCGATCAAGGTTTTGGTGATAGAAGAAGGCAAGCCCGAATCCACCCCCTGGTATCAGGTGGTCTCGGTTAGCGTAAACGCCGGGCAATTTGAAGCAACCCGCGCGAGCAGTCTAAGCAATGCGCTGGCTGCTCTGGAGCGAGAGCCATTCGATGTGATCTTGCTGGATCTCGTCTTGCCGGATAGCCTGGGAACCAATACTTTTTCACAGGTCTATGCCCGCGTGCCCGAGACACCGATCGTGGTTACTTCCCAACTGGATGACAAGGACCAGGCAGTTAAGGTTTTGCAAGAAGGGGCGCAGGATTACCTGGTTAAGGGGGAAATGGATGCCATTCACTTGCGACGGGCTTTGCTCTACGCCATCGAACGCCATCGGACGAAGGTCATGTTGCACCACCTGTCCTTCAACGACGATCTGACCGGCTTGCTCAACCGCCGCGGCTTTTTGTCGCTGGCACAGCAGCAATTAAAAATCGCCCAGCGCGAAAACTGGGAACTACCCCTGTTTTTCGCTGACCTCGATGGTCTAAAGAATATTAATGACAACTTCGGCCATCCAGAAGGCGATCGCGCCTTGCAGGCAATCGCTACCATTCTCAAAGAGACTTTCCGAACTTCTGATCTGCTCGCTCGTTTGGGGGGAGATGAATTCATTATGCTGGCAATCAACGCCCCGGCAGCTGGCATCCAGACGATATTAGCCCGTCTGCAACGCAACCTCGACCGCTATAATGCGCAGAACCGTTACTACCAATTGTCTTTGAGCATTGGAGTAGCACAATTCGATCCGCGGCATGAAACGACTTTAGAAGAACTGATCATCGAAGCGGACAAGTCCCTCTACGACCACAAACGCCGTAAGCGGATGGCCTGAGATTGGCAGTTAAAAAGACCGCCCTGCCTGGTTGGGGGGGGCAACCAGGCAGGGCGACTTCGATTATTATTACACAATTCGCCTAAAAAAGCAAGG
>DATDRM010000353.1:0-5315 GCA_035291705.1 Anaerolineales bacterium
ATCGCCAGGAAGAGCATGATCAGGTCGGCAGACGAGGCCATCACGGTCATACCCAGGGTGGAAGCCACCAAAAGCAGGTAAAACTCACCCCGCTGGCCAAGCTGCTCGACCTCCATGGCGAACAGCGCGGTGATCGCCGCCCCAAACAAGAACAGCAAGGTGAAGACAAATCCCAGCCAATCATGGCGCAACATGCCGCCCCACACCTGTTGAGATTCAGCTCCCGGGCGAGCCAGCGCCAGGCTGACAAAGAAGATCACCGCTAACCCCCCGGCTGTCAACCACCCCAGGCCACGGCGGCGTCCCGCGTCCACGACCAGGTCGTAGACCAGCACGATCATCGCCAGCACGACCAACAAAATTTCAGGCAGAATCGCCCGGATCATCGCAGAATCAATGTTGCCATCCACTTATGCACCTCCAAACAGGCGCAATACATTATCGACACCCGATTGAACCAGCGGCACCATCAACATGGGAAAGACACCAATGCTGATTAAGATCACAGATAAAAGCCCCAGGGCGACTTTATCCAATACGGTTACATCCCGCACATGACCGTCAAACTCTTCGGGGAGCTGGCCAAAAAACACGCGCCCGATGACCCGGATAATATACGCAGCCGTTACCACGATCGAGATCGAGGCGGTGATGGCGATCCACGGCTGGAAGCGCCATAATCCCATGAAGATGGGGAACTCGGCAATGAATCCCGAAAAACCCGGCATGCCCATGGAAACCAAACCCCCGACAATGAATGCAGCCGCCACGACTGGCATGATCCTGGCAAAGCCTCCCAACTTGGGGATCTCACGCGTATGCGCCTGGTCATAAACCATGCCAACCACGGCAAAGAAGAGAGCCGTCATGATGCCGTGCGAAAACATCTGCACCCCAGAGCCGAGGAACCCCTCCCGCGTCAGGGTGGCAAAGCCCATCAGCACCAGTCCCATATGCGAGACCGAGGAGAAACCGATGACATACTTGAAATCAGTCTGCACCATGGCGATGAATGCCCCATATACGACGTTTACCAGGGTGAGTACGATGATCCAGGGTAAGTGGAAGCGGGCACCTTCTGGCAGGAGCATGATGCCCACGCGCAAGGCGGCGAAGGCCCCTAACTTCATCAGCACACCCGCGTGAAACATCGAGACGGCGGTTGGGGCAGCCACATGACCATCCGGGCTCCAGTTGTGGAAGGGGAAGATGCCGCCCAGAACGGCGAAGCCAAAGAAAACGAAGGGAAACCAGAAGCGTTGGAATTCCGGGCTAAAATTTGCTTTCTCTAAAGCCAGCATGTCGAAGGTGCTAAGCCCTGAACCGAAATACATGGCCAGCGCTCCGACCAGGGCGATGACCGAACCAATAAATAAATATAAGGTCAGTTTCATCGCCGCGTACTCGCGGGTCACCTTCCATCCCCAGATGGAGATCAGCAAGTACATCGGGAACACGGCGATCTCATAGAAGAAAAATAAACCGAACAAGTCAAGCGCAACGAACACCCCGAACACACCGGACGCCAGGATGAAGAGGAAGGCGAAGAACTCCCGCGGCCGGTCGTCGATGCCCCACGAGATCAACACGCCCGTGAACATGACCACGCCGGTCAACAAAACCAGGGGCGCGCTCATCCCGTCTACGCCAACGTGGAACGAGATCCCCAATTGAGGGATCCAGGTATATTTCTCGATGAACTGGTAGCCCCCCACGGCGGAATCATAGGCGAAATACACGTAAGTGGAAAGGATCATGGCGATGAAAGCCGCTGCCAGCGCCGTGACGCGGATTTCAGCTTTGCGCTCACCCGGAATCATCAAGAGCAGCAGCCCCGCAAGGATCGGGGTAAAAACAATGACACTCAAAAATGGAAATGGCATTAATCACCTCAAATTAGTCGGTTAGTCACATAGTCAAGATGTCTGGTAGTCAAGAAGTGTATGATCGACGACACGACTATCCGACTATGAGACAATAAGACTATTCGACTAAAATAGCATCACCATGGCTTTGTTAATTACATTCAAAATCCAGGCCGGCCAGATACCGATCGACAGGATCAAGATCATCAGCGGTGCGATGACAAGCACCTCGCGCAGGTTGATCTCGCTGAGATGCCCAGCCCACCGCTCATTCAGTGGCCCGTGCAGCACCTGCTTAATCCCCTTCAGGATATAAGCGCCGGTAAAGAACAGCCCGATCATGCTCAGGGCGGTGGCCAGGGTAAAATATGGCCAGGAACCCCGCACCACCAGAAACTCAGAGATGAATCCACCCAGGCCTGGCAACCCCAGGGAAGCCAGGGAGGTGAAAATCAGGATGCCGCCATATACCGGCACCAGCCGGAAAAGGCCGCCGAAGTCCTTTAAACTGCGCGTGTGCGTTCGTTCATAGATCACGCCGACCAGGAAGAACATCCCGGCCGCCGAAAGGCCGTGGTTGAACATCTGTAAAACGGCCCCATTCAAGGCGAGCGTCGCATCTGGAGTGCCAACCGCATAGGCTGCCGCGGCGATCCCCAGCACAACGAAACCCATGTGGTTGACCGACGAGTAGGCCACCAGGCGTTTGAAATCGTCCTGGCCATACGAGGCCAGCGCGCCGAAGATGATCGCCATCGTAGCCAGGAAAGCCAGCCATCCGGCGAAATAGTGCGCCTCCTGCGGATAGAGGGGCAACACCAGGCGTAGGAAACCGTACGCGCCCAGCTTGAGCAGCACACCTGCCAGGATCATCGATCCGGCAGTAGGCGCCTCGGTGTGGGCATCCGGAAGCCAGGTATGGAAAGGCCACACCGGGACTTTGATGGCGAAGGCGATCACGAAAGCCCAAAAAGCGACCGCTTTGACCGTGCTGACCGAGACTCCCATAACACTCCCCTGGAGTGGCCCGATATTCTCGAATAGCACCGGCATGTCGAATGTCCCTGCGATGACGCCGATCAACTGGATCGCCAGCAACAACCCGAGGGATCCAGCCATGGTGTAAATCATGAACTTGAAGGAGGCATATGCCCGCGCTGAGACCTTGCGCCCACCCCAGATCTTACGCTCGCCCTTTTCGCTCCCCCACTGGTTGATCAGGAAATACATAGGCACCAGGCCAATTTCCCAGAATACAAAGAACACCAACAAGTCCAGGCTCATGAAAACGCCCAGCATACCAGTCTCGAGCATTAAGAAGAAAAACATGTAGGGCTTGATGCGATCTTGGATGCTATAGGAGGCCAGGATTGACAGCGGGGTAAGCAGCGTGGTCAATACGACCATCGTCAAAGAGAGACCATCCACTCCAACGTGATAGGTGGAGTTGATCGGCTGGTACCAGACGTGCCGCTCTTCAAACTGGAAGCCTGGTTGATCGGCATTGAAACTGAACCATAAGACCAACGACAGCGCCAGGGGGATCAGGCTCCCCAGGAATGCAACCCAGCGGATGAGCTTCTCCTCTTCGCGTGGCAAGAGGCTAATGACCAGCGCCACCAGGATCGGACTGAATAGAATGAGAGAGAGCAGGTTATTGGCGATGATATTCATCATTCGCTCCTCTTAAGGCTGGGACAAGAAATACAGATAATAAAACAGGGTGCCGAAGGCGATCACCAGCGCCATGACCATGTATTGCTGCACCCGGCCGGTCTGGACGAAGCGGAACGTCCTGCTGAAGCGTTTGACGCTCTCACCAACCAGATCGGCGAAACCGTTGACGATCGGTTTATCGATCCAGTTGCGGAAGATACTGCCCAGGCTGAAAGCCACCCGCGCGAACGTGTGCAGGATACCGTCGATCGCCCCGCGATCCATCCACAGGTATGTGAATGTCTCTGAAGCCCACAACGCCGGGCGGACAAACAGAAAATCGTAGAGCTCGTCAAAATAGTATTTGTCTTTCAGCACGGCATAGACCGGTCCCAAGCGATTCTTCAAGGGGTCCTCTGCGCCGGCCGGCAGCTTTTGGTAGGTCAGCCACCCCAGGTACAGGCCGCCCAACGCCACCACCAGCGAGGTGAGCAAGGGCACCCAGCTGAACGCTATCCCTTCGGGGGACTCCGCCAGGGTACTGCCGACGAACTCATGGAACCAGTTGGGGAGCAGGCCGCCCAGGGCGGGGAAATGCTCGGGGATGCCGGCCCACCCGACGGTTACCGCGAAGAAGGCTAAAACCACCAGCGGGAGCGTCATCGTCCACCTGGTTTCCTGGGCATGGCCGGCGGAGTCGGTGCGTGCCTCTCCCAGGAAGGTCAGGGAGATCTGGCGCATGGTGTAGAAAGCGGTGAGCAGGGCAGCCAGCGCCAGAGTGACGAAGACCACCCAATACCCGTGACCAAAGGCATCTGCCAGGA
Source organism: Anaerolineales bacterium (assembly GCA_035291705.1). Lineage (GTDB taxonomy): Bacteria > Chloroflexota > Anaerolineae > Anaerolineales > UBA4823 > DATDRM01. Next base: position 4,346 of record DATDRM010000353.1, read on the forward strand.
TTTCATCCTTGGACCAGAAGCCCGCCGTGACCAGCGGGAAGCCCGACAGGGCAAAGCCGCCGATCAGGAACGTCCAGAAAGTGAGCGGCATTTTCTTGCGCAACCCACCCATGTTGAACATGTCCTGTGGGTCGATGGCTTCGCCGGTGTGCAAGACGCCGTGCTCCATACCGTGAATAACCGAACCAGAACCGAGGAAGAGCAGCGCCTTGAAGAAGGCGTGCGTAACCAGGTGGAAGGCGGCCGCCACATAGGCGCCGATGCCCAGGGCGGCGATCATATAACCCAGTTGAGATATTGTCGAGTAGGCCAGGACGCGCTTAATATCATTTTGAGCCAGGGCAATCGTGGCGGCAAACAGGGCGGTGAACGCCCCGATGAAAGACATCACCATCATCGGGATCGTCAGCGCGCCGTTTTCGGCACCCGCCGAAAGAATCGGGAAAAAGCGGATCACCAGATAGACGCCAGCCGAGACCATCGTGGCGGCATGGATCATGGCCGAGACTGGGGTCGGGCCTTCCATCGCATCCGGCAGCCACACGTGCAAGGGCCATTGCGCCGATTTGCCCACCGTGCCGATGAAGATCAAAACGCCGATCAGTGCCGCAGCAGAAAAACCCAAAATCGGTGATGCCGTGGTGGCCAGGGCGTGCAGCGTTTCCTCAGCGAAGATCACCTCATAACTTAGGCTGCCGGTGGCCTTATACAGGTAAGCCAGGCCTAACAACATAAAGACATCGCCCACACGCGTAGTCAGGAAAGCCTTGATTGCCGCATCGCGGGCAGATGGCTTGGCGTACCAGAATCCAATCAGCAGGTAGGAGCACAGCCCCATGATCTCCCAGCCGACGAACAAGGTCAGCAGGTTATCAGAGACTACCAGGGTGTACATCCCGAAGGCAAACAGGGCGATGAAGGCGAAGAAGCGCGAATACATCGGTTCGATGGAGGGTACGCGGTGCTTATG
>DATDRM010000354.1:0-5758 GCA_035291705.1 Anaerolineales bacterium
GCGCTGCCCAGCAGGGCCACCGGCACTGAACCGCTGCTTTTCAGGTTGATCGGGTTGGGATAGCTGCCCGGCCGGATATCGATCGCCACATGCATGTGTTCGTGCTCTTCGTGAGCGTAGGCTGGCTGCAAACCAGGGACGAGCAGAGCTGCCACAAGGCCAAAGAATAGCAAGAGGTTAATTTTCACGCGCACCAGTTTTCCTCCTCAAAGAATAAGGGTATGGGATTTTCTAAGCGGGCGCCAATGTTCTCCTACTGCATTCCCCATCCGGGTTAGGAAGAATTATAACATAGTCGGTCTTATAAGTCTTGGTACAAATGGGCTAATTTAGCATACCCAGCTTCTACCCATTTTCGGGCAATTTCTCACACAAATCAAAGATTGTATTGAGGAGGCAGGGACTCTGCCTCCTCAACCATCGTCACCGATATTCCACTCTCGACTCTCTAATCATCACTTGGCCGAACGATATCTATGAAGACATCGCTGTCGCCGGCTAGGCGTGCGTCGGTCCAGAATGGATAGAGTCTCAAATCAGCTATCGCCAGACCATTGTAGTCCCCGATGAAGCTGGGAGTACCGAAGAAGGCAGTGGAGAAGTCAGATGATGTGTCCGAGACGCGCAACTCTTTCCATCCATTACCGCCCCAGGATGTAGCCACCCAGGCATCGGTGAGGGTGTTGTCCCCGCTGGCGCGCCGGTCGAAGTACACCACCGCCACCAAACCGTTCTGGCCAACCGCCACCCAGGGGAACCAGTTGTCGAAATTAGGGGGATCCTTACTGATCTTCTTCGCCGCGGACCAGGTGACTCCACCATCCGTGGACTTGCTGATGAACACATCGGTGCTGGTCTGCAGGCCACCCGGGCAGCTGCCATCCGGGTTGAGTAAGGTCGGGAAGGGGAACTCGTCGCCGTTGCGGTTGTCGGCCCAGGTGACGTAAAGCTCATCCTGCGGACCAATGGCAAGATTACCAGCCGCGTTCAGGCGCCAGCCGCCATTGCAGACTGTCTGGCGGCCGTTGACAGGTGAAATGGGATAGTTATTCAGCCCGTCATACAAGTTCGCTACCTGGTAAGGTCCACTCACCGCAAAAGTGTCCGGGTCGACCTTGACGACCATAATCTGGTCATTGAAGTTCCCCGCCGCAGTCCAATCACTCTCGTTCTGTTCGTTAAGGAAGTGGACGTAGAGGCTACCATCCGAACTGACCACTGGATAGGAGAACTGGTTCTCGTCACAGTCATAAGGCGTGGCGTCGGCACCTGAAGCTCCAGGACCAGTGCCGCCGGTCGTATCCACCTGGAATTCGCACAGGTCGGCGGAGGCGCCGTTGATCTCGCCTACCACGGTCCACGTCTCACCTTTGTCATCCGAATAGGACAGGTAGATAGGCGATTCGAAGTAATCGGCGCCACCTTCAAAGAAGAAGCGGGTGTAGGTGACGTAGACCCGGCCATCATGCAGGCCACCGCTGTTGTCGACAGTCATGTATTCCTTATCCAGGATCACAGAACAATCGAAAGCGTAAGGCCAGTAGTCGACCACACCTAATCCGAGGGCGACTTGCGGCCGCCACCAGGCGACGCCGCCGTTGTCGGAGCGGTAAACGAACACCCCTCCCTCACAGAAGCTGGCGCTAAAACCGAGGCTGGAATGATAAACCGTGCCATCATTGGCAAAGGCGACGGCCGGATCGCCGGTGCCGACCGGAGGCTCAGCAAATCCCGGAAAGTCCGCCGGCGCGATCAAGGCCGGGAAGGTCACCAGCCCATCGTGCCAGGTCCTACCCCGATCAAATGAGGTGGAGAACCCGCCGCCGATCGGCCAGCCGGCGCGGTAGTCATTGTAACCGGTAACGATATGCCTGGGATCGTGCGGGTCAACCGCGATGGCAGTTTCGTTCTGAGCCCGGTTATTGAAGTCCTGGTTCACCAGGATATCGCGGCGGCCATGCCACGCATCATCTGCGTCGAGGGAGCTAAAAGGGGTTAACCCAACAACTCCCCCTGCCTGGGGATCCATGCCCCCCAGCTTGGAGACGAGGGAGATGGTAGACTCATAATACCCTGAAAGCTCCATCCCCACCCGTTGAGGGGTTGTGTCGACGCCGGGCCTGGGCGGCAGCGGCGGGTGTCCCTGGGCGGAGGCGACGGTAGCCAGCAGGCCCAGGATGACCAGGATGCCTAAGATCCTTGAAATCCGGATGAGTTTCATCGTTTTTTCCTCCATCTTTGGGTGCTTAATAATTGATATGGGTTACTGTTTTGGTTGCAATACAACTGGGGAATTTTCGCGCACTTCGCTCGACTCACCTCCTTTCCCAACCCAATGCGCACGCGGAAGGGAGTCTTCCGCCGCTTTGGCAGACATGACTTCCAGTGAGACTAAAACACGCCGACTTATCGCCGGCGGCATGCTGTGATCGCTAGAATGTAATCCAAGCCGCTGGGAACGCTCTGATTGACTAATTATCTAACCATTACTATTATAAGCTTTTCCAACCTAAAAAGTCAACATATCGAGGGCCCCTTTTAAGGGGTATATTTGTTGCGCTTCTCTTTGCGGATCACAAAGCGGGTGCCATATTCTTCTTCGAATATTGAGGCGATCTTGTTATCCACCAGGTCAGTCTGCAAGCCGGCAACCTGCATCTGCTCCCATGTGAAGCCGACACGGCGCGCGCGGGCGAATTTCTTTTTGGGCATAATCGCCCAGATAGCGCCGTCCGGGACGATGTGCAGCTTGAGCTGCTTGAAGCGCTCACCGAGACCAGCCAGCTCATCCGGCCAGAACAAGATCAGATCGCAGCGCACCCCACCCAGCGAGGCGGTGAACACAACTCCCGGCGGGCACTGGCTGCGGATCGCCTCCGCCACGCCCGGGGGGGCGTCGAGCAGGCACACCACCTGGCCCGGCCTGATGCCCAGTTTCCTGGCTAAATCAGAGATCATTCTCCTGAAAAATAGGCTTGCATCGGCTGAAAGTAATAGTCTTCCCATCCCTGGCGGTATTCCTCCCCCTGGCCGGTGGGGATGTCGCTGTGGTGCAGCGTGATCTGCACGCCTCCTTCGACTTCCTCCAGCAAGACCTCCAGGCGCGAATCGGCGCTGCCCGGCGGGAAGTCGGTCGTCCGCCAGGCCTGGAAGATGCGCCGGTAAGGCTGTAGCTCGAGGGTCGTACCCTGGATATAGCCATCCCAGGCGGTGAACGAGCCGCCCACATGCGGGTCGATCTGGGCTTCTGAACCTGTCAACGCGCCGTGCTCGGCGCTGTCCAGCCAGGCACGATAGAGGCGTTCTGGAGTCACGCCTGGGATGATCGTCGAGCAATGGATGGTTTCGAGCATCACTCCAAAAACCTCCTCATCGGGTGCCGTTCACACCAGCGAACAGATCGCGCTCGCGCAGACCGGGTTCGGGCGCCGGGTGAGCGCGTATGAATTGATCTACACCTGTTGCCCGGCGAAAGGCCCACTGGAGAGGGCGCGAGGAGGTGCCCATGCTGCTCTGGCTGGCATGGCAGGCCGAAGCTTCTTCTTTGAGGCTTTGCACCGCCCGGTAATCGACGCGGGCATGCACCGGGAAGGTATCCTTGGTCAGCGCGAGCAAGTCGATGTCTTGGTTCAGACCGAAGCGCCGGGGGTCTTTGCCGAAGAGGGGCATCAGGCGCACTGCCCAGGCCAGCCACTTGCGCGGAAAAGTGTGGTAGTAAAGTTTTTGCGGCCGGTAAGGGGGCTGCTCTCCTGGATAGGCGCCTGGGTCGCCGGCAGCGTAGAAAGCCCTCACGGTAGCCTGATGAATGGCAATATGGTCAGGATGGCGGTAGCCGCCGACAGGGTCGAAGGTCACCACCACCTGCGGGCGCAAGCGGCGGATGATGGCGGTGACTCTGGCAGCCACCTCGTCCAGGGGAGCAGCGGCCAGCGCCCGGGGGTGCTGGTTTTCCGGCGAACCAGCCATTCCCGAATCGCGGTAATCCAGAAAGTGCACGCCCGAAAGACCGAGCTTTCCAGCTGCACAACGCAGTTCATCAACGCGCAAGTCGCCGATCGACCGGTAGCCATTCATATGCTGTGGCTCGACTTCGCCCACCTCGCCGCGGGTGGCACACACCAGGTGAACAGCCACGCCGCGCCGGGCATACAAGGCCAATGTACCCCCCATGCCAAACGATTCGTCATCCGGATGGGCCAGGACAGCGAGCAGCGTCAGCGGCTGATTTAGAGTTGAATCATCCATTAATAGGGATTATACCTGATAGGTGAAAGGTGAAACTTGAAATGTGATGCGTGATGAGTGAGTTCACGTTTTACGCTTCACGCTTCACGCATCGCCGATCAATAGACCGGCATCCGAGGATCCACCTCGCGCGCCCAGGCATTGATGCCGCCCTTGAGGTTCTTCACCTTGCGGAAACCGGCACTCGCCAGCAGCTCCAGGGCGCGCGCCGAACGCGTCCCCCCTTTGCAGAAGACTACCATCTCATCGGCGCTATCCAGCTCGGACAGGCGCTCAGCCAGCTGGCCCAGCGGGATGAGCGTGGCGCCCTCGAGGCGGGAGATCTCCAGCTCGTGAGGCTCGCGCACATCAAGCAGGCGAATCGCCTCGCCTTGTCCCAGGCGTTCGGCGAGCTGGCTGACATCAATATCCCATCCGCCGCCCACGCTTCCCTGCTCGTGGTCATGGCCCGGCACTCCGCAGAACGCTTCATAGTCGATCAGCGCAGTGACTTCCGGCTCCGGCCCGCAAATCCTGCATTTCGGATTCTTACGCAACGAGACAAAGTCAAACGACATATCCAGGGCGTTGAACAATAACAGGCGTCCGATCAGAGGCTGGCCAATGCCCAGGATCAACTTCAGCGCCTCGGTAGCTTGCAGCGTGCCGATCGTGCCCGGCAGGATGCCCAGCACCCCGCCCTCGGCGCAGGACGGCACCAACCCAGGCGGCGGCGGCTCGGGGAACAGGCAGCGATAACACGGCCCGCGGCGGGCGTCAAACACACTCACCTGCCCGTCAAAGCGGAAGATCGAACCATATACGTTGGGCTTGCCCAGCAGGACGCACAAGTCATTCGTCAGGTAGCGCGTGGGAAAGTTGTCCGTGCCGTCGATCAAAATATCATATTCCTGGGCGATGCGCATGGCATTCTCGGAGGTGAACGGCTCGTTGTATACGTCCACCTGGATCTCGGGATTGATATCCAGCATGCGTCGGCGGGCTGATTCCACTTTAAGCGTGCCCAGCCCGGAGGTGCCGTGGATCACCTGGCGCTGCAGGTTGGAGAAATCCACCACGTCATAGTCCACCAACCCGATGCGGCCCAATCCGGCTGCCGCCAGGTAGAGGGCCACCGGGGAACCGAGGCCGCCGGTGCCGATTACCAGCACGCTGGCCGATTTAAGCTTCTTTTGTCCGCTCAGCCCTACCTCGGGGATGAGCAGGTGGCGGCTATAGCGCAGGATCTCTTCATGCGACAGTTCAACGTTACCATTCACTCCAGCCATCAGATAATCCTCTTTAATTGGAACACGGGTTACACAGATTTTTCCTTGCTCAACGGGAGGCGATCTCTTGCAACTTTCGCCAAGCACTGATAACTGCCTGGATAAGATCGGTGTCTCGATCCACATCTTCGATCTGTTTGAACAGTTTTTCCGCGCTGGCGACGCCGTGATTGACGCGGCGTGGGCGGCCGCGCCGATCGATAATAAAGGTAGTTGGGACGCTGAGCACACCCCAATAATCGGCC
>DATDRM010000355.1:0-4682 GCA_035291705.1 Anaerolineales bacterium
TCTGCCGTCTCCCCTGACTGGCTGATCGCCAGCACGACCGTGTTCTCATCCACGATCGGGTCGCGGTAGCGAAACTCGGAGGCGATGTCCACCTCCACTGGCACCCGGGCGATGCGTTCGATTAACACTTTGCCCACCATCCCAGCGTGAGCCGCCGTCCCACAGGCAGTGATGATGACTTTCTGGATGCGACAGGCCAGGTCACGCGTCAGGTTGAGCTGCGGCAGGCGGACGCGCCCGGCCTCGAAGTCGACCCGCCCGGCGATGGTATCCGTCAACGAGCGCACCTGCTCGTGGATCTCTTTGTCCATAAAGTGGCGGTACTCGCCTTTCTCCGCCGCTACTGGGTCCCAGGCCACATTGTGCACTTCGAAGGGGATGGTTTTCCCCTCCAGAGTCTGCACTTCCACGCCCTGCCGCCCGACCACCGCCATCTGTCCCGATTCCAGGAACACCACCTGGCGGGTATGTTCCAGGATGGCCGGGATATCCGAGGCGATAAAGGTTTCTCCCTCGCCCAGGCCGACCACGACCCCGCCGGCGTTGCCGATGCGCGCTGCCACGATCTTATCGGGTTCCGTGGCGGAGAGCAGTACGATGCCGTGGGCACCTTTAAGATGGCGAAAGGACTTGCGCGCCGCCTCTACCAGGCCAATGCCCAAGGAGAGATAACGGTCGACCAGTTGCACGATCACTTCCGTGTCTGTGTCAGACTTGAACTCCACCCCCTCGGCGCCCAATTCGTCGCGCAGTTCCAGGTAATTTTCGACGATCCCATTATGAGCGATCACCACCGCGCCGGTCGCGCCCTGGTGCGGGTGCGCGTTGCGGGCGCTGGGTTCACCATGCGTCGCCCAACGGGTGTGCCCGATACCGACATGCCCTTCAACAGGGTCTTCGGCGACCAGCGCAGCCAGGCGATCCAGTTTTCCTGCATCGCGGCGTATCTCGAGGTGCCCGTTCGTCAGGACTGCCAGGCCGGCCGAGTCGTAACCGCGGTACTCGAGACGTTTCAAACCGTTCAAAATGATCGGCGTCGCATCCCGCGGGCCAATATATCCAACTATTCCACACATAAGAATCCCTCCACTTATCGAGTATTACGCAACACGTTTCACGTTTCACGCATTGCGTTTTATGTTTTTTTCACCACTCTTTGCGCTTTTGTCCGTCCGGTCACCCGCACGGCGTTTTCACAAAGTTATACTTTGGAGGGAAAGATAGTGGGCTGTGGCCAACCCCGAGGGCTTCCGCTGATCCTTCGATTTTCCCAGGGTGCTTACTGATTCGCCTGGTTAACCTCGCTTCGCGGCGAGGAACCCTCATCCTCGTCAACTCAATTTTGAGTCCTTGCGCTGATCTTCCCTCAGGTTTAGTATGTTTCTATCACCTCCCCGATCCAGATTTTTCCCTTGAGCGCTAATTATACTGCAAAATTGGCTGGATTTGTGCACAACTTTTCTCTTTTCGGCGCTTTCCAGCATGCCTTAAGTACCAAAGGTATAATGGTATAATCACGCTGAATTTGACGGCGTGTTTGCGCGTATGGGTGATGGAACTAGCAAGTGGATTTAAACAGCAAAGACGCCTCAAATCCATTCGCAAAGGAGCCCCGCTTTGGCTTTCAATCCCCTCAACTGGCTTCTGGGGTTTTTCTCGCTAGACATCAGCATTGACTTGGGAACCGCTAACACGCTCGTCAACGTGCGTGGCAAAGGAATCGTCATCCGGGAACCCTCCTGGGTCGCTATCGACAAGCGTACCCGTGAGCCAAAGGCGATCGGAGCGGAAGCTAAAGAAATGGTCGGGCGCACGCCAGCCAACATCATCGCCGTCCGCCCCTTGCGAGACGGTGTGATCTCCGAATTCGAGATCACCGAGGCGATGCTGGAGTATTTCATCGGAAAAGCTCACCAACAAAGCATCGTGCCGGTCCCCCGCCCGCGGATGGTGATCGGCATCCCCTCCGGTGTCACCGAGGTGGAGAAACGCGCGGTTTATGATGCAGCCATGTCGGCTGGGGCGCGTGAAGTCGGGCTGATCGAGGAGCCGGTCGCCGCCGCCCTGGGGGCCGGGCTGCCGATCAGCGAAATCCGCGGCAGTATGATCGTGGATATCGGCGGCGGCACCACCGAAGTGGCAGCCCTGTCCATGGGCGGGGTAGTCATCTCCCGCTCCCTGCGCGTGGCTGGCGATGAAATGGATCAGGATATCGTACAGTACATGCGCAATAAATACAACCTGCTGATCGGTGAGCGTATGGCTGAGCAGACCAAGATCGCCATCGGTTCTGCCGCTCACCTATCTGAAGAAATGACGATGACCTTGCGCGGGCGTAATCTGGTCACTGGCCTCCCTGAGGCGATCGAAGTGTCTTCAGTAGAAATACGCGAAGCCATCTCCGGCTCCGTCCTGACGATCATCGACACGATCAAAGACGCCCTGGACGAATCGCCTCCTGAGATCATTTCTGACTTGATGGAAACCGGCCTCTGCCTGGCTGGCGGCGGAGCGCTGCTGCGCAACCTCGACCAGCGTCTCAGCGACGAATTGCACATTCGCGTATGGGTCGCCGAGGACCCGATGACCTGCGTAGTGCGCGGCGCGGGTATGATCCTGGAAGATTACGAACAATTGAGGCATCTATTAGTAGGGTTGGAGCGCGGCAGCACCCACCACGCTTGAACCCTGAGATTGCATGAACTCATTTCGCTCTTTCCAAACCGCGACCCTGATTTTGCTCGTGGTCGGTATCCTCCTGCTGGCCTTGGGTGGGTACCTCACGCCTCTTTCACGCCTGGCTCTCTCCCCCTTCATCGGCGCCCAGACCTGGCTTTCCAGCCGTTACCAGGCCATCCGCGATTTATTCACCTCGCCGCGCGATGTCGCCCAGTTGACCCAACGCAACACCGAACTGGAAGCCGAAGTCTCCCGCCTGGAAGCCCAGATCATCGAATTGCAGCAACAGACCGCCGAGCTGGATGTGCTATCGGCTTTGCTGGACTTTGCCCGTGCCCATCCCGCCAATGAATACGTATCGGCAGCCGTCATCGGCCGCGATCCCAGCCCCTTCCTACATTATGTAATTATCAATCGTGGCTCAGACGATGGCATCCGGCGCGGCATGCCCGTCGTATCTGCTCAGGGACTGGTCGGTAGGATAACCGCCGTCACCGCCGGTGCGGCACGTGCCCAACTGATCAGCGATCCCAGCACCGCCATCAACGTCCGGCTAAAGCCTTCGGGGGCGGAAGCCTTGCTCGCCGGATCAATCACCGGCGAGTTATCCCTGGAAGCCATCCCCCAGGCTGCGGTTGTCAATGCAGGCGACCTGGTGCTCACCTCCGGTTTGGGTGGTAATTATCCCCCCGACATCGTCATCGGCCAGGTGGCCAATGTTCGCCAACGCCCGGTCGAACTGTTCCAAACCGCCTCTGTGCAGCCTATTGTAGACTTCACCGAATTGGAGATCGTCCTGGTGATCATCAACTTCCAACCGGTGGACATCACCCCGCTCATCCCTGCACCCTGAATTATCAGTGAGCAGTGGGCAGTTGTCAGCAGCTGACTACTGTTCACTAACTACTGACTATTAGATTCATGGTTGTTTTTCTTGCGATTCCCCTGCTCGGCCTGCTGGTCATCTTGCAGTCAGCGATCTTAAGCCAGGTTCGCTTGCTGAATGGCACAGTTGATCTCGTATTGCTGGTGCTGGTCGCCTGGTCGGTTCAGGAACGTGTTAAAACTGCCTGGCATTGGGCGGTGATCGGTGGATTGTTAATCAGCCTGGCATCTGCGCTTCCCTTGAGCGCAATTCTGGCAGGGTACCTGCTGGCCACAGGCGGCGCCCTCGTGCTGCGGCGCGCCCTGTGGCAGAGGCCGCTCCTGGCCATGGTCACCGCCACTTTCCTCGGCACCCTGATCACGCACGCCGTGACAGTGGCTGCCTTACAATTAACTGGTACACCTATCCCATTAACACAGGCGATCAATATCATCACCTTGCCCAGCGCCCTGCTCAACCTCTTACTCGCCATCCCGGTTTATGCATGGATCGGAGATCTGGCAAATTGGCTTTACCCGCAAGAAATTGAACTATAATTATCGTCCGGATGAACAATAATCCAACTTTAAACAATAATGTCCAACCCTGGCGCATCCTGGTATTCGGCGCCATCCTCGGCCTAGCTTTCCTGGTCTACGTAGGTCGCTTGTTTAACCTACAAATCCTCCATGGGCAGGAGTGGGTCGCCCTGGCGGAGGAAAACCGGATCAGCGAGATCAACTTGCCTGCCCAGCGCGGCATCATCTATGATCGCAACGACTACATCCTGGCACGCAACATCCCGGCTTACAACGTCGTCATCACCCCCGCCGATCTACCCGACGATCAAGGCGAGATTCAAGAGATCTTCCGCCAGCTGGCGGAATTAACCCGGGTGGCAATAAACCTCAACGAAGTTACCCCGGAAAATCCCTTTGTCCCTTGTCAGTCCGAACATGGCATCACGCAGATCGTCGAGTACGGTGAGACGGTAGCTCCCTACGACCCGGTGCGGATCAAGTGCAATGTTGACCGCACCACGGCGATGACTATTAAAGAAAAAGCGGTTGACTGGCCTGGAGTGGATATCGAGATCGAATCGGTGCGTGATTATCCGACCAGTGCGCTGACAGCTGCC
>DATDRM010000356.1:0-17602 GCA_035291705.1 Anaerolineales bacterium
TGGCGAGGCTTTCCCGCCTGCCACATGGCAGTGGCGACAGGCGAAGTCCAGACCGATCTCAGAAAGGGAAGTTGTGCCATCTTCTGAAAACTGCCCGATCTGGTTGGGGTTGATCTTCATCAGGTGCGTGCGGATGTCGCCGGTGAACATCTCGGCGCTGCCCACCGCAGTCTTGACAATGCGCGGCATGTGGCAGTCGATGCACTGCACCACGTTCGGGTGGATCTGAGAGTCCTGGAAGTTGGCCTCATCCACGTGGCAATTTTCACACCGGGTGCGCGTGGTCGCCTCCCCTGCCTGGCGCAGCTGCACGACGCCTTTATGGGGGTCGTGGCAAATAACGCAGTCGAGTACCACATGCTTTCCCTGGAATAGCTCCTCGTATTGTTCGTGGTGTTCGATAAAGCCGTCTTTGGCGTTAACCGCCTCGACCTCACCACGGCGGTGGCATTTACCGCACAGCTCGGGATCGCGATCTATCATCATCTGCACGCCTGGTGGGTTCTGCACATGCAGGCCTCCGGGTCCATGGCAGGCCTCACAGCGGACGCCTGGTTCGGCCCAGGTGCCGACGATGCCGGGTAGCTCGTCCTGGTTGCCGTTCAGGCTGTAGCCGGTGGTGTGGCAGCTGCCGCAGTCGTAAGGCAGGTTTTCCTCGCCGGAATGGTATTTCACCCAACCAGCTTCAGTGCCTACGATCGGATTGGCGTAATTATACTGGTTGAGGTATTCGGCATTGCCCGTGGAGCCTGGTGCATCGGTGATGATGTAACCGTCCTTATTCATAAAGCGGGTTTTCCAGTTGTAGCCCCCGATCACGTAAGAGATGTCGTTCCAGGTGTAGCCTTCAGGCAGCTCGATGAGTTCGGTGAAAGGATAGTCCGGCGGTTGCCCGTCCACCACCGGGTTCAACTTCCAGGGATGGCCGGACTTCATAAATGTATCGTAGATGTCTTTATGGCAGCCTCCGCAAGTAGCGCTGCCCACGTATTGAGCGCCTACTCCTTCGGCGCCAGCTTCCCCTGCTGGCCCAGCCGGACCAGCCGGACCCTCCGGTCCAGAGGGACCCTGTGGGCCTTCTGCGCCTGGCGGGCCTGGCGGGCCGGCGAGTCCGGCGGGACCCTGCGGCCCGGCGCAAGCTGCCATCAAAGCCATTAGAACAAGCAGCACGCTGACTAATAATATTCTTTTCGACTTCATCGCCCTTTCTCCTCATTGTTTGACGACAGGCTTTATTGTTGGATAACAAGGATCCGGATCCGGGATAGGGGTCGCATACCCTTTTCTGTTGCTGAATAAAGGGAAAATACTGGGAAAATACCTCAATATTTTACCTCAAAATTAACACCGGATTAGGGAGATGATCCTATATAAACCATGACAAATGTCATGCAAAACATCAGGAAGGTTATTCGCAATTGCTGTAAAATTGCTATGTGAGGAGGCGTGGTTACCGTGCAATTTGCCGGTTTGCATATCGACATCGTCTTTGTCTTTTTTATCTACGGGCTCGCTTTTTTCAGCATGGGTATCGCTCTGGCCTTAGAAACCAGTCGCGCCCCAATGCTGGCCGAGCGGCGCGCCTTAGTTCCCCTGGCAGTGTTTGGTTTACTGCATGGTATCCACGAATGGATAGAAATTATCCTCTTGCAGGGCGTCTGGTTAGGCGTGCCATTTCCCCCGGAATTATCCTGGCTGCGCGTGGCCTGGCTGGCGATCTCCTTCGTTCCATTGTTGGCCTTTGGCATCCTAATGGTGTACCCGGAACAACGGCATGGGGTGGTATACTTTTCGATCGGGATCGGTTTGTTCCTGCTGTATATCTTTCTGTTAATTTATTACGCCCGCCTTGATCCGCAACCTTTCATCGGTCGCGCCGATGCGCTGGCGCGCTACCTCCTGGCAGTTCCGGGTGGCATCCTGGCCGGCCTGGGGTTGCGCGCCCGCGCCAGGCAGGTACAGGCTGAGAACAGGCCGCAACTGGCGCGGTACTTTCAATGGGCCGCCCTGGGTTTTGGGTTGTATGGGCTCACCCAAATATTTGTCCCCCCTGCAGATATCTTCATCGCCCCGATTCTGAACTCGGAAACCTTCTTACAGTTCGCCGGATTCCCGGTCCAAGTGGTGCGGGCGGCGATGGCTATCCTCGTAACGATCAATTTGCTGCGCGCGATCCAGTTTGTCGAGCGCGAGCGGGAAGGACAATTATTGGCTGCGCAGCAGGCTCGCCTTGAGGCTCTAGAACAGATTCAGCGTGATCTTATAGATAGGGAGGCGCTGCGCCGGGAACTCTTGCGCCATACCGTCATCGCCCAGGAAGAAGAACGCGGGCGCATCGCCCGTGAATTGCATGACGAGACAGCCCAATTCCTGACCGCTCTCAGCCTCAACCTGGCGACCCTGCGCAACTCCGTCCCCCGAAGTCGGGAGGTTAACGAATTGCTTGATCGCCTGCAATCTTTGAGCCGCCAGATAGCGCAGGGCGTCTACCGCCTTGTGCATGACCTTCGCCCGGCACAACTGGATGATTTGGGCCTGGTGCCAGCCCTGCAATATCTGGCTGATGAAGAAGGCAAACGCTCAGGCTTGCAGGTTTCCTTACAGGTTGATGGATCCAGGCAACGTCTGGATCCCCTTGTGGAAACCGTGTTTTTCCGGGTTGCACAGGAGGCGCTTACCAACGTGGCTCGTCATGCCCAATGCGACCACGCTACGGTTGAGCTGCATTTTGCCTCTGACCAGGTGATCTTGCGTGTTCGGGACGAGGGACTCGGTCTCCGCCTGGGTGAAAAGGCTCCTCTCCCAAAAGGCTGGGGCCTGGCTGGAATGCACGAACGGGCCGAATCAGTTGGCGGCAAATTAGAGTTGAGTTCTCCGCCACAAGGCGGTACGGTTGTAGAGGTCACCGTCCCCATGTTCGAATTTGAGCCTGCTGCGATGGAGGAATCTACCCATGGATATCATCCGTTTAATGTTGGTTGACGATCACGATATCGTTCGCACCGGTCTGAAGTCATTTCTGGAAACCCAGGTCGGGTTACAGGTCGTGGCAGAAGCAGGCAGCGGGGAGGAAGCTATTGAACGGGCGCTGGAAGCCCAGCCGGACGTGGTGGTCATGGACATCACCATGCCGCATATGGATGGCTTGGAGGCCACGCGGCGGTTGAAGGCTCTGAATTCAGAGTGTCATGTTTTAGCGCTTACAGTGCATGAGGACAAACAATATCTCTTCGAGATGTTGATGGCTGGCGCGTCGGGATATATTACCAAGCAATCGGCCGCGGATGAACTGGTTACCGCAATTCGCTGTGTCGCCCTGGGAAACGTTTACCTGCAGCCTGCCCTGGCACGCTGGTTGTTGGAAGACTACCGCCGGTTGCTGACCCAATCGCTGCCGGAGCCGCCAACGGCTGGCGGAAATCATCCCAAAGACAGAGGTTTGGATGTGCTTAGCCTGCGTGAACAGCAGGTTCTTGAAGCGGTTGCTCAGGGATCCACCAACCAACAAATTGGCGAACAACTTGGGATCAGTCCTAAGACAGTCGCCCGGCACCGTGAGCGCATCATGAACAAGCTCAACTTGCATTCATCCACCCAGCTGGTCAAATTTGCCATTCGCACGGGGCTGATCGATGTGGGCTAAACCATCACTGCGAACTCCTGGATAGCGGCGATCCGGGGGATCGCCGCCGTCGTCATTCTCATCCTTTATTGGGGGAGTTTTCAGGTTACATTAATCATCGTGTGCCAAAATTAATAGTTGCATAGGTAACTTATAGATCCGGAGGTCCAGGGCATGGAAAATACTGTCGAAACCCAGGCTGGCTTAGCTGGCCGCGCTAAGTTCATCGTCGGCGGGCTTTTGATTATCGCTGCTATTGTGTACCTGATCGCATCTTCAACCCGCGCTAGCGCGCAATATTTCCTGACAATTGATGAGCTGGCTGCCAAGAACGAGAAGGTGCTCGGGCGTGATGTGCGCGTTTCTGGAGCGGTGATCGGTGACTCCATCCAGTACGACCCCCAAACGCTTACATTGAGTTTCACCGTCGCTCATGTGCCCGGCGACAACAAAGAGATCGAAGCGCAAGGCGGACTGGGAGCTGTTTTGCATGCTGCTGCGATCGACCCGAACCGACCTCGCATGCAAGTTGTTTATGTTGGCCCCAAACCCGACCTGCTCAAGAATGAGGCTCAGGCCATCATGACCGGCAAACTGGGGGAGGATGGCGTCTTCTACGCCGAGGAATTATTGCTGAAGTGTCCGACCAAGTATGAAGAAGCTGTCCCCGGTCAGGTAGAAGGATAAGGTTATGGTTGCCAATCTCGGTTATGGTGCCCTGGTCATCGCGCTTTTTGTTTCTCTGTTCGGGATTGGCGCGGCCGCCTATGGCGTGCGCAAGAATCAATCTGCCTGGGTTGACAGCGCTCGCAACGCGATGTTGCTCACCTGGCCCTTAGTGACTCTGGCTGCTCTCACCATCATTTACCTGCTGGTTAACAACCATTATGAAGTCGAGTATGTAGCCAACGTCACCAGTAACAGCATGCCGCTTTACCTCAAGGTTACCGCCTTATGGGGTGGGCAGGCGGGTTCGCTGATCTTCTGGTCCTGGTTGATGTCCGCCTTCGCCTCAGCGGTCACGTTGCGCAAGTGGGATCGGGACCGTGAATTCTTACCTTGGGTAACCATCGTCTCGTTGGTCACCCTGGCGTTTTTCTTGAGTTTGAGCATTTTCATCGAGAATCCCTTCGTCCGTTTATGGCAAACGTCTGCGGGGCAGATCACCAGTGCCATGTTCCCGCCAGCCCGGGCTGTCCCCTACCTGCCGCCTGACGGCAATGGATTGAATCCCCTCCTGCGCCATCCTGGCATGATCATCCATCCTCCCTTGCTCTACCTGGGATTCGTCTCCTTTGTCATCCCTTACGCCTTTGCCATGGCAGCCCTGATCACTGGCCGTACGGATGATCGCTGGATTCGCCTCACCCGCCGCTGGTCGCTGGTGGCCTGGTTGTTCCTATCGTTGGGATTGATCATCGGTGGACGTTGGGCGTATGACGTCCTGGGATGGGGCGGCTATTGGGGTTGGGATCCGGTCGAAATCGCAGCCTTCATGCCCTGGCTGACTGGCACTGCCTTCCTGCATTCGGTGATGATCCAGGAAAAGCGCGGCATGCTTAAGCATTGGAACATGATTCTGGTCATCTTGACTTATGACCTGGTCATCTTCGGCACCTTCCTTACCCGATCTGGGGTGCTCTCCTCGGTGCACGCTTTTGCCCAGAGCGCGATCGGGCCGGTCTTCTTCGGATTTATCGGACTCACGTTTATCACTTCTCTGTCTTTGGTTCTCAAGCGATGGAACGAGCTCAAGTCTGAGGCGCAAATGACTTCGCTTTTGTCGCGCGAGGCTCTGTTTCTACTCAACAACCTGCTCTTTATGGGTATATTGGTAGTGTGTTTCTGGGGCGTGATTTTCCCCCTGATCTCAGAGTTGTTCACCGGCCAGAAAGTAACCGTCGGGCCACCTTTTTATGAGCGGGCTAATGGCCCGCTGTTCGCCGGTTTGCTGCTCTTAATGGGCATCGCGCCATTAGCTGCCTGGCGCCATTCGACGGCAAAGACCCTGGGACGCGCGATTTGGAAACCTTTCCTCGCCTCGCTGGTGGTTGTAGCGGCCGTGCTGTTACGTGGCGTCCGCCAACCGGCAGCCGTTTTAGGCTTCTGGTTGAGCGCCTTCGTCGCTTTTGTGACCCTGTATGAGTTCTGGCGAGGTTCTCTGGCGCGGTATCGCAAATCGGGCGAGAGCTTTCCGGTAGCCCTCTGGCGCCTGGCCGGACGCAACCGGCGCCGCTACGGAGGTTACATTATTCATCTGGGCGTGGTGCTGATGGCGATCGGCATTATTGGGATCGAGGTTTTCCAAACCGAAACCCAGGGGACGATCCCTCAGGGAGGCCAGCTCGCCCTGGGTGATTACAGCATCTCGTTTGACTCGTTGGCCACATTCGACACCGCCGATGGGCGCAATGTGGCGCGCGCCGTGGTTGGCGTGTATCACAACGGCTCCTATGTCGGTGAGCTGCACCCTCGCCGGGATTACTACTATGAGTCCCAACAGCCGATGACTATTCCGGGCGTGCGCAGCACATGGGAAGACGATTTCTATGTCTTGCTGGTTGATTGGCAACCAATTTCCTCTCAAGGTGCTACTTTCAAGGTTTACCGTAACCCGCTCGTCAACTGGCTCTGGTTGGGCGGCATCGTATTCATCTTGGGTACTTTGGTTGCGGCCTGGCCGGATCGCGACCCAGAAGCGATGCGCCTCCCTGTGAAGCGCACCGTTCCATATGCGGCAACCGATGCGTGAGGCATGAAGCGTAATGCATGAAAGTAGACTCTTCTGGTTTGCAATTCCCATTGCTCTAATCTTTGGTTTTTTCTTCGTTGGTGGGACTTATGCACAGGAATCCACCCCTTACATACCTACAGACGACGAAGTCAACGCCGTCGCCAAAGGGCTATACTGCCCGGTTTGCGAGAATATCCCACTGGATGTGTGTCCTACGCAAGCCTGCACTCAATGGCGGGCTTTGATCCGTGAGAAGCTGGGGCTGGGATGGTCGGAGGAACAGATCAAAGATTATTTCGTCGCGCAGTACGGCGATCGCGTCCTGGCGGCTCCTCCTGCCAGAGGGTTGAACTGGTTGGTGTATCTAATCCCGCCCGTGGCGATCGTCATTGGAATATACATCCTTTTCCGGGCGATGCGCACCTGGAGGCAGCCAATTTCCGCCAGGGCTGCAATAGAACACTTACCAGAAGCTGACAGTGACGAGTATGTAGCGCGCCTGGAAGAGGAGTTACGCCAGCGCTGATCCGCGGTTTTTGCGAATTTAAGACTGTTGAATGTAGGTAGGAATACTTTTATGTCTGAATTTCAATCCACTTCTTCCCCTTCGGAGACACCTACGCCCCCCGCCTCAACTGGGGGGCGAATCGTGATCTTTGGTACGAACCTGTCAGTGGGAGCCTTGATAGCCTGGATCGCTGTGTTGGCCTTGTTGGCGCTGGTGGCGTTTGGGTTGCTGCGCCGGCAGCAAGGTCCGGTTGCTGCTGGACAAGCTGCACCTGATTTTGCTTTGACCACCTTCGAGGGCGAACAGTTTCAGCTCAGCGATCTTAAGGGCAAGGTCGTCCTGATCAACTTCTGGGCTTCGTGGTGTAAACCCTGCGAGGAAGAAGCTGCCGATCTCGAAGCTGCCTGGCGAGATTACCAGCCACGCGGCGATGTAGTTTTCCTCGGGGTTGATTATGTCGACACAGAGCCAGAAGCCAAAGCATACCTGAAGAAGTTTGACATCACCTATCCCAACGGCCCTGACCTGCGAACGCGTGCCTCGCAAGCCTTCCGCATCCGAGGCGTGCCCGAAACCTATATTGTCGCTCCGGATGGTAAACTGACGGGTGTGCAGATTGGCCCATTTACATCCTTGGCTCAGATCAAAGCCACAATCGACCCCCTGCTCAAACCTTGAGCATCGGGGGATTGCATCTTTCATCTTCATTGAATACTGACTACTGATCACTGAGTACTTTCATTACTATGGACATCGGTTCAATCTTCCTTATCCTTGCCCTCCTTATCCTGGTAGGGCTCTTTATTGCCCGCCCAATATTTGAGCGTAAGGCTGTGATCGTCGTTTCACAGACTAGTCAGGATGATCACGAGTTCTCCACGCTCCTGGCAGAAAGAGATCGCATCCTCAATGCTTTGCAAGAGTTAGATTTTGACCAAGCCCTGGGTAAGATTCCGGAAGAGGATTACCCTGCCCAACGGACGCTCTTGCTCCAGCAGGGGGCCAGCATCTTGCGCCGGTTGGACCAGTACAATCATCGAGTTCCCGCCGGCAATGCTGAAGAGCGCATCGAAGCTGCCATTGCTGCTCGCCGTCCAGATGCTTCCCGCCAGGGTGGCCTGCCCAGCCTTGCAGAAGATGAGTCGCTTCTGGATCAGGGCCCGACTTCACTGGCTACCTCCGACGACGAAGTAGAGGCGCGCATTGCTGCCCGCCGCCGCGAGCGCCAGGGGAAATCCGCCGGTTTCTGCCCACGATGTGGCACGCCTGTCCAGAAATCAGACCTGTTTTGCCCAAAGTGTGGAAAGCAATTAACGTAATCCGTGAATAGTAAAACGTGAATCCAGTATTACGCATGATGAGTTAGATATTCCATAGTCCGAGAATCTCCCATGTCTCGTTTCTACCTCCTTCTTCGTACCCACGCTCCCTTGCTGCTCTTTCTCCTGCTCTCTGCCTGTTCTTTTTCCTTAGCGGAGGATATCACACCGCCACCAGGTGCCGAAATACCGGCTGAAATACCCACCCAACCGCCTCCCAGCGGACCACTCTACCCACTTGTATCCCCGAACCCGGCGGAGGGAGCGCTGATTTATACCGATAAATGCGCCCCTTGCCATGGTTCAACCGGGCAAGGTGATGGACCGCAAGCCAGCCAGCTGCCTAACCCACCAGCCGCACTGGCTGCGCTCGAAGTTGCCCGCCAGTCTACCCCAGCGGAATGGTATTCCCTGATCACCCAAGGCAATCTAGATCGTTTCATGCCGCCCTTCAATAGCCTCTCTGATCGCCAGCGATGGGATGTGGTTGCTTATCTTTATACCCTGAGTGTCCCACCAGAAATCCTTTCCCTGGGAGAGCAGATATTTATAACTAACTGCGCCTCCTGCCATGGCTTACAGGGGGGCGGGGATGGCCCAGAAGCCGCCTCTCTTCAGGTAACACCCTCCAATTTCACCGATCAGGAACGGATGGCAAGCAAGTCCGCTACCCAGCTTTTTGGAGCGATCAGCGCAGGCGTCGCCCCAGCCATGCCCGCTTTTAATGACAATTTGACCGAAGATGAGCGCTGGGCATTGGTTGCTTATTTGCGCTCATTGACTTTCGCCTTACCCGCAGAGATTGCGCGATCCCAGGAGACCCAACTACCTGAGACGACAGGCGAGGCCGGGTCCACGGGCACACCGCTGGCCTCGGTTACTGAGGTGGAGAACGGCACGATAACGGGTCAGGTGGTAAATGCATCCGGAGGAGAAGTGCCTACTGATCTGACGATTGACTTGTCCGGTTTTGATGAAATGAAGCAGACCTACACCGCCACCACCACCATCGAACCGGATGGCTCTTACACCTTCCTGGATGTCGAGATGCCTGTCGGACGCGCCTTCATCACAAGCACAGAATATAACAAAGTCGCCTACAGTTCAGATATCGCCGTGGTTGAAGCTGGCAAGACAAACCTGGAACTGTCACTCCCGATCCGTGAGACGACCACAGATAGCTCTGTTCTCTCAGTTGACCGGATGCACATTCTGTTCGAATATAGAGAACCAGACACCTTGCGGGTGATCGAGCTCTGGATCCTTTCGAACCTGAGCGATCGAACCCTAGTAGCTATGGAAGAAGGCGCGCCGGTTGTCACCTATCCGCTCCCGGAAGGTGCGACCAACCTGCAGTTCGAAGATGGCATCCTGGGGGAGCGCTATGTGGAGACCACTGGTGGCTTTGGCGACACCGATGTGGTGCGGCCTGGTCCTGGCCTACGCCAGCTTGTTTTTTCCTTCGAGATGCCTTATCGACGCCGGCTGGAGTTCGTCCAACCGATCGATCTACCTGTGAACGCAGTTGTGATCTTAGGGCCGGAGGAAGGCCTTAATGTAACAAGCGATCAACTCCAAGACGCTGGTACGCGCCAGATGCAGAATATTTCCTATCATATGTATACCAGTGACCGGTTGGAAGTGGGGACAGAATTGGCAATGACCATCTCGGGTCAGCCTAAGGGTGCCGGTTTGGTAGCCGGTTCGCGCACCAACCTGGTAATTGGCCTGTTAGCTTTTGGGGTAGCACTGATAGTGACTGGCGTCTGGCTTTTCCGGCGTAACCGGGCGGAGAGAACCGGAATCGAGGCAGCCGAGGAATTGGATGAAGATTTTTTGCCCGGTGAGGCCGCCGAAGACCCCGAAACCCTATTGGACGCTATTCTTGCCCTGGATGACCAATATCAGGCTGGAGAATTGCCAGAAGAAGCTTACCGCCAGCGGCGTGCGGAGCTCAAAGCTCGCCTGACTGGATTTTACCAAAACCGGGAGGCGACTAGCTAGAGGGCAGCAGAATAAAGAGTAGCCAAGGCTTTTTTATTGCTCCCAAGCTCCCCTGCTCCTGAGCTCCCGTCCTATGATAGAAGTTCACAGACTGATCAAACGTTTTAGCCTGAAAACCGTGCTGCGTGGCCTGGATTTCCACGTCGAGCGCGGGGAATTCGTCGCCCTGCTCGGCCCAAATGGCGCCGGGAAGACTACTTTCTTACGCATCCTGGCTTCACTTTCCCGGCCTAGCTTGGGCGAAGTGCGCATCGCAGGTTTTCGCCTGCCAGGCCAGGCGGCTGCCGTGCGCAGGCGTCTGGGTGTGGTTTCTCACTTGCCCCTCTTGTACGGCGATCTGACTGCCGAGGAGAACTTGCGTTTCTATGGCCGCATGTATTCTGTGCCTGACCTGGACGGGCGTGTGACCGAAGTTTTAGAAATGGTAGGATTGGCCTCCCGGCGCCGCGATCTGGTGCGTACCTTCTCTCGCGGCATGCAGCAACGGCTTGCGATCGGCCGCGCAGTTTTGCACGATCCTGATGTAATGCTCTTCGACGAGCCGCATACCGGCCTCGACCAGGATGCCAGCGCTATGTTGGATACTGTGCTAAGCGAAGTTGCCGCCCGTGGTCGCACGGTTGTGATGACTTCGCATGATCTGGCGCGCGCCGCAGACCTGGCCTCTCGCTTCGATATTCTTTCGCGGGGTGTCATCGCTGCCTCAGTTCAGCGCGCCGACATTGCCGCCAATGACCTGCTGGCCTTCTATCGCCAAGCCACTCAAGAAGCGTAGAACTTAAAGCGTTAACCGTGAAACGTGAATCTGCACTCATGACCCGTGATACGCAGGATACAGTCCGCAATCCGCTGCTCTCTTTTTCGCGCGCCTTGAGTGCTGTCGTCTGGAAGGACTTATCGGCTGAAATGCGCAGCCGTGAGCTGCTTTCCGCCATGCTGGTCTTCGCCCTATTGGTTATCTTGATCTTCAATTTCGCCCTCGATCTGGACCCTAAAACCCGCCAGGAAAGCACTATCACAGCTGGCGTGTTGTGGGTCATCTTTACCTTTGCTGGCACCCTGGGGCTTAATCGTTCGATGGCGGTGGAAAAGGATCGCGGCTGTATTGACGGCCTGCTGCTGGCGCCGGTGGACCGCAGCGCAATTTATTTCGGAAAGACTATCGCCAACCTGGTTTTTATGTTGATCGTCGAGATCATCGTGTTGCCGATCTACAGCCTGCTCTACAATGTGAACCTTTTTCAGCCGGGATTGCTGTTGGTGACCTTATTGGGCTCGGTCGGTTACGTTGCCGTGGGGACACTGCTGGCAACCATGGCAGTGCAGGCCCGCACCCGGGATGTCCTGTTGCCTATTTTGCTCTTCCCGGTCGTGTTGCCGATCGTGTTAGGCGCGGTCAAGGCCAGTGGCGGGTTTTTGGATGGGATCGAGATGGCCGAAATCCGACCCTGGCTCAACCTGCTGGTGGTATACGATATAATCTTTATCGCCATTGCTTTCATGGTTTTTGATTTTGTTGTGGAGGAATAGATGCAAACCAAACCTCGCCTGCTTACTGTCTTAGATTTTGTCACTGCAGCCCTTTTCGTGCTTGCCACTGGGATGGTATTCTTCTATGCCCCTCTGGAAGCTGTGATGGGCCAGGTGCAGCGGGTGTTTTACTTCCATGTAGCGGCTGGCTGGGTCGGCATGCTTAGTTTCCTGGTCGCCGCCATTGCCGGGGTGGTTTACCTGACCTCCACCAATCGCAAGTGGGATATTGTCAGCCTTTCTGCGATCGAGATCGGCATCGTCTTTGCGTTTATTAATATCGTCAGCGGTTCGATCTGGGCCCGCCCGATCTGGAATACCTGGTGGACGTGGGACCCGCGCCTGACCACCGCCACAGTCATGGAGCTGATCTATGCTGCCTATCTGATGCTCCGCCAAGGGATCGAAGACCCAGATCGCCGGGCGCGCTTCGGCGCCGTTTACGCCATCGTCGGCTTCGTCAGCGTCCCCCTGACATTTTTCTCAGCTCGCCTCTTTCGTACCATCCATCCGATCGTGATCGGCACGAACGAAGCCGGCGCCGAAGGCGATTTCGATATGACTCCGATGATGCTCCAAACCTTCATGTTTAGCCTGCTCACCTTTACCTTCATCTTCGCTGATTTGCTCTGGCATCGCATTCGCGTCGGCCGGCTGGCGGATAAGGTTGAGCAGCTACGGCTAAAGACGATCGAATAGACGAGGAGAAGCGATGTTTTTCTTACAAGACGCCCCGGCAAACACCGTGAATTACATGATCGCTGGATACGCAGTCATCTTTGGTGTGATGTTGATCTACCTGATCAGCCTGAATCTCCGCCAGCGAAATTTGAACCAGGATTTAGAGGTGCTTAAGGATGTTGAGGAGAAAGATTGATGGCTGGTCGTAGATCGATACCACTCCCCCATCCCGGAAGTGAAGTTAACACCGCTTGCGGCGGCAAGACCCACATCTCACCTTACACCCCACGCGTTGTCTACAACGGGAAGTGGGTGTTCTTCTGTCTTCCTACCTGCAAACAGGAATTCGACAGAGATCCGGCTTTTTCCTGTCTGGCGGAACAGATCGCGCTCGATACCAGAGAGTAAATTTTCAACTACGCTTTGGCCAGCAGCTCCTCCAGCACCGCTTTCGACTTCTGTTCGATCTCAGCGTGCAGGCTGCCGCCGTGGGAGTCCATGGTCACCACAGCCGGGAAATCCTTGACTGCGATCACCCACAACGCCTCTGGAACGCCGAAATCCAGCTTATAGACCCCCAGTACGCGTTCCACGGTTTGCGCGATCCAGGAGGCCGCCCCACCGACAGCGTGGAAATAAACGCCGGGGACTTCCTGGCAAGCAGCCAGAGTCTTTGTACCCATGCCGCCCTTGCCAATCACCCCCCTGACATTGAAATGGCGCATCACATCGCCTTGGTAAGGCTCCTCGCGAGTACTGGTGGTTGGCCCGGCTGCCACGAAGCGGTAATCCTTGGTATCCAGACCTGAGACAACTGGCCCGCAGTGGTAGATCACCCCACCAACCAGCAGGGTTTTAATCGCAGCATACACCTCCCGGTCGTCGCCCTGAGGCTGGCGAGTTTCCTTGATAAAGGTGTCGACCATCCACTTGTGCACCGCGTCCCGGCCGGTAATCATTATTCCGGAAAGGAGCACTGGATCCCCTACTTTCAAACTAAGGATTGTTTTATCATCGAGCGGAATAGTTAACTGTCGCATTCCATCCATCCTCCGTCATCATTCGTCCTTCGTACTTCGTCCTCCGCCGTCTTCCGGCCTTCGTCGTTCGTCTTTCGTCTTTCCTCTCTTACGCAAAACTAACAACCTCCCCCACCACCGTCATGCTCCGCCGGCGGTAAGCCCAACACATGTATGAAACGGAGACGAAATAGCTTGCTGGCAGGCGGTGGAGATTAGTGATTTTCGTACCCAAAACCGTGGTTTCCCCGCCGAAACCCATCGGGCCGATCCCCAACTGGTTGGCCTCCGTAGTCAGTCGGTCCTCGAGCGCAGCCAGTTCCAGATCGGGAGTCCGCTCGTCAAGTTCATGGAACAGCACTTCCTTAGAAGCAGAGTAAGACGAGCCGCGGTCGCCTCCGATGGCGACGCCGATCACCCCCGGCGCACAGCCCTTGCCCTGCGCCTTGTGAACTGCGTCCAGAACTACCTTGCGTACCCCTGCCAGGTCACGCCCGGCTCCCAGGGCGCTATTGGGCAGGGAATACTGTGCACCGACATTCTCACACCCGCCACCTTTGAGCATCAGGTCGATGCGCAGTGCATCCTCCGCTACTTCCTCAAAATGGATGGTCGGGAAGTGGTCATCGCCCAGGTTATTCCCGCTGTTTCTGCCGCTCAGGGCGTCCACCGCGTTCGGCCGTAAGTAGGAACGTGCTGTGGCCTCAGCGATGGCTGATCGGATTTGATCCCGTAAGCGGCGCGTACTCCACCCTTCCGGATAGTAGACATAGAAGATCGGCGTGCCTGTATCCTGGCAAATAGGGGTAGAGTTTTGGCGTGCCAGCTCTACATTTTTCAAGATCGTTTCCAGCGCCCCGCGCCCCGCCGAGCCAGGAGCTTCCCGCTCAACCGCCTGGCGCAGGCTCGCTTCGACATCTGGCGGCAGGTCAGTGGACGCCAGACGAATCAATTCCAGGATATTTTCAGTCAAATCTCGCATGGTACCCTCCATGACTTGATTGATAGGTACAACAAAGTTCTTACTGCTCACGTTTCACACTTCACGTTTTTCGTATCTCGCCTCACGCTTCTCCCTAATCATAGCCAAAATCTGGACAAAAGCGAGTGACAAACCACCTCTTCTCGCCTGCCAGGCGTCACTATTGGCGCGCCAGTTGGGATCGCGGCACAAATAATACCAGGAAAACCGGACCGAAGAGAAGCAGCCACATCGCCGCGGGTAAGCCAGCCTGGCTGGCGACCCACCCGACGAACCAAGCCATCCCGCCGCCTAATAGCCCGATCACCGAGCCGATTGCCATCACCGTGCCCGATCTTCCTGGGGCTGAAGCGTATGCTTCTCCCTGGAGCACCTGGTACCAGCCTAGGGTTGAGAAACGCAGCAGGATCATCAAGGCGATCTTAGCGAACGGCCAGGGTACGAGCAGCCAGGTAACATAGATCACTGCTGTGATCGCTGCCGAGGCGCGCACCACAGTGCGACCTGGGAAACGCTCCAGGATCGGGAGCAGCGCCACGTCTGCCACCAGGCTGGTCAGCATCAAAACGCTCAGCAGCAGGCTGGCCTGTACCGGGGTCACGCCGACTACGTCCGTCAGGAATAACGGCGCGTAACCGATAAAAACGTCCAAAAGCAAGTCGGAAAATTGCAGCAGCACGATCCAGCGTAACAATTCCGCATTCCCCAGCGCTTCTCTCAGGTTGGCGAATACGTTGCGCATGACCGAAGGACGCTGGCGCGCGCCAATGCTGTCCTCCCCAGGAAGGAAAGTTGGGGACGGTCGAGCCGGGAAATGTGGGAAGAGAACGAAAAGCGTCAGCAGAAGAGCCAAGACAGCCAGGACGGCAAAAACCCACCGCCAGCCGAGGACCAGGGCAAATCCAGCCGCCACAAACAACGGGCCGAATAGATTGCCCAAGGAGCCGGCCACGGTCCAGCGCGCCATCATTTGCGGCTCGCGCCCCTGGTTGAGGTCCATCAAGGTCGCCTGGGATAGGGTAACGAAAGCCCCGCTGGCCGGAAAACCGATCACCGTCGCCAATAGTATCGCTGGAAAACCAGCTGCCGTGGCGATCAAGAACATAGCTATGGCGACCCCCAGGCCGCCAGCGATGATCAGGCGTTTACGCAGGTTGGTATCCCCCAGCAGCATGATGGCCGGCTCGATCAGCGTGCTGACCACATGCGGCAAGCCTATGAGCAGACCTACCTGGGCGTAAGAAAGTGCCAATTCGACGCGCATCACCGGTAGGACTGCACCTTCGATGGCGTAGTTCAGTTCATCGAAGAATTCGATCAGTAAAAATAAAAGGGTCAGGGATAGCCCGCTCGCGGTCGTTTTTATCAGGCCATTCAAAGGCCTTGTCAGAGTACGTTTAAACATTTCATCCTCTTTCTCTCGATAAGATAGTGATAAACCTGAAAGGGAGAGAAAGAGGTGGAGCGCGGGCGCAAGGGAGAGCTAATTTGACTTAACGGGGCGGGTGAAAGATATCATCCATGGGCGCTATTATATCTGGGGCTGGGAAATCAGCAAAGGGGAAAACACTCCGAGTTAATATATAATATCCATAACGTGGAAATGAACAATATGGATCAAAGCTTGTCTTACTTCGAGGGCCACGCAAAGGCTGCTCGCACTTCGTTGGTCACACAAAATGACTGGCAAAAGAAAAATCAGTGAAATCCGAGTAATCCGTGTCCCAATCAAATAAGGAGTGTAAAAGGTAAAATCATTGAAATCTGTGTAATCCGTGTCCCATCGAAAAAGGAGATTTAACATCATGAAATCCAAATTTATTCTTCTTGTGTGTATCGGTCTGGTTGCCATCTTTACTCTGGCCCTGGCGACGCCTGCCCGGGCTTTTGAAAGCCGCGGTGGCGACACGGTCACCATCCCCGCCGGGGAAGTGATCGAGGATGACCTCTACGTTGGAGCCAACATCTTCACCCTGGATGGTGTGGTTAAGGGTGACTTAATCGTCGCCGGAAGTGCCATCACCATTAACGGCACAGTCGAAGGCGACTTGCTGGCTGCTGGTCAGAGCGTGGTCGTCAATGGTCGTGTGATGGACGACATCCGCATGGCCGGAGCCTCACTTGTTCTGGGCGAAAGCGCCCAGATAGCCGACGACGTCGTTTCGGCCGGATACAGCCTGGAGACCAAGGATGGAAGCTCGGTCGGCGGTGACACCCTCTTTGGCGGTTACCAGGCGGTGCTTGCCGGGGATACCGCGCGCAATGCTAATATCGCAGTCAACAGACTGGAATTAAGTGGCAGTGTGGGAGGAGACGTCTCCGTCGAAGTGGGATCTGCCGAGGAGACGCCCATGGTCTCGCCGTTCACGTTTATGCCCAATATGCCGGCTGTGCCCTCGGTCGCCGGAGGGCTCACAATCAAATCCGGTGCTTCGATCGGCGGAGACCTGACGTACACTGCTATCCCAGAAACAATGATTCCTCCAGGGACGGTCTCTGGTGACGTCCTCCACAAGCTCCCAGCGGTAGTAACCGGGAAGGAAAAAACGGTTACCGAAAAGACATCCAGCTGGTTCTTCACGAATCTACGCAATTTAGTGACTCTGTTGATCGTCGGCCTGCTGATGGTCTGGTTGGTGCCCAAGCTCGTCCAGAATGGCGCTAATGCGGTCAACGCCAAACCCTTGCCCAGCTTTGGATGGGGTATCGTCACCATCTTTGGCTTCTTCTTCGCTCTCCTGGCTCTTACCACCTTGGTCGTGATCGTGGCGATCATCTTGGGGATTGTTACCCTGGGCGATTTGTTGGGTACCATCATCTGGGCGGGGATCATTGCCGTGGCGGCACTGATCTTTGCCTTCAGCGTCTCCGTCGGGTATATCTCCAAGATCATCGTCAGCTATTTGGGCGGCCGGCTGATCCTGGCACGGCTCAAACCCGAATGGGCGGAGAGACCCTATTGGCCTGTGGCGCTGGGCGTGGTGATTTTCGCTATCCTGGTCGCTATTCCCTTCCTGGGAGGGTTCATTAACGTGATCGTAGTAGTACTTGGTTTAGGTGCGCTGTGGTTGCTCGGCTGGGAGCTGATCCGTTCACGGCCAACCGGTGCGAAAGCTCCAGCTGAGTCCACGGATTAGCCTGATGATTAGCACGAAAGGCGTTTAATTTTTTCTCGCCGCATATGGACGAAAAAACTCTTCACA
>DATDRM010000357.1:0-5323 GCA_035291705.1 Anaerolineales bacterium
TGGAATATCTTGCTGCTCCATTTTACCAAAATACTGTGTTGCTGGCTGTATTGTAAGAATTGCGCCCAGATCAGTTGATGGGGGTGGAATTTACCTCCAATCCCAATGAGCGGTGCAACCCCAGCGCAGTTAAACGCAATAACTGCACCGCCATGTACTCGGCCGGATAAGGTCGATCGTTTTGTAACCACCAGATAATGACGCCGAGAAAGGCGGAACCGATGAAATTGATGGCGATATCACGCGGGACAATTACTTTTTCGTCGTCCGGCTGTAAGGCAGATAACCACTTCAGGCCTAATTCCTCGACATAAGCGCGCACCCGGCCAGCAAAAGCGGGCACATTCTCTTCAGCAAGCATGACCCGGAAGAAATCGGCGTGCTCGGCAATGCGATTGAAGACGCGCTCGATGGAGGCAGGGGCTGAAGCGAGATCCGGCAAGCCATCCTCCGGCGGCAGAGGCGTGGCGTGAGCGATTAACTCCTCGAAGGCATCCATCAATAGTTCCGTCTTATCCTGATAATGCAAATAGAAGGTGGCGCGGTTGAGCGTGGCGCGGTCGGCGATATCCTGCACCGAGATGGCGCCGAAGCCTTTCTCAGGGATTAAGGAGATCACCGCAGCGCGCAGCAGCTGGCGGGAGCGGATCACGCGCGGATCGGATTTTCTCTCATTCTTCGACATTTAACGCCTTTCTGTTGGATAAGCGACATGCTAATGATTTTCTAATGATTTTACTACATTTGGTGTACATATTTTGTGTTAAGCTGTCCCCCGCTTCGATAGACTTTTGATCTATCGAGAGCTGCAGAGGAATGTTTGGGGAGGTGTTTCAATATTATTCAAGGTGGTAAATAATTTTGAAGTTGAAGAAAACCAAGAAACGAAATATACCGATAGCCGCGCGCCTCGCAAGGGACAATCCCATTCACAAGGGGATGGTCACCTGATCGAGCTGCGCGACCTGGTCAAGGTATACAAAACCCCGGCTGGCGACTTCCCTGCCCTGAACGGCATCAACCTGAAGGTGGGGCGGGGCGAATTCCTGGCCGTGTTAGGCAAGTCGGGAGCCGGCAAATCCACATTGATCAATATGATCACCTGCATCGATAGCCCGACCTCCGGGGAGGTGATCGTCAACGGTGCTGCGGTGCACAAGTTAAACGAAGACCAGAAAGCCCGCTGGCGAGGTGAGAACCTGGGGGTGGTTTTCCAGTTTTTCCAGCTGCTGCCCTCATTGAACCTGATCGAGAACGTCACCATCCCGATGGATTTCCGCAATACATACCCGCTGGGCGAGCGCAAGGAACGCGCCCTTCACCTGCTTGAACAGGTGGGGATCGCCGAACATGCCTACAAAACCCCGGCCAAGATCTCGGGTGGCCAGCAGCAACGCGTGGCGATCGCGCGGGCGCTGGCCAATGACCCCCCCTTGGTCGTCGCCGATGAACCGACGGGCAACCTCGACTCACGCACTGCGGGAGAAATCTTCGACCTGTTTTCCGCCCTGGTCGACCAGGGAACGACGGTGCTGGTGGTATCCCACGATAAAGAGGTGGCTAATCGGGCCACCCGTATGGTTGAAATTACAGATGGGGAAATAAAAACGCATTAATGGCTTTGCACACGCGCTGGTCTAAGATATTCAAAGATATGTGGAGCTACCGTTCCCGGTCGCTGCTGGTGATCTTTTCGATCGCCATCGGTGTGGCTGCGGTCGGTATGATCAACAACGCCGGGCGCATCATCCAACGTGACCTGTATGGGACATTCACGGCGGGCAACCCGGCAGTCCTGGAGATATATGTCTCTCCATTCCAAAAGGACCTGGCAAAAGCCGTCCAGGGGATGCGTGAAATCGAATCTGCCCAGGCGCGGCGGGTCGAGAGCGCGTCCGTGTTGGGAAGAAAAGACCATTGGGAGGACGTTGGTTTAAACGTCTTGCCCGATTTCAACGCTGTGCATGTCAACCAGTATAACCTGCAGAACGGGGTGTCAGTGCCGGGGACGCGGGAGATATTGCTCGAACGGCAGTCGGCAGATAAATTAGGCCTGGCCGTGGGGGACGAGGTCACCATCGAGATGGCAGACGAGCGCCGCTATACCTTGACCGTAGCCGGGATCGTGCATGACGTCTACGTGATGCCTTTCGCCCTGCTAGGTGAAGCGACCGGTTATATCAGCATGGATACGCTCGAATGGCTGGGCGAAGCTCCTTATTTCAACCGGCTGGATATCGTCGTGACCGGGAATAAATTCGACAAAGATCATGTCTTGACGGTAGGTAACCTGGCGCGTGACCGTGTCATCGAACCGTCCGGATACAAGGTTTTCAGGATCGGGATTCCCGGCATTGGTTCGGACCCCGGCGAGCATTGGGCGCAGAGTCAAATCAAGGGATTCCTGCTGATCCTGCAGATCATGGGCATCCTGGCGATCTTTTTGAGCGGCGGCCTGGTGATCAACACGGTATCGGCGATTCTCGCCCAACAGATCAAGCAGATCGGCATCATGCGCTCCGTTGGGGCAGTCCGCCACCAAATCAGCGGGATGTACCTGATCAACGTGCTGGTATTCAGCGCCCTGGGGCTGCTGATCGCCATCCCGCTCGGGCTACTCGGCTCCTGGGGACTGGTAAACTTCGCCGCCAATTTCTTGAACTTCGACGTGGGTCAGATCGACCTGTCCTTAAAGGTTCTCTCGCTCCAGTTAGCCCTTGGGCTGCTCATGCCGGTCGGGGTGGTGCTCATCCCGGTCTTCGCCGGGACGCGTATCTCGGTCTACAATGCTATTTACCAG
Organism: Anaerolineales bacterium; assembly: GCA_035291705.1. Taxonomy (GTDB): domain Bacteria; phylum Chloroflexota; class Anaerolineae; order Anaerolineales; family UBA4823; genus DATDRM01. The sequence goes on from DATDRM010000357.1 coordinate 2,801, forward strand.
AACGGCCTGGGGGGTGAGAAGGAAGGCGGGTGGATCGAAGAGCTGCTGAGTAAATTTCGCAACCTGAGCCCCCCCGTGATGCTCTCTCTGCGGAATACCTTCCGAAAGAAAGCGCGCCTGGCTTTCACGATCGTTACGCTGACATTGGCCGGAGCGATGTTCATCGCGGTGTTCAGCACGCGAGCCTCGCTCACCAAGCAAATCAACGACATCGGGCGCTACATCGCCTACGACGCCGCGTTGAGCATCCCGGGTGGAGCCAACAAGCGCACGGTCGAGCGGGAAGCGCTCCGCATCCCTGGTGTTAGCCTGGCCGAAGGTTGGGCCAATGCCGTGGCTGTCATCGAGCGGGTGGATGGCAGCCAAAGCGCGGAAGTCGATTTAGTCGGATTGCCAGGCGATACAGCCACAATCGATCCTTTACTCCTGGATGGGACCTGGCTGATAGCTGGCCAGCCACAGCAGGTGGTGGTGAACGACGACCTGCTGGACGAGGAAGCCGATATCCGAGTCGGCAGTGAGATCGTGCTAAAGGTTGGCGAGAGCAAGCGAACCTACCAAGTGGTGGGTGTCCTTTCCAAGCACCTGTCCGGCCCGCGTATCTACATGGACTATAACGCTTTCGGGAAGCTGACCGGCAGACAGAACCAGGTAGATGTGGTGCGCGTGCTGGCCAATCCCGGATCCACCAGCAGCTCAGCGCAGCAAGAATTGATCGCCCAGCAACTCGAAGAACGCTTCCAGAACGCGAAGTTAAGCACCAGCGCTGCCAGCACGCGACATGCGTTTTTCGAGAAATTCACCGATGTCTTCGATATTATTTTGATCGTGCTACTGATCATGGCGGTCGTGTTAGCCATCGTCGGCGGATTGGGCTTGACCGGGACGATGGGTATGAACGTCTTTGAGCGGACGCGGGAGATCGGTGTGTTGCGCGCCGTGGGCGCTTCCAACCTGGCTGTGCGATCTGTGGTTGTGGTTGAAGGTGTGGTGGTCGCCCTGATCAGCTGGGCTTTGGGCGCCTTTCTTTCGGGTCCATCGGGGAGAGCGTTAGCCGGGGCGGTGATTAACGCGGTTTTGAAAGCCGACTTGAGCTACAAGTATTCGGTAAGCGGGCTTTTCATCTGGCTGGGGATTGTGGTGCTGATCGGCGTCCTCTCCAGCCTCGTCCCAGCGCAGAACGCAGCCCGCCTGCGCGTGCGTGAGGTGTTGGATTATGAATAGTATATTGTGGGATGATCATGGGCACAAGCCAAATGGGAACGGGAAATCAAACGGGAATACTTCCCTGATTGAACTGCGCCGGGTGGGTAAGACATACCAGACGTCAGCCGGAAGGTTCGACGCGCTGAAGGGTGTAAGCCTGGAAATCAAGCAGGGAGAATTTGTTTCGATCATTGGCAAGTCGGGCAGCGGTAAAACAACCCTGATCAACCTGATCACTGGCATCGATGACCCGACCGAGGGCGAAATCTTCATCGGCGATACCCCAGTCCACAAGCTGAATGAGGGGCAGATGGCAGCCTGGCGCGGTTTGAATATCGGGATCGTCTTTCAATTCTTCCAGCTGCTCCCTACCCTGACCGTGTTGGAGAACGTTATGCTGCCGATGGGACTGTGCAACCTGTACACGCGGGCAGGGCGCTACGAACGAGCCAGGCACCTTTTAGAGCTGGTAGATCTGGCCGAGCAGGCCGACAAGTTGCCGAACAAGCTCTCCGGGGGGCAACAGCAGCGCGCCGCCATCGCGCGGGCGCTGGCCAATGACCCACCGATCATTGCCACCGACGAGCCGACCGGCAATCTCGACTCGCGTTCTGCAGAAGCAGTGATGAAGTTGTTCGAGGATTTAGTTGCCCAGGGGAAAACGATCCTGATGGTCACCCACGATGGAGATTTAGCGAAACGGGCCAAACGCACTATTGCTCTAGCAGACGGGGTGATCGTTAATTAGCGTGTGCCAAATCTGAGAATACCTACGCTCAGGATTCCCCGACGACCTTTTCAGCCTGGATGATCCAACCCTGCAGCTCGAGCCAGATCGACTTCAACTCCTGCTCTACTTCAGTCCTTATCTGGCGCGCTTTGAAGCCCGTGGCTTCCAACGCCTGGTAGTAATAAATCTGGCCTTGATCTGCAAATGGCCCCGAAGCATGGCAACGGATCAAGAAGCGAACGGTCATATTGCGAAGTCGATAAATGTTACTGGAAGCCCTGTCAAAGCGCTGGGCAAGGTCCAGGTCCCAGCGGCGCAGGGAACCGCGCGCATTTGATATATAGCCTGCTAGAGCGAAGAGCTGCCGGTCCGTTTTATCCAGCACCAACCCGATCTCCGATGCGCAGATCTTCTGATCATAAAGGGCGTCTCCGAGCAGGTCTGACACGCCGTGCGAGGTCTCATACCAGGCGAAGATATTTTTCAAGAAGCTCTGCGCCTGTCGTTTTTCTCTCCATTCAGCCAGCCATGTCAACATAGCGAATCTTATTAATCCTTTTCCCATCCGATATAGGGGATTTATTATA
>DATDRM010000358.1:0-7235 GCA_035291705.1 Anaerolineales bacterium
TGCAGCTGGAACTCCCAAGGAAGTATATGTCAGGGCCATGATCCCTTCCACGACCCCGATACCCTGTGGCGTAATGGACACGATCCAGAATAACACACCGACTGCAAATCCTGCAACCAGCACACCGAACCCAACTGGCCAACGAAAAGCAAGGAAAATAATGTAGATACTGGCGAGATCGATCAACTGGGCTGCCAGAGCTACCCCTAAAGTGCGCCCTAGCCGCGCCGGGTGAGAGCGGATGGCCGTCCCGGCTGCAATAAAATCACTGGCGGTTTTTTCAAACCAATCATCGGCGAGGGGAGAAGGGCGCCTTAACCAACCCAACAACTTCCCCGCCCATACTTGCACGTACTTCAAAAGATCGTGCAGCAAATCTGGACTCCACAGTCCAAGCGACAAAACCGTCACCAACCCGGTGGAAAGTAGCAAAAGAACAACCGCACCAACGATTTCATATATCTTGAGATCGTGGTACAGAAACAAAAAAACCAGGCCAACGATCAAAACTACTGTGAACGTGCTGAAATCCGCCACCAACGCCAGAAGAGTGCCAGCAGCTGCACGGGCCGCGGATTGGCCGCGGCGAGATGCGTCATCCACGAAGAGGGCAGCTCCGCTCGCGCCTCCCGCAGGTGTCACCACGTTTACGAATAAAGAACCGAGTACTACCGGGAGCAGACCCAATAAGCGACTGTTGACTTCCACGGTGGAGAAAGCAGATTGGTAAAGCCCGGTGTAGACGAGGTAATAAATCACCTGCAAGAAGGCAGCGAATGCCAGCCATTGCCATTTGCCCTGGGCCAGTGTCTCGGTCAGGCGCTCGACCTGGTTAATGTTTCTGCTGACTAACCAGATGAATGCTGCGAACAGCAGCCAGAAGGACCAGTAGCGCCAGGTTCGCATGACTTACGGTTTTACGCCACGGAATTGCTTTATTGTTGGCACGCGGTTCTCTTCGTCAACTTCGTGGAAAATATAGCCTGGCCTCCATGGTGTGCCGAGAGCGGGCAGGACCCACCGATCCAATCCCCACCAGCCTGCTGTCTTCCATGCCAGGACCAGCCAGGTAGCGATGATGAACAGGAGTGGATTAATGCTTACTGTCCCTGCCAGCAAGTAGCTTAGATTCATGAAGCTGCCGAAGAAAGCTGCGATACCGGTAAAAATCCCCAGGATAAGGGCGACGCCCACGAGCGCCTCTCCCCAGGAGACCAGATAACTCCAGAACACTGAATGGGTAAGCACTACATGCTGTAAAAACCAGGCATACCAACCCTGAACATCCGGGTGTTCGCCGCTTGCCTTCGTCAACGCATTGGTCACAAAACCAGTAATGGCCGCTCCCGCCTTGGAGCCAGTCCATGCAGAGTTATGCAACTTTCCCCAACCGGCTTGCAACCATTCCCATCCCAGGTAAACTCGCAAGATCAACCATATCCATGCCCAACGTATTTTTCCGAACAGGGCTCTTGCAAATGGAGAATCATCCAGGATTTTTACCTGGTTCATTTTTGAGTAAATATTTTGAGATGAGTTCATTTAATTTTCCTTTTAGTCCATTTTCGCGTTTAGATCTATAACCCCATGGTAGCACTGAGCTTATCAATAGTCTTTACAGGACTCTAAAGCGTGGCTTAATAAAATCTTATGCGAGTGGAACTAAAAGGAACTGTATAAGCTCGGATGGTTAAATCTGGCTGCTCATCTCTTGCTTGAACCCTGCGATGGCTTCCACCGGGGTGGGATCGACGCCGTAAGCCATCGCCAAGTAATAAGCGGTGTAATCGCCGAGATGCAGCGTAGTCCATTGGTGAGCTAGAGGAGAAGCGCCCTGGGCGTCGATGAAGTCGGTGTTCAAGCCAGCCAGCATGAAGGTCTGCTTGGTCAGGTTCGTGCGCAGCTGGTTGCGCGGGTGGGAGGACGGGGCGCGCAGAAACAAAGCCATGAGACGCGCCAGGGTTTCTTCGGGGTTGGTTGACCCGGCCAGCGTGTTGTGATCGGCTTCGGGCAGAGGTTCGAACTGTCCCCAGGCTTTGGCGATCTCATTGATCTGCGATTTCCAGCGGCGGGCAACCGGCTCCAGGATATCCGCGCCGAACACCGTTACCAGGCGGCCATATAGCTGCCCGGCCATACGTTTGGCGGGGTTGTTAACCACCGGCACGTCTGGCCTCAGATTCTTTTGTTGTGCCCGCATCGCCTGGATCGCCGCTTGCAGCTCTGCTGAGGGGTTTGAGGCCATTCCCAGGCGGGTCAGAGCAGCCAGCAGCAGGCCAAAGAGAAAGCCCACCGCGGCGCGCGGCTGGGCTTGATATTTATACTGCCATAGGGGGGCGCCCGCCCTCTGGCTGGCCTGGCCCAGCTTGCCGCCGGTGGTGATGGCCAGAGCGCGGCACTCGTGCGCTGTGGCGCTTTCAAATGCCGCCAGTGCCTCCTCGGTATCGCCGGAGTGAGAGCAGGCGATGACCAGGGTGCGCGCTCCTTTGGCCCAGGCGGGCAGCGTGTAGTTGCGGTGCACAACCAACGGCACCGGGCAGTGAGGGGCGAGATAGGCCGCCGCCAGGTCAGCCCCGATGGCTGATCCGCCCATCCCGGCGACGAGCACGCGCTCGATCCCCTCCCAGGCCGGCAACGGTGATCGCTGCCCCAATTCCCAGGCGGTCTGCAATTGGCTGGGCAGGCCTTCGATATGGGAAAGCATATCCTGGGCATCGATTCTGGAGAAGTTGGAAGTATTATCCAGATCCATGGTGGCCTGTTTCCTCCATATCTGCGAGTATTCGATAGATTTCACGCCGCGGCCAGCCCGATTCACTGGCCAGCTGGCTGGCGATCTGGGCGGGGGAGAGCCCTTGCGTCCGGCGTTCCATTAATATGCCTCGCAATTGCTCCTCCGACCAGGGTTCTTTCGAGGTGGAACAGCCGGCCAGAACCAGGGTGATCTCCCCCCGCGGGGGGTGGGCAGAATAATGAGCATTGGCTTCTCTCAAGGGGCCGCGAAAGATCTCCTCGTGGACTTTGGTCATCTCGCGCCCGACAGCGATCTGCCTGTCGCCGAGGGCATCTTCCAGGTCTCTCAGCGCCGCTAACAGACGGTGAGGGGTTTCAAGGAAGATCAGAGTGTAGGGCAGATCCACAATCTCTGCCAAAAACTTCCGGCGTTCGGTAGATTTGCGTGGCAGGTATCCCAGGTAGAGAAAGGCGTCTGTGGGCAGGCCCGAGGCCACCAATGCCGCGATCGGTGCGCTTGCCCCGGGGATCGGGCTGACTGTGTGACCGGCCTCCAGGGCGGCGCGCACCAGCTCGTAGCCAGGGTCATTTAGCAAGGGCGTTCCCGCGTCCGAGACCAGGGCTATATCTCCTTCCTGGAGGTGGGTCAAGAGCTGGGGCAATTTACTCCTCCGGCTGTGCTCGTGGTAGCTGATCAGCGGGGTCTGGATGTCATAGCGGTTGAGTAACTTGCTCGCCTGGCGAGTGTCCTCGGCGGCGATCAGCCGCACCTGGCGCAGGATCCGTAAAGCGCGCAGCGTGATGTCTTCCAGATTCCCAATCGGAGTCGCAACCAGGTATAAAGTGCCCATGGTCGAGTCCGCCCCGGACGAACTCAAGGGATTGCCCAGGTAAAGATATCTACGTTTAAGATGCCGGTGGTGGGATCGAGAGCGGTGATTAAAAGCCAGCCTGGCAAAGCCATGTTGGTTCGATAGCAAAGATAACTCCCGACCAGGTCATTGATCACCACCGGCTGGCTGCCCAGGTTCATGTTCTGGCAATCCGTAAAAGTAGGCTGGCTGGCGCCAAACACGGCGATGCCAGCGCTGCCTACGGGGGCGAGAGCGCGATCCTGGTCGGTCGCCTGGTAGACAAGGTCTTCACCGCCCAGGTTGACCTGAAGGGTGTCGAGATCGAGTAAATCGCCGATCTGCAAGCTCGCCGGACCCTGCACCTGGACGCCCGGGGTGGGCGTAATTGTAGGGGTTGCCGTCGTCGGCGCTGTCGGTGTTGTGGTGGTCGTGGTGGCTGGTACCACCTCGATCTGCACCCAGAAGGCAGAGCCGCCACTGGGGCCGATCCCAAAGAGGACGCTGTTTGAGTTGCGCAGCTTCCAATAGCTGATATAGCTGGCTGGAGTCTGGGGGGCTTGCATGTCTACCGATAGGTCGACCGTGTTACCAGGAGCGACGTCTCCATTCAATGGGACACTGGCCGGAGCGTTGAACTGTTCGCCGGAGAACCATACCAGCGCGTAATCTTTTGTCCAGGGGCAGGTGCCTGCGTTCTGCAGACGCCAGGTTTTGGTGAATTCTTCACCCGGCTGCAGCTTGGTGTTGTCGGGGATTGTGACGTCGATTGGATTGCCAGGGGCAGCCTGATCGCACAAAGACGTGGGTGGGTTGGTCACAGCGGGAGTGGACGTTTGGATGGGTGCGGTTGCTGGTGGAGTAGGTGCAGTCGGGGTGAAAGTTGCTACGGGTGGTGGCGTGCTGGTGACTATCGGTGTCAGCGCAACTGCCTCGGTGAGTCTGGCTTCTACCGTCTGGTAGGCCTGGGTGACGTTCAGGGTGGGGGTCGTGGTATCCTTTGCGGTCAGGTTGCAGCCTGTCAGGCCCAGCAGGATCATCCCAGTGAGCAAAAAGTAACCAATCGAGGTTGAGCTAAAAAGTCTCATATAGACTTCCTTTGTCAAGACAAGACTTCGGAAGTCATTGTCCATCTTTGGACTCCCGAAGTCTGCAATTCTTTTAAACTTTCTCTATTCTACACCTAATTGAGCCGCCAGTATATGCGCGATCTGCCAGGGAGTGTCTGAGTATAAAAACAGGATCAGGGGAGGTTCAACTGGCCGGTGACTCATCGCTCGGTGGGGGGAGGAAGGCTTTCAGTCGGCGGGCTAACATGCGCCGGGGGAGCAAGATACGTCGCCCACAGCGCAGGCACTCTAACCCGATATCGGCGCCAAGGCGAACAACTTTCCATTCGAAACTGCCGCAAGGATGGGGCTTCCGCAGCCGTAACCGGTCACCCAGTTGCAGGTCGGGCAACATGCCAGGCATTATATCACGGGGTGGTATAATGACCGCCAAGGACCCCCACCATGTTTTTTGACCTTAATCTTCCGACGCTTATCGCGCGCATTGTGGTTTTGTTGACCGCCTTTGCCGTGCATGAATTTGCGCACGCCTGGACTGCAGACAGGTTTGGTGATCCTACCCCCCGGGCAGACGGACGCCTGACGCTCAATCCATTGGCGCATCTGGACCCGATTGGTTCTTTAATGCTGATCGCGGTTGGCTTTGGTTGGGCGAAGCCGGTCCAGATCAATCCATATCTCCTGTCCCGCCGTTCGCCAGCTGCGGTCATGTGGGTATCGCTGGCTGGCCCATTATCGAATCTGCTCATGGCTGCCATCGCAGCTATCCCTTTTCAAATCGGGTTGGTTTCGGTAGTCGCTGTGTTCACCTCCCCAGGGCAGGTGCTACCTTCGCTAGACAAATTGTTATATGAATTTGTCTACATCAACCTGATTTTGATGCTGTTCAACCTGATCCCTATCGCGCCGCTGGATGGAGAGAAAATCGCTTATTATTTTTTCCCTCCTTCCTGGGCGCGCTTTCTGGACACCATCCGTCCCTATGGCCCAATGATCTTGCTGGCTTTGATTTTCCTCGGATCGTTTGTTGGTTTTAACCTCTTAGGAGTGATTCTTGGGCCGCCTTTGCAGGCGCTGTTGAGATTGTTGGTGGGATGAGCGTGGCGCGCCTGCTTTACCGCACGAGTCAGTTCTGGCAGGCGTTGCGATCAGAAACAACTCCCCAGGATCTGGGACTTGCTTCCTCGGTGCTTGCTCCAGCGCAACTTGAGCTTTTCAAGCAGATGCCGGGCAGCGACCAGGCCCACAGCCTGCGCGTCTTGAAGGCGCTAATAACCCAGGGCGAAAAAAATTCCGATCTCTGGATTGCTGCCTTGCTCCATGATGTGGGCAAGAGCATCCACCCCTTGCGGTTATGGGAACGCGCCCTGATCGTTTTAGTTGGATCGGTATGCCCAGGTTGTGGGCAGCGTTGGGGCATGGCTTCACCCGGACGAAACACCATGGCGCCCGGCTGGCGACGGGCGTTTGTGGTTGCCACGCAGCACCCGCAGTGGGGGGCAGATCTGGCAGCCAAGGCGGGCGTCTCTCCTTTAGCGGTGGCATTGATCCGGCGTCACCAGAAACGGATGGAATCTTCGGTGGACGTGGATGCCGATCCGGAAGATCGCCTGCTGTCCAGGCTGCAAGCCGTAGATGATAACAGTTGAGGTTTTGCGATGACCATCCAAATCACAATCGTTGGTCTGGGACAAATTGGAGCCTCGGTTGGATTGGCACTGAGAGATCACGGCGAGTTGGTGCGGCGCATCGGACACGATCGGGACTTCGGTGTTGCCCGGCGAGCCGAGAAAATGGGCGCGTTGGATAAAGTCGTGATCAATTTGCCCTCTGCAGTGCGGGAGGCGGACCTGGTTTTGCTCGCCTTACCGATTGACCAGATCCGTGACACATTGGCAGTGATCAGGGAAGACTTGAAGGAGGGGGTGGTGGTGATGGATACCGGCCCGGTCAAAGAGGTGGTGGCAGCCTGGGCTGCGGAAATCCTCCCGCCTGAACGGTATTATGTCGGGCTGACGCCGGTCATCAACCCGGCTTATCTCCACGAGGTTGACACCGGGATTAATGCTGCCCACTCGGACCTGTTTCGCAATGGGCTGGTGAGTATCGTCGCTCCGCCACGCACGCCATCGGAGGCGATCAAGCTGGCCGCCGACCTGACCCGTCTGGTAGGGGCGACGCCATTCTTTGCCGACCCCCTTGAGATGGATGGCCTGATGGCGGCTACCCAGACCCTGCCGCAGCTCATGGCTGCAGCATTGCTCAACGCGACTGTCGATCAACCCGGTTGGCGAGAGGGGCGCAAAGTCGCCGGCCGATCCTATGCCGAGGCCACCAGCTCGATCGTCCACCCGACCGAGCCAGCTACCTTGCGAGCGGCGGCATTGTCCAGTCGCGAGAATGTGTTGCGCGTTTTGGATGGTCTGATCTCCTCGCTTCAGTCGCTCCGCAATGATATCCACACGCAGGACGCCAAGGCGTTAGATGAACGCCTGGCGCGGGCGCGGCGTGGCCGTGAGGAATGGCTCAAGCAGCGGACGTCCGCTAACTGGCTCGAAGAAGAGCTGACAACCGCCGAGAC
>DATDRM010000359.1:0-6338 GCA_035291705.1 Anaerolineales bacterium
TAATAATTATCTATCTCCCGGAGTCTATACACGACGCCGGGAGTTTCTTTTTCCCCCTACCTTACAATTTCATCCCTTGAGTATTTCAAAATCCACGAGGAATTTTTGAGTTAAGGTGTCACTTGCGTTATCGGTCGACGAAGAATTCTGTGATGGCTTCGCTAAAGTTTCCCGCCCGGTCGACAGCGCGCACGCGCAGGACGTGTCTGCCTAACTCAACCGTCCACGGTGAGACATAGGGGGGCAATGCTAATGACAAAATCATTTGATCATCGACAAAGAACTCAACGGTCACCAATCCCAGGTCATCAGAGGCATCTGCTTGCAGGGTAAGCAGCTTTGTCTCTGGAAAGGGTATTTTTTCACCCCTTGCCGGAAAACGAATGGAGACTTCGGGAGGCTGGTTGTCAACCGTCACCTGAATAGTCGCTGTATCTACATTTTGGTCTTGATCAACTACCAATAGCTGCAGAGTGTATAACCCGTTCAGCCCGGCTGTATCCCAGACAGCCAGTTGTCCATTCGCAATGGGAGTGTGGCTATCTTCGCCGATCTGTAGCCAGTTAACGGGGTTTAACCCCTGGCCGAACTGGAGGTTGAAGAAGTCAAAATCCTTACCTGAGGCGTGACCCCGGATGGGAACCCAGCCTTTAACACTGGAGAACATGGCTGGAGAGGATATCGCTGAGTTTGCTTCCGGGGTTGTCACCGAATCGATCACGTCGTACGTTTCTGGCAGAAGTGGCAGGCCAGCTGATTGCGCCCAAGTTTCGGCTTCTGGAGGTAGCACCAGGTAGACTCTCCTTTCGACCAACTCAGCGGGTGTAAAAGCGGTGGCTAATCTACCGGTCTCGCGGTTGATTTGAAAGGCGCGAAAAAGCGTGTCTGTGCTCGAGGGTTCGCTGCCGTTTATAAAAACTTCGTCAACCACCATAGGGCAATCGGCAGTGGGCAACATACCAGAGGGATCGCATACTTTAAGTGGGCTGATGCCAGGTGGAGCAGTCCATTCTTCGTTGGGTTGGTCCTGAAGCGCATATTGAATCACGGCATGCCACAACCCAGCAGACCACTTTGGAGACACGATCGGAGGAGTTTTCGATTCTGGGTTACCCAGCCAGACGCCGACGACCAATCCAGGAGAATAGCCCACTGTCCAAGAATCAATCTCATCCACGGTGCGACCGATTTTGGCGCCTGCAGCCCGGCCGATCTCTAACGGGTTTGGGTGACCAAGGCTCGGCCAACGGGCTGTTTCGTCACTCAAGATATTAGTCAACAAATACGCCAGCTGTGAGCTGATCACTGACCGGCGCAGGGTGCGGCAGTCACCGATTTCCTGCGAGCAGTCTAACCATGTTCTTCCCAGGTGGTCCTCAACGCGCAGCACGGTTTGAGCATGCAGACGAGAGGTTGAATCATCCCCTGCAGGAGGATTAAGCGCCTGGCCTACCAGGACGCCCTGGTTGGCGAAGACACCATATGCCTGGGCAATGTTTAATAAGGTTGCCTGACCGCCTTGCAGCGGCAGGCGATAAGCTGCCTCTGTGTTGGGTACCTCGAGGGATGCCAGGCCAAGCTGTTTCGCCATACTCCAGACTTGCTCGGGTCCCATCTGAACCAGAACCTGAATTGCGGGCACGAGGTAGTCGTTTGCCAGGGCCATGCGTAAACGAATAGGACCATGGAAACGGTCATCTGGATTGCGTATATCTGCGAATCCTTCCAACAGGCTAGCTGGGATGTCCCAAATCAATGAAGCTGGGCTCATCCCGCGAGTGAAGGCGGTCAGGTAGATGAACGGGGTCATCAATGATCCAGGTGGGTGACCTGGCAATCGAGCCGGGTCCTGTCCAGGTGAGGCATCTCCCACCATCGCCAAAACCTGACCGTGAGCAGGATCGAGGACTACCACGTTGGCGGCTAAATGTGTATTTGCAGAGAGACTCTCGCCTGGGAGAGTCGGCAACAAGCGGGAGGCCTGGCACGGTGTCTGATCCCAAGTCAGGACTTCGCCTGGCTGAGGGCTTTTCAGGCGATTTAATTGGGTTTCAGTGGCGCAGTCAGTCTGTGATTGAAGATTGTAGTCGAGGGTAGTTATTACACTCAATCCACCGCGGGGTAAGCGATAGGGATTAAGGTATGTTCCCAGCTGTTCGAGGACGAGCTTTGTGAAGGCGGGAGCCAGATTAGGGGAGAGCTCTACCGGCTGTTGGATTATGAATGCTTGCTGCTTGGCTTGTTCGAATTGTGTGGCAGTGATGAAACCAAGGTCGAACATAGTTTCCAGGAGGCGATCCTTACGCTCCAATGCGGCTTTGGGTGCATCTATGAGATTGAGAGCGGGGGTCTCGGTAGTAGCCGCTAAAGCAGCTGCCTCCGCCAAGGTCAGGTCGGTTGCGGATTTCCCGAAATAGGTGAGTGCAGCTGCGTCAGCGCCATACGCAAGCTGGCCGTAGTCGCTGCTGTTCAAGTACCACTCCAAGATTTTCTGACGACCAAAAGTGGTGGTGATCTGTGCAGCCAAAAGCCTTTCCCTGAGAGCGCGCTTTAGCCCAGGTGATTCATCCCACAATAACAAGTCTGAAACCAGTTTTTGGGCCAAAGTGGGATGGTTACCCTGGCTGACGCCCTGCCAGGAAAAACCGCCATGGCTCCAGAAATTGGGGTCAGAAGAGGCGATCGTCGCCATAGCCAGGGCGGCGGGCAGATGAATGGATTGATCCTCATCCAATGTTAAATATCGCCGTTGCGCTGCGCGTGGATTCTGAAGGGAGGCGATCAGATGCTGGCCCGTGCGATCATAAAGGCGTGTGGGCTGTAATAACAATCCGGAGGGTGGTTCCAAAAGTAAAGGCAAGCTTTCTGGTGAGGGCATGGCGGATGCCAAACCGGCGTAGAGGAAGGTACTCCCGATAGCGGTGAACACCGCTATCAAGCAGAGCAGCAAACCAAGGCCAATACCCAATTTTCCAGCCCGGCTGGTTGGGCTGCTGAGGGCTGTGGCGTGGCGTTGCCGACGCATCTGAATGATCTGGGAAACGGTGGGCATGAATAAATTCTATATTAAAAAGCCGACAGCGGTACGCCCCCGAGACTGCTGTCGGCTCATGCAGGACCCCTCTTGCTCTTCCCCCGGAAACCTGCAAGCAAGTGGGCGATTGGATTTCTCTAAGTATAGCACCAACGGGTTGTTATAACGGTGGCAGATCAGAATCTTCATTTTGTTAAGTAGGTTTTGAATCGGTCAATGCGTGCGCCGTCTCAAGCATTTCGCGGGCTGAATGCATCGTCGCCGAGCTTATTTCTCCCAGCATCTGGGCTAATTCCCGGAGGCGGTTTTCCTCGCTGAGATCTATAACTGTGGTGATGGTTCGCCCGTCCTGGAGATGCTTTTGTACTTGTAAGTGTTGCTCGCCAAAAGCAGCCAGCTGAGGCAGATGGGTGATACACAGCACCTGGTGATGGCGTGCCAATCGCCAAAGCTTGTGACCGACAATACTGCCAACCCGGCCACCGATCCCTTGGTCGATTTCATCAAAGATCAGCGTGGAGACCTTATCGGCGCGCGCCAGGACGTTCTTCAGCGATAACATCAACCGGGAGGTTTCGCCTCCGGAAGCGATGCGAACGAGAGGTTTCAGCCCCTCCCCTGGATTGGGGGCGATCAGGAATTCCACGCGTTCTAAACCGGTGGCGTCGAAGGCTACGCGGAGTCCTTCGGTGAGGGGTACTCCGTTTGGGTCGGGTCGTTGCTGGAAGTCGATGCTGAATCGAGCTCCGGACATGCGAAGATCAGCAAGTTCAGCCTCCATCTCCTGATTCAACAGGCCTGCAGCCTGCTGGCGTTTTTGGGAGAGCAATTTGCCACGTTCCCCGAGCTCGGCGAGTAAATTGGCCTCTTGAATCGCTAGCTCAGCAAGACGCTCACTGGCTCCCTGGATTGTCTCCATCTGCTGGCGGGCGTTGGCCGCGAAACTCAAGATTGCGGGAATTGAGTCGCCATATTTACGTTTCAAGTTTTGGATCGAGTCGAGTCGCTCCTCAACCTGATCCAGCCGCTTTGGATTGAATTCGATGCTCTCGAAGTAGCTACGCAGATCCCTCGCCAGATCGGTGAGGCTGGAGAAGGTACCCTGGATGTCCTCCACCAGCCCAGAGCGTGAGGAGTCGATCCGAGCCAGATCTTGCAGGGCATCCATCACTTGGCCGAAGAGATCGATGGCCGAGGGGGCTTCGGGTGTGCCCTCATCGAGGTTGGTCAAAGCTTGCTGAGCCAGAGAGGCGAGAGTCTCGGCGTTAGCCAACCGGGTGCGCTCTGAGCGCAGATCTTCTTCCTCGCCAGGCTGCAGGCGAGCCGATTCGATCTCATTAATTTGATAGGAAAGCAGATCGATTCTGCGAGCGGCTTCGCTCTCTGCGAGGCGAAGTTCCTGTATTTCCTTTCGCACGCTGATCAACTGCCGGTACGTGATGCTATAAGCGTGGAGCAAATCCTCTACAACGGCATAGCGGTCGAGCAATCCCAGATGCTCGCGCACCCGTAGTAAAGAAAGATGTTCGGATTGCCCGTGGACATCAACGACCAGGTCGCCGAGTTCACGCAATAGTCCAACGTTGACCGTCCGTCCATTAATCCGGGCCACGCTCCGTCCTTCGAAGCGAATTTCACGCCCCAGGGTGAAATAATCCGGATCGTCAAGCAACTCTTCGCGCTTGAGGATGGAATGAACATTCGCGCGCACTGCCGGTGTGATTTGGAAGGTGGCTTCAATGGTAGCATTTTTAGCCCCGCTGCGGATCATGCTGGCGTCGACACGCCCACCTAGCAGAGTTTCGACGGCATCGATGATAATCGATTTTCCGGCACCGGTTTCACCGGTAAAGGTGACCAGACCTGGCTTGAAGAGCAATACCAGCCGGTCGATGATAGCGAAATTCTCGATGCGTAGTTCAGTGAGCATGCTGCTCTATGCGCCTCTCGGTTTAGATTCGGATGCCAGCGAGGCGATAATAAACAGTAGAGGTCACGATGAAGAAATAGACTCCCTGCCAGATCAAAGGCAAAACAAAACCGAAGCCTATTGAGACTCCTGAAAATAAGGAAAGAATGATAATCACCAGCCGGAGTATTGTCGGCAAACCACCTAACGCCACGGCGAGTGCGCTCACCTGGAAGAGCCGCTTCGATCGACGGCGGCGAATAGCTAGGCGAACGGCTTCAGCGATGATCACCCCAGCGATCGGGGCGACAAAAAGCGTAAAAAAACCCAGGTAACTAACCAAACGGCTGCCAATGTATGACAATATGATCCCTACGCTAAAGGCCAGGAGGTAATCATACCATTGAGCAGTTTCAAAACCCTTTTGCTGGTTGCGGACGCAATCCTTACAGCGATACCCGGTTGGGGTGAGAACAGCGCATTTAGCACAGATGGGCTTTTCACATCGGTTACAGCGTAAGGTAGTTTCAACATCAGGATGGTTAGCGCAATAAAGCGTGGGGGGCTGTGAGCTCATCGAGAATTACCTGTGGAAGGGTTTTGATTCATATGGGGAGTAAGGTTACGATAAAAATATCCAGGGTCTTGGAAACGGATGAATTTCAAGGAATGGTGGCTGGCGAACACCTTTACACAGTCCCCATCTACCAGCTCGATCGGTAATTGTCCGTCGATGCTCAACACCGCCTGGTGGGCAGTGTGGACAACAATGCTCACCGAAGACCCCTCAGCGAACACGATGGCACGATCGATTGAAAGATGGGGAGCGATCGGGACAAGTAAAATTGTGCGCAGTTCCGGAGGCAGGATCGGCCCGCCGACTGCCAGGGCATAGGCGGTAGAACCGGTGGGTGTGGAGGCGATCAAGCCATCTGCGACGTAGGTGGTGAGGAAGCGACCATCGACGCTGGTTTCCAGATGCACCGGGCGCACGAAGTTGCCCCGGCTAACGACGGCCTCATTAACAATATCCCAATTTCCAAGCATCTCCCCGGCACGGGATCGTTCCGCGCACAGCATCATCCGGTTTTCTATCCAAAAATCACCACTCAGCAGGCGGGGTAAGGTTTCCCGCCATTGTTTTTGCTGGATTTCCATAAGAAAACCGAAGCGTCCCATATTAATCCCCAGTATAGGCACGCCATTCGGCCCACACAAGTGACCGGCGCGCAACATTGTGCCATCACCGCCCAGGGCGATCACCACATCACATCTTTTCGATTCCACCTGGCGGCGAATTCTTTGGTCGTTCAACAATCCGTGGGAAACGTGCAGACCGTATTCCTGCAAGAAGGCCGCGATAGTTGCGGCCTCCGGGACAGCTTCGGGAATCTG
>DATDRM010000360.1:0-3094 GCA_035291705.1 Anaerolineales bacterium
GGCATCGGAACGAGGGAGTATTGAGATTTTATTTAATAGCTACCTGAAAAATAGAGTATCAGTTGGGTTTCTCCAGATTAATAAGAGATACCCCACCTGAAAACCCAATATAGTATAGCAGATTTTTTGCTGGTACTCAAGTACCAATTTCACGATCTTATAACGATTGTCACAATTAGATCATGGACAATAAAACCTAACAACGGCTCAAGAAATGTGAAGTTCAGGGAGGATTGCCAGGTCACTGGAAGCAGGGGAAACGGGACTACTTTCGCCTCGCTGCGGTATAATTAGGATGTGTGCGCGCAAGCGTGCACATCTTTTTTGTCAGAAGGTTTAATTATGGAAATCGGCACCGTCCAACAAGTGGATATCGACCAACAAATCCGCGCCGCGTACCTCGACTATGCGATGAGCGTGATCGTGGCGCGCGCCCTGCCCGACGCCAGGGATGGATTGAAGCCCGTCCACCGGCGCATCCTGTATGCCATGCACGATATGGGCATCCGGGCCAATTTGCCATACCGCAAATCGGCGCGCATCGTCGGCGAAGTGCTCGGCAAGTACCACCCGCACGGCGACGCGGCGGTTTACGACGCCATGGCGCGCATGGCGCAGGATTTCTCCATGCGCTACCTGTTGGTCGATGGCCAGGGCAACTTCGGCTCGATCGATGGAGATGCCCCAGCAGCCATGCGCTACACCGAGGCGCGGCTAGGACGCCTGGCTGAGGAAATGCTGGTCGACATCGATCAGGACACGGTGGACTTCAGTGACAATTTCGATGGCTCTTTACAAGAACCGTCTGTCCTCCCGGCGCGCCTGCCCAACCTGTTGCTTAACGGCTCTTCGGGCATCGCCGTCGGCATGGCGACCAACGTCCCCTCGCACAACCTGAAGGAGCTGGCCGCGGCCCTGACCTATCTGATCGACCATTACGATAAGATCGACGATGTCTCGATCGAGGACCTGATCAAGTTGCTCCCCGGTCCGGATTTCCCCACCGGTGGAGTGATCGTTGGCGACGAAGGCATCCGCCAGGCTTATAGCACCGGCCGAGGGCGCATCGTGCTGCGCGGGCTGGCACACATCGAAGAGATGGGCTCCAGCCGGCACCGCATCGTGATCACCGAGATCCCCTTCCAGCTGAATAAAACCACCCTGCTCGAACGTATCGCCGAACTGGCGCGCAACGGCAGGCTGGACGACATCTCCGACCTGCGGGACGAATCTGACCGGCGCGGGATGAGCATCATCGTGGAGCTCAAGCGCGGCGCCCAACCGCGCAAGGTGCTCAACCAGCTTTACAAGTACACCCCCTTGCAATCCACCTTCGGGGCACAGATGCTGGCGCTGGTAGAGGGCGAGCCGCGCCTGCTCTCGCTCAAGCGAGCCCTGCACATTTTTATCGACCACCGCCAGGAGGTGATCGCCCGCCGATCCCAATACCAGCTGGAAAAGGCGCGCGCCCGGGCACACATCCTGGAAGGCCTGCTGATCGCCCTGGCGCACCTGGATGAAGTGATCCAGACCATCCGCCAGTCTACCGATGCGGAGGCCGCTAAAGAACGCCTGATGGCGCGCTTTTCGCTGTCCGAGAAGCAAGCTCTGGCAATCCTGGACATGCAGCTGCGCCGCCTGGCTGCCCTGGAACGGCAGAAAATCGAGGATGAACAGCGCCAGACATTGGAGCGTATCGCCTTTCTAGAAGACCTGCTGGCCGATCCGCAGAAAATCTTGGGGCTGATCAAGGCTGACTTGAATGACATCGCCGAGGCTTACGGCGACCAACGGCGCACGCGCATCGCGGCCGAGGCCAGGGAAGATTTCCGCGAAGAGGACCTGGTGTCCGATGAAGCGGTGCTGATCAGCCTCACCCTGCATGGTTACATCAAACGCGTGGCGGCCAAAGCCTTCCGAGCCCAGGGGCGCGGTGGGCGGGGTGTCACCGGGCATCTCACGAAGGATGAAGACGAAGTGGTCTACCTTTTCCCGGCGCGCACCCTGGATACTGTTTTATTCTTCTCCGACCGCGGCAAGGTCTATTCAGAGAGAGCCTACCAGATTCCCGACGCTGACCGCACCGGTCGAGGTATCCCGGTCGTCAATGTGCTCGCTATGGACGCCAATGAAACCATCACCGCTGCCGTGGCCGTGCCCAAGTTCTCTGCCGCCGAATACTTTATCATGGCGACGCGTCGTGGGCGGCTTAAGCGCATGTCGTTATCGGAATTCGCCTCGGTACGCCCCTCCGGACTGATTGCCATCAACCTGGAATCTGGTGATGAGCTGGGTTGGGTGCGCATGACGCATGGCAACGATGATGTTGTGCTCGTGACTGAAAATGGCCAGGCGCTGCGCATATCAGAAACTGATGTGCGCGCCATGGGGCGAGCTGCCGCCGGGGTGACCGGCATCCGCCTCAGCCGCGGTGACCATGTCGCCAGCATGGAAGTCGTCGAGCCGGGCGGCGACCTGCTGGTCGTCACAACCAGGGGCTTCGGCAAACGCACTCCCCTGGAGGATTATCCGGTCAAGGGCCGGGCTACCGGCGGAGTCGCCACCATCAATCGTCACGCCCTGGGGACAATTGGCAAGATCGCCGCGGCGCGCGTGGTGCAAAGCGCCGACGACCTGACGATCATCTCCGCTAGCGGGCTGATCCTGCGCACGAAGGTGAAGGATATCAGCCAGGCTGGCCGGGCGACCCGCGGGGTTCACTTGATTGAATTACAGAACGGGGATAGCGTCGCCTCGTTGGCTCGCATCGCCGACGCCGATCTGCGCCGGGTGGGGGCAGCAGCCGAGTAACGACGAACGACGGAAGACAAGCTGTGCTCTGTCGCCAGTCCACCGTCTACCGTCGCTTAAAAGAGCGCGGGGGGGACGATCTTCTCGGTCACCAGCAGCAGGAGCGCGCCCAGCAGGCAGGCCATGATCAACAGCATGACGGCGATCATAAAGCGTTGGGCGGCCGTCATCCCCAGGAATCGCCTGCGGGGACGGCGTGGCTTAACCTCTACGAATGTTTCTTCTTCATACAAGGGTGAACTGCTGGCCTGTTCGCGAAATTCTTCGAGCATGATCACCTCCT
>DATDRM010000361.1:0-11165 GCA_035291705.1 Anaerolineales bacterium
GCGCATGGCGGGGGTAGTATGCGGGGTATAGGGCACGCCGTGCGTGGTGCTGGAGGTATCACTGTCCAGGGGGATGGCTTCCAGCTCGTGGATGGCCTTGAGCTGGTTGTTCAGCTCCCGGCGCAGGTATTCAGCCTGCTCTGGATCGAGCTCCAGGGCAGCCAGATCTACCAGGTGAGCGAAGGTTGCTGGGTCAATTGCATCTGGCATAGGAATTCTCGAGGTGATAGGATGCTGGAAAAAGCTGATTTTCGCTGATCTTTATTTACTCTCCCGAGTTTTGCGTGGTTTATAGCGCACGCGCAGCTCCTGGGATTTTAGCCTGATTGTACTCGGGATGTGAAGTAAGGTCAAAGGTTGATCAGCAGTCAATTTGGATAGCTCCCCAAAACCAGCCATGCTATAATGATCTCATCCTAACCGATCAGATGCGGAGGACGCAATGAGCAGTGCTGATCTGTTTCCTTTGAGCGAAGAACACGCTATGATCCGCCAAGCGGCGCGCGATTTCGCCCAGAACGAGATCGCCCCGGTCGCGGCGGAGTTCGACGAAACGGGGGAGTTCCCGGTCAAGACGATCCGGAAAATGGGCGAAATAGGTCTGATGGGGGTCGAGGTGCCAGAGGAATACGGTGGGGCGGGGATGGACGCCCTGGCTTACGTGCTGGCGCTGGAGGAGATCTGCAAGGCGGACGCAGCCCACGGCACGATCATGTCGGTCAACAACTCCCTGTTCTGCTTTGGCATCCTGAAGTTCGGCACGGAGGCGCAAAAACAGAAGTACGTGCGCGGGGTGGCCTCGGGGCAGGCGGTGGGGGCTTACTCGCTGACCGAGCCGATGTCCGGCTCCGACGCGGGGACAATGCGCAGCCGGGCGGTGAGGGAAGGCGACCAATATGTGATCAATGGGCGTAAATCGTGGGTGACCAGCGCGCCGGTGGCAGAATACATCGTTGTGTTCACCATGACCGCCCCAGAAAAGAAGCACAGGGGCATCACGGCTTTTATCGTCGAGACGGATAAGCCGGGGTTCGCCGTTGGCAAGAAGGAACCCAAGCTGGGCATACGCGCCTCGGCCACCAGCGAGATCGTCTTCGAGGACTATCACATCCCGGTCGAAAACCGGCTGGGGGAGGAAGGCGAGGGCTTCAAGATCGCCATGGCGGTGCTGGATGCCGGGCGGATCGGGATCGCCTCCCAGGCCTTGGGGATCGCCGAGGCCGCTTACGAAGCCAGCCTGATGCATGCCAGAGAGCGGGAAGCCTTCGGGCAAAAGATCGGCGAGTTCCAGGGCATCTCCTTCAAGCTGGCCGATATGAAGACGCGGATCGAGGCGGCGCGTTTACTGATCTATAATGCAGCCATGGCCAAGGAACGCTCGAAGCAAACCGGCGAACGCTTCACCCTGGAAGCCTCAATGGCCAAACTGTTCGCCTCCGAGATGGCCATGTTCGTCACGCACGCTGCAGTGCAGATCCACGGCGGGCTGGGCTACTCCAAGGAGCTGCCCATCGAACGCTACTTCCGCGATGCCAAGATCACCGAGATTTACGAAGGCACCAGTGAGATCCAGCGCCTGGTGATCGCCCGCATGGAGACTGGACTGCGTTAGACGCCAGGCAAAGAGAGGGTCATGGTGGCAACCAGCGAACCTGGCGAGGACTTTGCGCAGCAGGAAGAACCAGCCGTCTCTCACGTCCATATCTCCCTGGACCTGGCCGAGGGGGCGCGTGTGCGGGTGACGGTGGAGTCCCTCACCAATTCCAGCGATAAACCCAACCCGGCGGCGCGGGTGGTCATCGAAAGCCAGGGGGACTCAGAACAGCACTTGGTTATCCTTCCATCCAATCTCTCCACAAGTGAACCCGGAGAAGCCAAACCTCGACCGGTGGGAGTTTGGCTGGCGGCGCGCTGGCGTGCTCTGGCGAAGCGCCGGGCGTACTCGTTGGAGATCACCCTATTCGGGGTAACCCTGATCCTTTATCTGGCGACTCGCCTGACCGGATTAAGCAGCTTCCCAATTTATTTTTTCGGCGACGAAGCCACCCAGACTGTGGCGGCGGCCGACCTGATCCACAACCACCTGCTCGACGAAGAGCGGACCCTGCTGCCAACCTACTTCAAGAACGGCCCCTTCTACAACCTAAGCGTGAGCGTCTACCTGCAGGTGATGCCCTACCTGGCCTTCGGCAAGTCTGTCTTCGTCACACGCGCCACGTCGGTCCTGCTGAGCGCGCTGGCGGCAGTGGCTATTGGCCTGATCTTGAGGGACATCTACAAGCTGCCGTACTGGTGGGCTGGAGCTGCTTTGCTCTCAATCGCCCCGGCCTGGTTTTTGCATTCGCGCACCGCCTTCGAGACGGTGCTTTTCGTGGCTTTCTACGCCGCGTTTCTGTATAGCTACCTGCTCTACCGCTACAGATCTGCGAATTACCTGACTTATGCCATCCTATCGGCAGCCCTGGCGTTCTACAGCTATAATCCAGGGCAGCTGGTGGTCGTGGCGAGCGGAATCCTGCTCCTTCTTTCAGATGTGCGCTACCACTGGCAGAATCGTAAAGAGGTCGTGTATGGGCTGGGGCTGGTAGCCGTCCTGGCGATCCCCTACCTGCGTTTTCGCCTCAGCCACCCGGAGGCTGCCCTCGACCACCTGCGAAAACTCGGCTCTTACTGGGTCCAGCCCATGCCCTTGAGCGAGAAGTGGGCGCACTACTGGTCAGAATATTTTTATGGGCTGAGTCCCGCCTACTGGTTCCTGCCCAACGAACGCGATCTGCCGCGCCACCTGATGAGAGGCTACGGCAACCTCCTGAGGGCTACATTGCCCTTTGCAGTTCTCGGGTTTTTCCTGGCAGTAAAAGAATTGCGCTCGCCGGCAAACCGCGCCATCTTGATTGCCCTCTTCGTCGCTCCGGTGAGCAGCGCGCTGGTGCAGGTCGGCATCACGCGCAGCCTGTCGTTTATTATCCCCGCCACGATCTTGACCACGCTTGGAATCTCGAAAATATTCATCTGGCTGGAAGGCAAGCGCTGGCCGCGCCTGGCCCTGTCGCTTGGCTTGTTCGGTGTCTTGACCACGGTCAACCTGGCGATGCTGCGGGATGCACTGGTCAACGGACCCACCTGGTACCAGGATTACGGCCTGGGTGGGATGCAGTACGGCGCTCGCCAGGTTTTTGCCGAAGTAGAGGATTACGTGGCAAGGTCGCCAGAGACCAAGGTGCTGCTCTCCCCCGACTGGGCTAATGGGGCTGATGTGCTGGCGCGCTTCTTCCTGCCGGATCCCTTGCCGATCGAATTGGGTAGCATCGACGGGCATATCTTCCAGCGTTTGCCCCTGGATGATGATACACTCTTCGTGATGACTCCGGAAGACTACCAGTCGGCGCTGGAGAGCGGCAAGTTCACGGACATTCGCGTCGAGCAAACCCTGCCTTACCCGAATGGAGAACCCGGTTTTTACTTCGTGCGCCTGCGCTATGTCGAGAATATCGACTCAATCCTGAAGGCTGAACGCGAGCAGCGCCGGGTGCTCCAGTCTGGCGTGGTGAGCATCGATGGGCAGCCTGTCCAGGTGAGGTACCCGCTGCTCGACATGGGAGAGATCAGCCATATGTTCGACGGCAACCGGGACACGTTGGGACGCACCCTGGAAGCCAACCCAACTGTGATCGAGTTGACCTTCTCGAAGCAGCGGACGATCAAAGGCGTGGCGATCATCATCGGCAGCGCAGAAGTCGAGGTCAGGGCGCTGGCATATCCCACCCCGCACTCGCCCCCGATCAAGACCAGGCAGGTTCTCAAGGGTACAGTCGACCAACCGGAAGTGTCCCTTGATTTTGACAAGGCCATCCTGGCGCAGAAATTGCGCCTGGAGATCAGGGATCTCCACCAGACGGAACCTGCACATATTCACATATGGGAGATATATTTGCGGTGATTTTATGAAAGCTGTCTTGTTCCATACACATGGCGGGCCTGAAGTTTTAGAATACACGGACTTCCCCACCCCCGAACCAGGCCCCGGGGAAGCCCTGGTGCGCCTGAGGGTCGCTGCCTTGAATGGGCTGGATTTGTGGGTGCGCGCCGGCTGGCCGGGTATTAAACTCGAATACCCGCATATCCCTGGCGCGGATGGGGCCGGGGAGGTGGTTGCCCTGGGTTCTGGCGTGACAAATCGGGCGATCGGCGAGCGGGTGGTAATCAACTCCAACCTTGGCTGTGGCGTATGCGAGGCTTGCCTGGCGGGTTTTGACAACCGCTGCCGGGCCTGGGGGCTGCTGGGTGAGACCCGGCGCGGTACTTATGCAGAATATGTCGCTGTCCCGGCGCGCAACCTTGTCCCCCTCCCGGAAGGATTCGACGAGCGCAGCGCGGCGGCCGCCGCGCTGGTCTTTCACACGGCGTGGCACTCGCTGATGGCGCGCGGCGGCCTGCGGGCGGGTGAAAGCTTGCTAGTCGTTGGAGCTTCCGGCGGCGTTAACACCGCCTGCATCCAAATCGCCAAGTTGGCGGGGGCTACGGTCTATGTAGTCGGTTCAAACGCTGAGAAACTCGCCAAAGCCGAATCGCTGGGCGCCGATCATCTGATCGACCGCTCCCAGGAGGAAAACTGGCCGAAAATCGTCTACCAGCTGACGGGAAAGCGCGGCGTGGATGTGGTGGTCGACAACGTGGGCACCACCTTACCCTTGAGCTTCCGCGCGGCTTGCAAGGGCGGTCGCATCCTGACAGTGGGGAACACCGGCGGGCCGAAAGTGGAGATCGATAACCGTTTCATCTTCGCCAAGCACCTCTCTTTAATCGGCTCGACGATGGGCACCCAGAAAGATTTCAGGGCCGTCATGGAGCTGGTATTCGCCGGCCGCTTGAAACCTGTCCTGGATCGCAGTTTCCCGCTGGTGGAAGCCCGCGCCGCCCAGGAGCGATTGGAAAAGGGCGAGCAAATGGGGAAGATCACCTTAGAAATAGGATAGTGCAATGATGGCAGAGGCCCCATCTTCCAGAGCCGAGCGTCGAAAACCTGAGCGGCCGTTACTCGTAACGCTGCTCGCGCTTGTGGTGTTAAGCATAACAGCCATCCACCTGACCCGGTTTATCAATTCGCTCACTGCCTGGGAATTCCTGTCCAGCCTAACGGGTGTATCGCCGCTCTACCTGGCCTTAACCGGATTGGTCGGAGTGCTGGTCAGCCTGCCATTATTTTTGGGGTTGTGGCGAGGCCATCCCAAGTCGCCACTCGCCACCCGCATTCTGGCAGTAGCTTATACCATTTATGAATGGCTCGAACGCAGCGGATTGATCGGCGCGGGCGGGCTGCGGCCAAGCTGGCCCTTTGCGGCGGGCGTCACGCTCATCTTATTGATTTTTATTTTCTGGGTGTTATCACGGCCCAATGCCAAGGCATTCTTCGGAGAGATGCATGAGCAATCATTCAAAAGTCCAACAATTGCGCGAACTTAAAGCCCAAAGCCGGTTGGGAGGCGGCGAGGAACGCATCCTCGCCCAACATGCGCGCGGCCGCCTGACGGCGCGTGAACGGATCGACTTACTGATGGATAAAGGCTCATTCCGCGAAGTAGATCCATTCGTCGTCCATCGCACGAGCGATTTCGGGTTAGATCAACAAAAATACCTCGCCGATAGCGTAGTCACGGGCTGGGGCACGATCGAAGGCCGCCTGGTGTACGTCTTTTCCCAGGATTTCACCGTCTTCGGCGGCAGTCTTGGAGAAGTGCATGCCGAAAAAGTCTGCAAGCTGATGGACATGGCAATGAAAAACGGCGCCCCGATCATCGGCTTGAACGACTCGGGTGGGGCGCGCATCCAGGAAGGGGTGGTTTCCCTGGGCGGGTACGCCGACATCTTCCTGCGCAACACCCTGGCCTCCGGGGTGATCCCCCAGATCAGCGCCATTATGGGGCCCTGCGCCGGGGGCGCGGTGTATTCGCCCGCCCTGACCGACTTTATCTTCATGGTGCGCCACTCCTCTTATATGTTTGTCACCGGTCCGGAGGTGGTCAAAACCGTCACGCACGAGGAGGTCTCCTTCGAAGAGCTGGGCGGCGCCAGTGTGCACTCCGAGGTGTCTGGTGTTTGCCACGTAGCCACCGACACCGAAGCCGACACCCTGTACTTGATCCGAAAATTACTCTCTTACCTGCCCCAAAATAACATGGAGGACCCGCCCTTCGTCCTCACTACTGACGACCCCCTGCGCATGGAAGAAGCCCTGGACAGCCTGATCCCAGACGACCCCAGCAAACCCTACGATATGAAGGATGCCATCCGCTTGATCGTGGACGACGGACAGTTCTTTGAGATTCATGAGCAATACGCGCAGAACATCGTGATCGGTTTCGCTCGTCTGGGTGGCCACAGCGTGGGGATCGTCTCCAACCAGCCGGCGGTCCTGGCCGGGGTGCTGGATATTAACTCTTCCGATAAGGCAGCGCGCTTCGTCCGTTTCTGTGACGCGTTCAACATCCCGATCATCACCTTTGTGGATGTGCCCGGTTTCCTGCCCGGTACCGGGCAGGAACACGGCGGGATCATCCGCCACGGGGCCAAGCTGTTGTACGCCTATTGTGAAGCCACGGTGCCCAAACTGACCGTAGTGACGCGCAAGGCCTATGGTGGGGCGTACGACGTGATGAGCAGCAAGCACATCCGTGGTGACGTCAACCTGGCCTGGCCGTCGGCGGAGATCGCGGTGATGGGCCCGGATGGCGCCGTGAACATCATCTTCCGCAAGGAGTTGCTCGAGGCCAAAGACTCCGCCAGACGGAAAGCCAAGCTGGTCAAGGAGTATCGCGAGAAGTTCGCCAACCCGTACATCGCCGCCTCGCGCGGGTATATCGATGACGTGATCGAACCACGCGAGACGCGCTCGCGCCTGGTCAACGCCCTGGAGATGCTCGCCAACAAGCGCGACGCCAACCCGGCCAAGAAGCATGGCTGTATTCCTCTGTGATTTGTAGGTTGGCACGTTAGGACTTTGAGCCTGCAACTCGCAAATCTTAATCTGCAACTCCTAACTCGTACCCATGCAAGCCCTGAAGCTGATCAACGATCACCATATCTACATCGAGACCCACGGCCCTGCCGAAGGCCCGCCCGTCGTGCTGCTGCACCACGGCCTGGGCGCGGTGAGCTCCTGGAAAGGGCAGATGCCTGTCCTGGCGAAGGCCGGCTTGCGGGTCATCGCCTATGATCGCTGGGGCCACGGCAAATCTGATCCCCGGCCAACCTTTGCCATGCCCTTCTTCAAAGAGGACCTGGCCGACCTGGAATGCCTCTTGAATGAACTTGATATACCGGAAGCGACCTTAATCGGCCACAGCGATGGCGGTAAGATCGCCATGTATTTCGCGGCTGCCTCTCCGCAGCGGGTGGCTTGCCTGGTGATCGTCGCCGCTCATATCTATATCGAGACCAAGATGCAACCGGGGATCGAGGCAGTGCAGCGCGACTATACGCAGGATTTCCGCTTCCAGGAAAAATTGCGGCTTGTGCATGGGGACAAGGCGAGGGCCTTGTTCCAGGGCT
Organism: Anaerolineales bacterium; assembly: GCA_035291705.1. Lineage (GTDB taxonomy): Bacteria > Chloroflexota > Anaerolineae > Anaerolineales > UBA4823 > DATDRM01. The sequence goes on from DATDRM010000361.1 coordinate 7,549, forward strand.
GGTACGAGGGATGGACGAAAGCGGAAAACCTAGCCTGGGATATGCGCCCGTCCATTCATAGGATCCCCTGCCCGACGCTGGTTGTGCAGGGCTATGAAGACGAACACGCCACACCCAACCATGCCAAGGATATCGCGGCTGCCATTCCCGACGCCACCCTGTGGTTGGTACCGGGCGCTGCCCACATGCTGCCCCAGGATTGCGCAGAGGAGTTCAATCACAAGGTTTTGGAGTTCCTACTTCACACTGTAAAACGTGAAACGTAAAACGTAAATTTACGCATCACCTTTCAAGGAAATGCCCATGTTTAACAAAGTCCTGATCGCCAATCGAGGGGAGATCGCCGTGCGTATCATCCGCGCCTGCCGCGAATTGGGGATGCTGACGGTGGCTGTGTACTCCGAGGCCGACCGGCAAGCCCTGCATGTCCGCCTGGCTGACGAGGCCTATTATTTAGGCCCCGCGCCATCGCGCGAGTCATATCTGCGGGCGGACAAGATCATCGCCATCGCCGAAAAGAGCGAGGCAAAGGCGATCCACCCCGGCTACGGCTTCCTGGCCGAGCGCGCCGATTTCGCCCAGGCCTGCCTGGACGCAGGCCTGGCTTTTATCGGCCCCAAGCCGTCCTGCATCGCCGCCATGGGAGACAAGGCCGTGGCGCGCGCCACTGTGGCCGCGAGCGGGGTGCCAGTAGTGCCGGGTACCGAAGGGGAAGGAAGCCTGAGCAACGAAGAACTACTGGCTCTAGCTCCGAAGATCGGCTTTCCATTGCTGATCAAAGCCACCGCGGGGGGTGGCGGGAAGGGGATGCGCGAGGTAGAGGAGATAGGGGAGATGCCCGGGTTGCTTCAGGCAGCGCGACGCGAGGCCGAGGCTTCCTTTGGAGACGGCAACGTATACCTGGAGCAGCTGATCGAGGGGGCGCGCCATATCGAGATGCAGATCCTAGCCGATTCGCATGGCAATGTGATCCACCTCGGGGAGCGCGAATGTTCGTTGCAGCGCCGCCACCAGAAGCTTTTGGAGGAATCGCCGTCTCCATTTGTCGGAGACGACGAGGAGTTTCGCCAGCGAATGGGGGCTGTCGCTGTGCGTGCCGCTCAGGCTGTCGATTATGTCAACGCGGGAACGATCGAATTCCTTGTGGATAAGGACAAGAATTTTTACTTCCTGGAGATGAATACCCGCCTGCAGGTGGAGCACCCGGTGACCGAAATAGTCACCGGCCTGGATATCGTCAAGGAGCAAATCCGCATTGCCCGCGGGCGGCACATGCGCCATACGCAAGAGGACATTCACCTCTCGGGTTGGGCGATCGAATGCCGGATCAACGCCGAAGACCCTTATAACCACTTCCTCCCCTCCACAGGGCGGATCAGCCATATGATCTTGCCGACTGGCCCTGGGGTGCGCCTGGACACAGGGGTATATGCGGGCTTTGAGATCTCACCCTATTACGATTCACTGATCGCCAAGCTGATCGTGAGCGGCGAGACGCGGGGTGAAGCGATCTTGCGCATGCGCCGCGCCCTGGAGGAATACAAGATCATCGGCGTGCGCACTAATATCCCTTTTCACCAACGCATTATGGACTCACACCGCTACATGGGCGGGCAGTACGATACGCGTTTCGTCGAAGAGCGCTTCTCTATGGAGGCGGCTGAGGAGGGCAAGGAAGACCTGTCCGAAATCGCCGCCATCCTGGCGACTCTGGTGGCCCACCAACAAACCCAACGCGCCGCTCATATCATCCAGCGCGGCGAACGCGACACCAGCAACTGGAAGTGGGTCGGGCGTTGGGAGAGGATGCACAGGTGAAACGTGAGGCGTGAAACATGAAATATGTTACGACGATAGCTGAGCGCGAATTTGTAATCGAAATACTGGATGATCACCATGTGGCTCTGAATGGGGTGGTCTATGTTGTGGATTTCGAGTCGGTGAGCGAGCGGACGGTCTATTCCCTGTTGGTGAACAACCAATCCTTCGAAGGTTCGGTTTACCCGAGCGACGAGGGCTGGCAGGTGTTACTGCACGGTTCGCAATATGTGCTCCAGGTGGAGGACGAGCGGGAAAAACGGTTGCGCGCCTCGATGGGAGGCGAGCTGCCCGAGAATATCGATTTCCACCTCAGGGCGCCCATGCCTGGCCTGGTCGTAGCGATTCCGATCAGCGAAGGGCAGGCGGTGCAAAAAGGCGATGTGCTGATCATCCTCGAATCGATGAAGATGCAAAACGAGCTCAAATCTCCACGGCCCGGCAGGATCTCAAGGGTGCGAGTCAAGCCCGGGGACAGCGTGGAACATAAGGAGACTCTGCTGAGCGTGGTTTAAAAGCAGAGGATAAGGGATAGGAGAGAAGGGACAAGGGATGAAGGAGCAGGAATTAGAAATTAAGCTCTATCTGCATGACCTGGCAGCCTTCCAAGAGCGTGTGGAAACTCTGGGGGCGCGGCTGGCGCAGGCCCGCGTGCATGAGATCAACTTGCGCTTTGACACGCCGGGTGGCGATCTGGGGCGCACTTTTCAGGTCTTGCGCCTGCGCCAGGACACCGCCTCCCGCCTGACCTACAAAGGGTCTGGCGAGATCCTTGGCGGGGCGCGCCTGCGGCGGGAGATCGAATTCACCGTGGGGGATTTCGAGGCTGCCCGCGCCCTGCTCGAAGCCCTGGGCTACCAGGTGAGCGTGATGTACGAGAAGTACCGCACGACCTATGAACTGGACGGTGTTCAGGTTACACTGGACGAGATGCCCTTTGGGAACTTCGCCGAGATCGAAGGCCCCGACCCGGTGAGCATCCACGCTGCTGCCGAGAAGCTGGGCGTGGACTGGGAGGCGCGCGTCGTGGAAAGCTACACATTCCTTTTCGAGCGCCTGCGGGGGAAGCTGGGCTTGACCTTCCGCGACCTGTCTTTCGAGAATTTCGCCGGGATGGGGGTGAGCCCACAGGCACTCGGCGTGCGACCGGCGGATGGGTAGTCTTTGGCGTGTTATACTTACTTTCGTAAATATTTAAGGCTCGAAAGGTCTTGATATGAGACAAATCATTTTATTTCGAGGAGAAGACGGTTTCTGGGTTGCCGAATGTCCCAGCTTGCCCGGATGCATTAGCCAAGGAAAAACAAGGGAAGAAACGATAAGAAACATCAGGGAGGCAATTCAGGGTTACATCGCTGCTTTAGAAGAAGATGGTTTAGACATACCCGAAGAGCGCTTTGAAGCCTGCTTGTGGCTGTATGAGCACACTGTCGCAAATTTCGGGCAGAGAATGCGCTAAGACCTTATCTATGGCCGGTTTTACTCTAATGATGAGGAATATCTGTGGCTAAAGATAATAGCCTAAAAACAACACCCCCCAACGCCCAACGCCGGGCGGAATACGCACAAGACGACGGGTGGATCCGGGACTTCCTGCGCCGCGCCCCGATCGGTCACATCGCCACGCGCTGGGACGAGCAGCCTTTCATCACCCCCACCTTATTCTGGTATGACCCCGAGCGGGAGGCGATCTATTTCCACTCCAACATCAGCGGGCGGGTGCGCGCCAACGCCGAGCGCCATCCGGAGGTATGCTTCGAGGCTTGTGAGATGGGAAAGCTGCTGCCGTCCAATGTGGC
>DATDRM010000362.1:0-5480 GCA_035291705.1 Anaerolineales bacterium
CGCCGTCTATACCGCTGAGAAGGCTCTGCTTGACTTTGCCGACAAAATCCCTGCTGATGTGAAGAGCAAGGTCGAAGCGGAGGTTGCCAATGTGCGCAAGGTATTAGAGAGTGATGACACCAGCGCCATCCGCCAGGCCACCGATAACCTGATGCGTGTGGTTCAGCAAATCGGCGCGGCCGCTTACCAACAGAGTGGGCCGCAGGCTGGCCCGACCGAAGAAGGCCCGGCCTCTGGTCCTGGCGATCAGGGCGGCGAGGGCGGCGAAGGCGGCGAAGATGTCGTCGAAGGAGAGTTTAGGAACGTTTGAACGTTCTTATGCCGACCATCACTCGCTTTGAAGAAATAGAAGCCTGGCAGACCGCACGACAACTGACCCAACGTGTGTACGCCATGACCAATGAAGGTCTTTTCGCCCGCGATTTTGGCTTGAGAGACCAGATGCGAAGAGCCTCAGTTTCGATCATGTCCAACATCTCTGAAGGCTTCGAGAGCCGTACAACCCCTTTGTTCCTTGATTTTCTTGGCCGGGCCAAGGGTTCAGCTGGTGAACTTCGCGCTCAAACCTACGTGGCTTTCGATGTGGGTTATTTTGATCAAACCCAATTTGAAGAGATCTTCGATTTGGTGGATAAGTGCAGCCGCCAAATAAGCCGTTTTATCACTTACCTTTCGACTCAAGACCGTAAGAACGCCAAAACTTTCTAACGTTCTAACGTTCTAACATTCAAACGCTTAAATGACCGATCGCGATTATTACGAGATTCTGGGTGTTCCCCGCAGCGCCTCGTCTGACGACCTGAAGCAAGCTTTCCGTAAGTTGGCGCGCCAATACCATCCGGATGTCAACAGCGCTAAGGACGCCGAAGAGCGTTTCAAGGAGGTCAACGAGGCCTACGCGGTGCTCTCCGACGAAGAGAAACGCGCCGCTTATGACCGCTTCGGCCACGCCGGCGTGCGCGGCGCGGGTGGCGTGCCCGATTTCACTGTGGATTTCTCCGATTTCGCTGATATCTTTGGCGAGTTCTTTGGCTTCGGTAGGGGGACACGCCAGTCGCGCAACACGCCCCGCCGGGGGTCAGATCTGCAATATCGCCTCGACCTGACCTTTGAAGAAGCAGTTTTTGGCATCGAAAAAGAGATCGAGGTCACCCGCGACGAAGTCTGCGCTCGCTGCAATGGTAGCGGAGCGGAGCCCGGCACCTCGCCCGTGCGTTGCGCCACCTGCAACGGGCGCGGGGAGGTGCGTCAGATGCGCCAGACGATCTTGGGTTCAATGGTGCAGGTGGCTACCTGCCCAACCTGTAACGGCCAGGGGGAGAGCATCGCCACGCCTTGCCATATCTGCAATGGGCGTGGTCTGGAACGCCGCATCCGCCGTAAAGTGATCACCGTCCCCGCGGGGGTCGACAACGGGAACCAGATTCGACTGGCTGGCGAAGGCCAACCCGGGAGCAACGGTGGTCCGAATGGCAATTTATACCTGGTGATCCAGGTCACTCCCCATAAATTTTTCCGCCGGCGCGAGCATGATATCCTGTTAGACTTGGAGATCAATATTGCCCAGGCGGCTCTCGGCGCAGAGGTCGATGTGCCCACTGTGGATGGTGTGGAAAAATTGAAGATCCCCACCGGCACCCAGCCCGGTAAAGTCCTGCGCATGCGCGCTAAAGGGATCCCCCACCTGCGCGGCAACGGGCGGGGAGACCAATTGGTGATGGTGAATGTGACTGTTCCCAAGCACCTCACCGCCGAGCAACAAAAACTGTTTGAGCTGTTGGCGAAAAGCCTGGGCAGCGAAGTGCATCCGCAGGAGCGCGGCTTTCTGGATTGGTTGAAAGATGCCCTGACAGGCTCATAAAGGGGAGAAGAGGGATGTGTGGTGTTGTCGCAGCATAACGCGCCGTGAAAACACCGCAAACACTATCATGGGCGTACCCTCCTGGTTAGAAGTTTCGTTAATTGTTGATGGTGAGATGGCCGAGGCCGTTTCGGAGGTGATGGCGCGCTTTGTCAGCGGCGGCGTTGTGATTGAGAGCACCGCCATAGTTGCCGATGCCGAGGACGAGGGGCGCGCCCAGGGGCCATTGCGGGTCTGCGGTTACCTGCCCCTCGACGGGGAATGGCAGCAGAAACGCCGCCGCCTGGAGGAGGCGTTTTGGCACCTGGGCCGCATCCGCCCCTTGCCGGAAGCCCAGTTCAAAACCGTTCGAGAAGTCGACTGGGCGGAATCCTGGAAAGCACACTTCCAACCGGTAAATATCGGCGAGCGTCTCCTGATCATCCCCTCCTGGCTGGAGGCGGCTGACCGGGCACGCATCCCGGTGCGCATCGACCCTGGCATGGCCTTCGGCACAGGAACACACCCCTCCACGCAGCTCTGCCTGGAGTTGCTGGAAAAATATATTAGAAAAACCAAGATACCTGATGACAAACCCGATGAAATTTCGGTGATCGACGTGGGCTGCGGCTCGGGCATCCTGGCGGTCGCGGCGCTTAAACTCGGGGCAAGCCGCGCCCTGGCAGTGGATCTTGACCCTGAAGCCATTCAGGCTACCCGCCAGAACGCCTTTACGAACGGGGTGATCGACCGCCTGGACGTAGGCCAGGGTTCGGTAGCCGAAATCCGCGCCGGGGAGTTCTCTTTCCAGCAGGCGAACGTGGTGGTCGCCAACATCCTGGCGCCGGTTTTGACGCGGCTTTTGGGGCAGGGCTTGGGGGATTTATTAGCCCAGGATGGGGTATTGATCTTATCCGGTATCCTCGCAGAACAGGTAGCTGAGGTTGAAGCAGCCGCTAAAGAGCATGGCTTCCACCTGGTAGACCACCGCCAGGCAGGGGATTGGGTGGCGCTTGTGATTATGGAGAATCCTGAATATTAATTTCCTATTTATCCGCCAATTCATGGTATGATTATTGTATATTCGGTGTCCGGATCAAAGATTGTTTTTGTCATCCGGAATGGGGGGTTTAGTGCACGGAAGCATGGGGTTGGGTCTTAAAAATTAAATATTCGTTGTGAGAGTTGTTCCCATCGTGTAGGCCAGCCAGCTGTCTACTAGCTTTTTCGATTAATATAACCACGGGGAGGACAAGGAGATGGTAAGCATAAGGTATCCGGGATATTCGTGAAAGGAGGTGACCGAAAATACGCCTGGCTATTGCATGACAACCTGTCCAATCTAGTCGGTAAATCCCAATCAATTCATAACCCTAAAGGAGGGTAACATGCGTTCGATATCCCTTTTATGGCGGGCTGGTACTGCGCTGGTATTGCTTGCGCTGTTGACCAGCCCGTTCGCCGTGGCTGGGCAGGAGCAAACCTCGCCCGCCGCCCAGACCGAGGACCCCGGCGTCAGCTCGGCTCAAGTTGGGCCTGTGGTGCGCCAATCCCTGCGCAATGACACCTCCCCGGCTTTGCGCGACCTCAAGCCATTGCCGTCGACAGTCGGCCCGCTGCGAGAAATTCCGCTTGGCCGTCTGCCCAAGGCGAAGGGCGGCGCGTCAGGTGCGGGTAGTCCCCCGCTGGTGCAAGATCGGCCAGGCCCGATCAGTATGCCCTCCCCGGTCGCCAATTTCGAGGGCATTAACAACGTGGATGGCGTCTTGCCGCCGGACACCAACGGCGACATCGGTTACGACCCGCTCAGCGGCACCAAGTACTACATGCAGTGGGTCAATCTCTCCTTCGAAATATGGAATGTGACCGATCCCGCCAATCCGGTTTCTCTCTTAGGCCCGGTGACAGGCAACACCTTGTGGTCTGGCTTTGGCGGGGTATGCGAGACCACCAACAATGGCGATCCGATCGTGCTGTTCGATCCCCTGGCGAACCGCTGGTTGGGGAGCCAGTTCGCGCTGCCCAATTTCCCCGCCGGACCTTTCTACGAGTGCATCGCCATCTCGCAAAGCGCTGATCCCACCGGCCTCTGGCACCGCTATGAGTTCTTGATCAGCGATACCAAGATGGACGACTATCCCAAGTTCGGCGTTTGGCCGGATGGCTATTACATGTCCGTCAACCAGTTCGCCGAAAACACCCTGGATTGGGCGGGCGCCGGCGCTGTGGCCTTCGAGCGCGACATGATGCTCGCCGGTCTGCCGGCTCAGATGGTGTACTTCGATGTCGGCGCGGTGACCTTGAATTTCGGCGGCATGCTCCCCTCCGATCTGGATGGCCCGCCGCCCCCCGCTGGGACTCCCAACTACTTCTCAGAATGGGATGACAGCACCTGGCTGGGAGACCCGGATGACACCCTGCGCATCTGGGAGTTCCATGTGGATTGGGTTACTCCCGCCAATTCCACCTTCGGCCTCACCGGCTACGATCCCAACGCCCTGGTGGCCACCTCGGATGTCGACCCCAGTGTGTTTGGCATCCCCCAACCGGAGGGCGCTCCACCAGTTGATGCCATCGCCGACCGCCTGATGTTCCGCCTGCAGTACCGAAATTTCGGTTCTCACCAGACTTTGGTTTCTAACCACACGGTCGACGCGGATGGCACCGATCACGCTGGCGTTCACTGGTTCGAACTGCGCGATGATGGAACAGGGTGGGTGCTCCAACAGGATGGAGTCTACGCCCCGGATGGCGAGCACCGCTGGATGGGTAGCATCGCTATGGATGCCTCCGGGGATATAGCCCTGGGTTACTCGGTCTCCAGCACCTCGGTCTACCCATCGATCCGCTATGCCGGACGCCTGGCCAGCGACCCAATCAATACCCTGCCGCAAGCTGAAGTGGAATTGATCGCCGGCAGCGGCGTCCAGTTGTTCGGCATCGCCCGCTGGGGCGATTACAGCATGATGGCCGTCGACCCCACCGACGACTGCACCTTCTGGTACACGCAGGAGTACTATGAAGTGACCGGAGATGCGCCCTGGCAGACCCGCATCGGTTCCTTCAAGTTCCCCACCTGTACCACCGGCCCGAGTGGTACCCTGCAAGGCACCGTCACCGATAGCGCCACTGGGGACCCGATCCCTGGCGCAAAAGTGGATTTAATCCCTGGAGGCACCACCTTTACAGATGAGGCCGGTTTTTACCTCTTCAATCTGCCGGTCGGCACCTACGAAGGGATCGTCTCGGCCTATGGTTATTTCCCGCAGACGGTGAGCGGCGTAGAAATCCTCGAGGGAGTAACAACTGTCCAGGACTTCGCCCTGGACCCCGCCGCGAGCGGGGTCGTTCAAGGGACAGTAACTGATGGATCGGGGCACCTGGGCATGCCGCTGTATGCCCGCCTGGATATTACAGGCTACCCTGGCGGCTCGGTCTTTACCGATCCGGTTACCGGCCTCTACAGCGTCGAATTGCCGGAAGGCTCTACCTTCACCTTCACGGTCAGCGCGGTGAGCGGCGGCTATAACTCCGAGGCGCGCGACGTCACCCCCTCCGCCGGTGGCAGCACCGAAGACTTCGCCCTGACGGTGGACGAGACGATTTGCAGCGCTCCGGGTTACACTGTCAATTACTCCCC
>DATDRM010000363.1:0-3004 GCA_035291705.1 Anaerolineales bacterium
AACATCCACCAAAGATACGTTCCGAACATGCCAACCAGACACGTTAAGATCACAATCCAATAGCTGATCGGTGTGAGGTGCATGCCTTGTGAATATAGCCCGGGAACCGACCAGGGAAAGAATTCACCCCAACCAGTTACAGGGTGCCATCGGCAAATTCGCGGCCAAATACCCAGCTAACAGCCAGGACAGGGAGTCAACGGTAAACCAAGTCAACCCTGAGGGGTCGGGCCATGCGGGGACAGGTTTTTTCTGACGGCAGTAAGAGATTGATGGCAAGGGTCGGTCAGGCTACCCGGTGCAACCGGATCAGAATTGAAATTTACGGAAAAAAGCCCGCTTGGCCACCTCATTCGCCAGGACATACAGCAGCGTAATGGCGATGAGCAAGGCCAGGGTCAACGGCGACAATGGCACAAAACCAAAGATAGGCCCTGCCAACGGCAGGTACGGGATGACCAATGTCCCAACGCCGACCAGCAACGTGCTGATCCAAAGATATCGTCCCGGCTTGCTTCGAAATAGCGGCCGGCGAGTGCGCACTATCAGGAGAATAAACAGTTCGGTAAACAGCGACTCGATAAACCATCCTGTACGGAACTGTCCCTCGGTGGCGCGCACAATTAGAAGCAGAGTCCCGAAGGTGAGATAGTCAAATACGGAGCTGATCAAGCCAAAGACAATCATAAAGTTGCGGATGAAGGTAACATTCCAACGCTTTGGCCGGGAAACCCATTCAGAGTCAACATTGTCGGAGGCAATCGTCATAGCCGGAAAATCAGAAAGGAAATTGTTAAGCAAGATCTGCTTGGGGAGCAGTGGCAGGAAAGGCAAGAACAGGGATAGACCCGCCATGCTGAACATATTGCCGAAGTTGGCGCTGGTGGTCGTGAACACGTATTTGAGGGTGTTAATAAATGTCTGGCGCCCTTGTTCGATCCCCTGGCGCAGGCACGTCCAGGCTCTGCTCCAGAAGCACGAAATCCGCAGTTTCTTTAGCGACATCGACGGCAGTGTCCACCGAAATCCCTACATCCGCCGCATGCAAAGCCGGTGCGTCGTTAATGCCATCGCCCATATACCCCACGACATGCCCGGTTTTGCGCAGCGCAGAAATGATGCGCTCTTTTTGATTGGGATCCACTTCGGCGAAAATGTTGACCCGTTCGGCCAGTTGCCACAAGGCTTCGTCGCGTAGTTGGTTCATCTCCGCGCCGGTGAGTATGCCCGCAACTTCCAGTCCGGTGGTGCGGACGACGTGCAGAGCCACCCGGCGGTTATCGCCGGTAATAATCTTCAGTTCTACACCTAAGGCCTTTAGATCGACGATCGTTTTCTGCACGTCAGGTTTAGGTGGATCGAAGAATAGCAAGAAACCGGAAAAGGTCATGCTGGACTCGTCTGCTTCGGTGTACTCCGGTCGAGGGGGTACTTCTTTAAAGGCCATGCCTAAAACGCGGAAGCCCTGGTCGCTCCACTGCGCGAAACGCTCCTGAAGTTCTTGCTGGCGTATTCCATCCAGGGGAAGTCGTTTGCCGTGGTCTTGCACCTGGTTACAAACCGAAAGGACATTATCGAAGGCGCCTTTGGTAATCAAGAGTGTTGACCGCTCACCTTGACTGACATCCTGCACAGCAACGCTCAATCGTTTCCTCACAAAATCATAGGGGATCTCTTCCGTTTTGACGAACCGTTGAATCTCAGGCTGCGCGTGAGAAAGAATGGCTTCGTCGAGCGGGTTGGCCAGCCCAGTTTGGAAACGAGCGTTCAGGTAAGCGTTGAGAAATACCTGCTCGGAGGGGTTACCCTGCGCGTCATAAGCTCCATCCAGACTCACCACGCCTGCTGTTAGTGTGCCGGTTTTATCCGTGCAGAGCACGTCCATGCTCCCCAGATTCTCAATTGCGGCGAGCTGGCGCACGATCACACCGCGCTTTGCCATGTTCTGCGCCCCTTTCGAGAGAGTGATGCTGATAATCGCTGGAAGGAGTTCCGGGGCTACGCCAACGGCTAACGCGACGGCAAAGAGCAGCGATTCGATAGCGGGCCTGTGCAGAATGACATTGATGGCAAAGACCGCCAGCACCAGCAAAAGCATCACCTGGGTGAGCATGTTACCAAACTGGCGAATGCCCCGCTCGAAGTCGGTCTCCGGCGGGCGCAGCGCCAGTCTTTCGGCGATTTGGCCAAAAGCGGTGCGAGCGCCGGTCTCGACGATCAGAACCTGGGCAGTCCCACTGCGCACGTTCGTCCCCATGAAGACACAATTGGTCCGCTCTGGCAGGCTGGCCTGACTTGCCACACTGCCGAGGCGCTTTTCCACGGGAAACGTTTCACCGGTAAGAACCGCCTGATTGACGAAAAAGTCGTCTGCTGCCAATACGATCCCATCCGCCGGGATGAGGCTGCCAGCCGAGAGCAGGACGACATCGCCTGGAACCACTTCCTCGACCGGGATCGAGGCTGGCTTTCCATCGCGCAGCACCACTGATTTTAGCTTAATTTGATTGCGCAGTTTTTCTACAGCATTGCTGGCGCTGTACTCTTGGATAAAACCGAGAACGGCGCTGGCCACCACGATCAAAATCACGATCGTCGCATCGATCCACTCACCCGTCAGGATCGAAATCGCCGCCGCGAAAACCAGGATGAGAACCAAGGGGCTTTTAAACTGGTTCAGAAACAGCCGGAAAGGAGAGGCTTTTTTTCCGTCCCGCAGCAGGTTATACCCGAACGTCTCCAGGTGCTGTTGTGCAAGCGCGCTGCTCAGCCCTTCTGCCGAACTCTGCAATCGGGCTAACAAGTCTTCAGTTGGCTGACTCCAGTAAGGATTTTGAGAGGCGGTGTCCATAATTCAAAGTGGAGAAATGGGATAAAACCACTTCTCCATCCTGGCCTGCTATTCTGATTGATGCGAAACCTACTAATTCTACACCCGATTTTCCCCCCTCAAATGGGGGAATAAGCGCAGATCCACCGGGCGTTTCTCTGCGGAGAGGATGGG
>DATDRM010000364.1:0-6088 GCA_035291705.1 Anaerolineales bacterium
TGCTTGCGACATCTTAGTACTCCTCATTTCATCGTACGGGCACGAAATCGAATGCGTGGCCTTCGTATATGGTCAGTACCGCCGTGCCCCAACATTAAAAACGGCCACGGGCGCACCCGTGGCCGGCGAAGGCATAAAAAACAAAACGACCACGGGTCAAGAGCGCACCCGTGGCCGCAAAATCATAAGTCCAGACTACCTAACAATCACCAGGCGCACTCCGAGAAGGCAAAGCCAAGCCACTAGCTCCAGCGGCTTTGCGATGCGGGAAAATGTAAGAGCAGTTGTTGTGCATGAAATGCGTCTCCTAATCGCTAAAATCGACTCTGGCAGTTTACCACAGGGTTTTGAAGGCTGTCAAGGAATTGATCGAGGAGAATCCTTAGAAAATCCAAAAAGGTCAGAACCTAGATAATTGCGATTCAATTTATTGAGCTTACCAATCGACAACTGCCGGATTGTTTTCATCCTCATCCCATTGTGAGGGGTTTGCTTTGATATATTTCTCTATCCGTTCCCAATCAGAGCGGTTGCGAATAGATTGTTCGTAATAATTGCGCTGCCAGATGCTGGTTTCTCCCAATTCAGCGGCGATGCGCCGCGAAACGGAGGATTTGAACTGCGCCATGATCGCCCCGATTGAACCGCGTTGTGGCCCATGGGGTCGTTCTCGTAGGGGCGACCCATGGGTCGCCCCTACCCCTGCACCATGGGTCGCCCCTACCCGATCACCACGAATCGCCCCGGTCTCCGCATCATCGGTCATCCCTCCGTGGGAATCCGATTCGGTGATCACGATGATGCCATGAATATGATTGGGCATCACCACGAAGGCATCCAATTCCACCTGTGGGAAATGATCGGGGATGGCAAGCCAGCATTCCTTTACGATCTCCCCGCACCGGTTAATGCGCATCTCTCCATCCAAGATCACCCCGAACAACGCTTCTCGCCGTTGCGTACAGATGGTCACAAAATACGCCCCCGGTTGGGCATAATCGTACCCCTTCAGGCGGATTGATCGGCGATGATGTCTTTGCGGATCGAATTCCATAAAACGCCTTTTGGGTGTCTTACTTCCACAAACTCGATCTTCTCTGTCAATCCATACAACTCATAAAACCCCAGGTCGATCTCCGCATCGACCTGGGTGATGCGCCGCACGACGGCGGATTTAAATTGCGCCATGATCGCACCGATTGTCCCGCGTTGCAGGCCATGAGGTCGTTCTCGTAGTGGGGGCGACCCATGGGTCGCCCCTACGGATTGGTCAGCTCAAAACTATCGATGATTTCCCCGGACCGGTTGATGAATTGAAAGAACATGGCCATCTCGCTGGCCTCGACCTGCAATGCCCCGTAATCGCCGTTATAGCGCACCAGGCTGCCTGGGAGCGGGTCTCGAAATTGGTAAATCGAGCCGCCACCCAGGCCATCGACCACGTACAACATGCCGTCTATCTCCAGGCGCTCATAGGTGTGATCGTGGCCGGCGAGAACGATGGAAGCTCCCCATTCCGCAAAGGGCCACTGAATCCATTCGATCGACCCGTGGAGCGCAGACGAGTAAGGCGCATGATGCATGTAAACTATTTTCCAAGGGGCGGTCGAAGCAGCCAGCTGGTTTTGCAGCCAGGTCGCCTGGACCGAGCTCCGCCCGACCCCGTCAGGCTCGCGGGAGTCGCTATCCAGGGCGAAGAAGTGCAGCGGCCCCCAGGTGAAATCGTAGTATCGTTCGTTTCCCGGCAGGGTGAAATAATCCAGGTAAGGCTGGGCCCCGGCTGCGTGCCAATCATGGTTGCCCAGGCTGGGGAAAAAGCGGTTGACGTCAGCCCCCTCTCCATAGCTACCCAAATAGGAGAAGATGAATTCATGGTAGAACTGCCCGATGTTCTCGTCGATCGTGGAGGATTCACCATCCGGGTAATTATTGTCGCCGGTGGTGATGATGAAATCCAGGTCCCAGCTTTTAACCAGGGTGGCTACGTCCGCTTCAGGCTGTACTCCACCGCCATAATCGCCGATCACGGCAAAGCTCACCACCTGCGGCAGCGGGGTCTCGGTCGGGGTCCCGGTGGGAGTCCGGGTGAGGTAAGGGGTATGGGTGGGAGGGGAAACGGTGAGGGTTAATGTAGGTGTAAACGTATCAATGGGAGAGGGGAGCAAGGTAGGCGTACGCGTGACGGCGAGTGAGGGGGTGGGCGTGCCCTGCCGGTAGACCAGTGGTATATAGTTCAGCTCCCCCAAGGCGGCCCGCGCTACCAGCACCACAGCCAGGGCTAAAACGATCCCGAGAGCCCATTTCACCCGTTTAGACATACTGCCATCTCCTTAATCGATTGGGACACGGATTACTCGGATTTTCCTGATTTTTCATTTGACAGTCATTTTCCAAGGCCCATGAAGTGCGAGCAGCTTTACTGTGAGCCATTTCCTTGCCATTAAGGCCCGCCAAGCGAATAAGAATCGATGACTTCGTTGGTGCGGTTGATGAATTGGAAGGAGAGTTGCAGCTCGCTGGCCTCGACCAACATGGCGCCATAGTCGTCGTTATAGCGCACCTGGCTGCCCTCTACGATTGTCTTGAACGGATATCTCGAGCTTCCTCCCAGTCCGTTCACCACATAAACCTGCCCATCCCGAAAGATGCGTTCGTAGGTATGATCGTGCCCGGACAGGACCAGCTCCGCCCCCCACTCCTTGAACGGCCATTGCATCCAAATTTTATTTCCATGCGCTCCGGACGAGTAAGGCGAGTGGTGAAAATAGATGACATCCCAGGCGGCCGTAGAACCAGCCAGCTGGCTCTGTAACCACTGCGCCTGTGCTGAACTGCTGTCATTTCCATCCGGTTCATCAGGGTCGCTGTCCAGGGCAAAGAAATGTACTGGCCCCCAGGTGAACTCGTAGTAGCGTTCATTGCCCGGCAGGGTGAAATAATCCAGGTAAGGCTGGGCCCCGGCGGTGTGCCAATCGTGGTTGCCCAGGCTGGGGAAAAAGCGGTTGACGTCAGCCCCTTCTCCATATCCACCCAAATAGGGGAAGATGAACTCATGGTAGAACTGCCCGATGTTCTCATCGATCGTGGAGGATTCACCATCCGGATAATTATTGTCGCCGGTGGTGATGATCAATTCGGGTTCCCAACTCTTAACCAGGGTTGCTACGTCTGCTTCCGCCTGGCTCCCACTACCATAGTCGCCGATCACGGCGAAGCGCACCGTCTCTTGGGTGGGCTTGAAAGATCGAAAGATGATCGGCAAAAAATTCGGCTGGGTAACTGCCGGCGATTGTCTGGATAGCGCCCCATTCGACGGGTCCAAGATAAACGCTGGTGTGGTCACCACCGAGTAAGCCCCAATCGCCAAAGCAATCAGCAGGCCGACAAGTAAACGACCTGCCAGGGGACCCCTCACGCGAGATAGAGCAGACGAGAGTTTCTGTGTCATTTTTCCTCCAATCGAAACAAGCTCCCCGTATGATCCACAAGATACACCTCGCCCTGCTCGTCTTCGCCGAAGGAGGTGATCGTGGTGCCGGTCTGGAACAGCCGTGCGTTCTGCCAGCCCCCGTCGCCATCGTGGAACAGGCCCCAGATCAAGCCAGAGCCGTAATCGCCGTACAGGTAGACCCCCTGCCAGGTCTGAAGGAGCTCGCCGCGGTAAACATAGCCACCGACCACCGAAATGCCCTGGTCGTGGCCGTATTCTACCACCGGATCGATCAGCTCCAGACCGGCTGGCGGAGCGGAATCTGAATATGGATAGGCGCCTTCGCGATAATTCCAGCCGAAGTTAGCTCCCCCAGGACTGCCAGCTGGCGAAAAGTCGATCTCCTCCCTGGAGCCCTGCCCTACATCGCCGATGTACAGATCGCCGGTCAAGCGGTCGAAGGAAAACCGCCACGGGTTGCGCAAACCGGTGGCCCAGGCTTCCGGCGCGCCGCCGCCCGCAGCATAGGGGTTGTCCGTCGGGATGGCGTAGGGTTCACCGCCATTCACGTCCAGGCGCAGGAGCTTACCCAACAGGACCTCCGGGTTTTGCCCATTGCCCTGCGGATCGCCGCCGGAACCGCCATCCCCCAGGCCAAGATACAGGTAGCCATCCGGGCCGAAGGCCATGCCCCCGCCGTTATGGTTGGGGTAGGGTTGGGGCACGCCAAGCACCAGAGTCTCACTGGCTGGGTCAGCCCGATCGGAATCGCTCGAGACGTTGAAGCGGGCGATGACCGTATCGCCGTTCAAGTCGGTATAATTGACATAGAAGAGGCCATTCTGTTCGTAATCCGGGTGAAAAGCCAGCCCCAGGAGGCCGCGCTCGCCGCAGCAACTGACCTGGCTGCTGATATCCAGGAAGGGATCGGGCAACACAGTCCCTTCCCGGACGATGCGGATCACGCCGGGCTGCTCCAGGACGAACAGCCGCCGGCTGCCGTCGCCGGCGTTCGCCAGGCCAACCGGACGGTTCAGACCCCCGGCGATCAGCCGCCATTGATATCCAGCCGGGTCTGGAAACTCCCCCCGCTGCGTGAGAGGGGCCGTCGGCGTGGGGGTGATAGTGGCCGGCAGGGGAGAAGGTGAAGGTTGCGGGGTAGGGGTTGCTGACGGGAGAGGCGTTGGAGAAGATTGCCTGGCCGTCGCCATCTGCGTCGGGAGCGCAACCGGCATAGATGGGATGGGATTGGCAGCCCCTTGCTCTGCCGAGGCCGCGCACGCCGCGAGCGCCATAGCAAACAACGCCAGGAGAATACCGGGGAGACAGGCCGTGAAGCGACTCTCCGGTCCGCTGCTGCGCTGGCGTGTTGATTCGTTGAATTGTCTATTCGCCGGCTCTTTGACCTGCGGAATCGCTGATTCGCTGAGTCGTTGAATCACTGCTCGTCTTTAAACTCAGCGTCGATGATCTCATCTTCGCTTGTGTCTTGAGGATCATGCCATTGGCCGGGGAGGGTGCCAGCAATAGCGCGCATGTGCTCCTCGACCACCTCTATTGGGCATAGCTCTACGAAGAGATACAGGCCAAGCCAGATAATGGCCGCGTCGTCGATCGGCCCAGGGGCGATATCGGGAAAGAGCAGGTAGACCAGCGACCCGACCGGGATCGCCTTGAGTAAAGGGCTGACGCGCCGGTCACCTAACAGGCGCAAGACAAGCTTGATGCGATTGGCCAGGTCTGAAAAAAAGCCCCCTTTATAAGTAGTGATTGGGCTTTTCTTGGTGTCAGGCATAGGTTCCTCCGCTAAATGGGATTATACTACGGACGAAAGCCTTTACTGAGCTGAGCGAAGAGACGGGTGACCAAAGACAAGAACCTTCAGTTGGGCGAGGCTTCCTGGTGAAACAAACTTACTTTACCTCCGATTCCATCCATCAGAAAGCCAGCGAAATGCTCGCCGAACTGGTGGGCTTCCGGCAGAAGCCCGCCCGCCCTTTCATGCCGCAGGTTTCAGCCCTGCTCGTCCTGGACATGCAAAAATACTTCCTGCAGGCGGATTCGCACGCCTACATTCCCAGCGCGCTGGCCATCGTTCCCGGAATTAATCGCTTGGTCCAGTCCTATGCCGACCAGGGGCTGCCGGTTGTCTTCACCCAACATGTGAACACCGTCCAAGACGCCGGGATGATGGGCAACTGGTGGTATGACCTGATCACAGAAAACAGCTCGCTGAGCCAGATCACCGCTGAACTGGACGCGTCTAGCGGCATCCTGGTCAGGAAGAGCCAGTACGATGCCTTCTACCAAACCGATCTGGCAGAATTGCTGCGCGTCCGGGCGGTCACGCAAGTCGTAATCTGTGGCGTGATGACTCACCTGTGCTGTGAAACGACCGCCCGCTCCGCCTTTGTGCGCGGCTTCGAGGTTTTTTTCACCATTGACGGAACGGCCACTTACAGCGAAAATTTCCACCGGGCCACGCTCTTGAACCTGGCGCATGGCGTGGCGACCCTGGTCTTGGTGGACGAGATCCTGGCTCAGCTGCGAATGAAAGATGGATATTGAGGACGTAATCATCATCGGTGGCGGTCCGGCAGGTATCGCCGCTGCCATCCAGCTCAAACGCTATGGGCTGAATCCGCTGATCTTCGAAAG
>DATDRM010000365.1:0-3633 GCA_035291705.1 Anaerolineales bacterium
CTGTCTGCCCCTGGATATCATGTGGTGAGCCTGGCATTTTCCCCGGATGGGCAGGTGCTGGCATCCGGGAATTGGAGCGGGGACCTGGTCTTGTGGAATCCGGAAGCCGGCGAGAAGTTTGGCAGCCTGGGCCAGCACGACTCCCCCGTCCGCGAGCTGGCTTTCTCCCCGGATGGCGATCTGCTGGCTGCGGTGATTCTAACTGGTGGAGCTGGGAGCATAGAATTATGGAATGTCGAGACCAGGCAGGAAATTAACCAGTTGCAAGGAGATAGAGTCGCTTTTTCGCCTGACGGGCGGGCACTGGCCTCGATCGTCTTCAGCAGCGTGAGGTTATGGGGGCTTGTCCCTTAGTCAGCTTTCATCCTTGCTCAAGCGGTTGGCATTGCGGGCAGAAGTGGGTGCCGCGCTGGCCGATGACAAGCCGCTGGATAGGTGCGCCGCATTGCGGGCACGGATCGCCAGTCCGCTGGTAGACGCGGAAATAATTCTGAAAGTCACCGCCGCGGTAAACCCAGTCGATGCTGGCACCCTGGCGGTCGATGCCTTCTTGCAGCACCTGGCGGATGCTTCTCCACAGGTGCTCAGCCTGGATGTAATCTAGCGCATTGGAAATCGTTAAGGGGTGCAACTTCGCCAGGTGCAGTGCCTCGTCGGTGTAGATATTCCCCAAACCGGCAATGAAGGACTGATCGAGGAGCAACGGCTTGAGCTGCCGGCGATGAGCCTGCAGACGCCCGTACAGCCCCTGGGCGGTAAAGTCACCATCCAGCGGCTCCGGGCCGAGATCGCTCAAAACAGACGCCGGATCGGCCACCAACCAGACGCGCCCGAACTTGCGCGGGTCATTGAACGCCAGGCGCAGCTCTCCCTCCAGATCGAGCATCAGGCGATGATGCGAAGCTGGCGGAGCATCTTGTGTTTCGACCAGCAGGTCGCCGCTCATCCGCAGGTGGATGAGCAAGGTCCCCTGCGAGAGGTGCAGGAGCAGGAACTTGCCCCGCCGGCCCACGTCCTGGATCCTTTGCCCGGCGAGGCGCGCCTGGAATTCAGCTGGAGAAGGCTCCGCCAGGGTGCGCTCCCACAGCAAGTGGGTTTTAAGCACCTGGCGACCCAGGATAGGCGACCCCTCCCGGCCGCCATAGGCCAGGGCCCTGCGGATGGTTTCAACTTCGGGGAGCTCCGGCATCGATCACTCGTTGAACAACTCTCCAACGCTGCGGCCTTCATGAGCCCGGCGGATGACTTCGCCCAGGACCGGGGCCACTGAGAGCACCGTCAGCCTTGAGCCGAGCGAATTGAGCTTTTCAGGCGGAATGGGCACGGTGTTGGTGGTGATGATTTGAGTCAAGGGTAGGCCAGCCAAACGTTTTACCGCTGGCTCAGAGAAGATGGGGTGGACAAAGACGGCATAGATATTGCGCGCGCCCTCTTCTTTGACCAGGGTAACCGCCTGGCTGAGCGAACCGCCGGTATCCACTTCGTCATCCACCACGATCACATCGTGCCCCTCGACATGGCCGATCAAGGTGAGAGCTGCTGGGCGGGCGTCATCGCCGCTGCGGCGCTTCTCGACGAAGGCGATCGGCGCGTTGATATTGGCGGCGAAGTTGCGTCCCTTCTTGGCAAAACCGAGATCGGCCGCCACTACCACCGGGTCTTTCATCGCCGGCAGCAGGCTCCTGACGTGATCCGTGAGGATATGAAAGGCAGTCAGCACATCACCCGGGATGGAAAAGAAGCCCTGGATCTGCCCGGCGTGCAGGTCGAGAGTCATATAGCGGTCGGCCCCTGAGATCTCGATCATGTCGGCCACCAGCCGGGCGGTGATCGGGACGCGCGGCATGTCCTTCTTGTCCGAGCGAGCGTAGCACAGGTAGGGGATCACCGCGGTGATGCGCCCGGCTGAGTCCAGCCGCAGGGTCTGGAGCATGATCAGCAGCTCCATTAAGTTGCGGTGCACGGGGCGTGAGGTGGTTTGGATGATGTATACATCCTGGCCGCGCACGCTTTGGTGCAATTTGACGAACAGGTTGTCATTCGGGAAGAGAGTCACCTCCCGCCCGCCGAGCGGCAGTCCCAGGTAGCGGGCGATCTGCGCCGCCAATTCCGGGCAACCTGTGCCGGCAAACAAATTGATCTCGCCGTACATACCGCAATCACGGGGTTGCTTGTTAGGGGGCATAGATATTCCTCCAGCTATTCCTGCCACTCAGGACGCAAGACGCTCATCAACAGGACATCCAAATATTTACCATCGCGGAACTCGGCCTGGCGCATGCAGCCTTCGTGGACGAAGCCGGCCTTCTCATAGGCGCGGATGGCGCGCATGTTTTCCTCGTACACGCGCAGGCAGATGCGGTGCAGGTTGAGGGTGGTGAAGCCGTGGTGCAGCAGCAGGCGCATGGCCTCGGTGCCGTAGCCTTTGTTCCAATAGGCCTTGTCGCCGATGACGATGCCCAGCTCTGCGCCCCGGTTGCGCCAGTCGATGTTGAAGAAGCCCGAGTTGCCGATCATCGTCCAGCCATCCTGGTCCTTGACTTCGATGACCAGCGGCCGCTCATCGCGCTCGTGTTTGAGTACGTTTTCAAACCACTGCTCTTCTTCGACTTGAGAGAGGGGCAGGTACATTGCCAGCCCATGCCGCACTTCCGGGTCGTTGAGCCAGGCGACGAAACGGGGTAGATCCTCCCGCTCGACGTGGCGCAGGCGGATGCGTTGGCCGTAGATCATGTCGGTTGACCTCCATCGATCAATGCGTTAACGGCCTGGTGGGGCGAGATCTGGCGCGCCACCAGGCCATCCAGGACCTGCTGGTACCGCGCGGCGGAAACCGTCTCGCGCCAGCGAGAGACCAGCCGTTCGCGCAGCAGCGCCTCCAGTTCTGAACCCAGGCGGGCGCGCTCGCGGCGTCCCCAGTCGCCGGTAGTTTGCAGATAGGCGCGGTGGCGGGTGATGGCAGCGACCAGCTCAGGAACCCCATCCCCTTCGGTAGCCACCGTGCGCAGGATGGGCGGCTGCCAGGCCTGCGCTTCGGTCGTGACCTGATCTGTTGGCGTGGCGTCTTCCAATCCCGCGTGGTGGTGGAAGGCGGTGCTCTCCAGCGCCTGGCGCTGCGCCGGGTGGGCCAGCTGCAACATGCCGCGCAAGGCGCGCTCGGTGTTCTCCACTCCGGGGCGGTCGGCTTTGTTAACCACCAGGATATCGGCGATCTCCAAGATACCGGCCTTGATAGCCTGGATGTCATCGCCTAAGCCGGGGGCTTCGACGACGACCGTCGTGTGCGCCAGGCGGGCGATATCCACCTCCGCCTGGCCAGCGCCGACCGTTTCGATCATGATCAGCTCAAAGCCAGCTGCGTCGAAGACCTGCACGACGCTGGCCGTCGCCGGGGCCAGGCCGCCCAACGTCCCGCGCGCCGCCATCGAGCGGATGAACACCCCCGGATCTCCGGCCAGGTCGCGCATGCGCACGCGATCGCCCAGGATGGCGCCTCCGGTGAATGGGCTGGAAGGGTCGATGGCGACGATGGCGACCTTGAGGGGGGCTTCTCCCTGAGGTGGGTGGCGGTAATAACGGGCGAGCTGGTTGACCAGGGAGGACTTGCCGGTGCCCGGCGCGCCGGTCACGCCC
>DATDRM010000366.1:0-5468 GCA_035291705.1 Anaerolineales bacterium
TCTGGATACTCGCTCCGATAGGCATCCGCCATTTCCTGCAAACCGGTGTTGAAGGCATCGTTTTGGTGGGTCCAAACCCGGAGGGTGACCGGTTCTCCTGAGACTGCTGGCGGGCTGGTCAGCGGGGTTTGCTGGGCAGCCGGTGGTTGGGTGGCCTGAGGTGTTGGCTGGCATGCGGATAACACCACAACCAGGGCTAACAGAAGACTGATGATCATGATCGACTTTCTCATCTTTCTGCTCCTTTCAGTTTACATCAAGAGAAACACAACCTCAAGTCAAAGATCATTTTCGACTATCAGGATTATGTCCGGTTATTATTCTTCCGCTGGCACCTCCTTGTTAAGGCAATTTGCATCCGGGAATATTTAGTTATGGGAGTTTGAGCTGAACAACAGCCATCAGGTTGGCGGGCTGGTCAGGGTTGAGGCCATTGTGCAGGGAGCGATAGAAAGCCATCAGCTGCAAGACAGGCAGGTAGAGGATCGCCCGCTCCCCATCTAGCAAACCGCCTGGCAAGACCACCTGGAAATCCGCCTGTTCGGGCTTAAGTAGCCGCGGGGTGATGGCCAACACCCTGGCACCCATGGCGCGCATCTCTTCGAGTAGTTTCACTTCGGGTGATAACGCTGTTTCTGAGACCAACCCGGCAATTAAGGTCTGCTGGTTGACCATCGACATCGGTCCATGGCGGAACTCCAGGAAGTGAAACGCCTCTGAATAACTCAAAGACATTTCTTTCATCTTGAGCATGGCCTCGCAGGCCAGCCCATAATACGGTCCGCTGCCCAGGAAGAAAAAGCGCTCCAGGGTGACATCTTCGCCAAGCTTGCGGGCGAGATCGTGATACTCTGCAATCAAGTCCACCCCGTAAACTGGTAACTGCAGAAACGGACTGCTCCACTTTCTACTGCCCAGCAGGATGGTAAGCGCCTGGACTGCTACCAACATCGAAGAGAACGAACGGGTTTGAGCCACGCTGTACTCCTGTGCCTCTCCGATTACTATAGCCAGCGAAACTGACTTTGATAGAGAGCTGTGCTCATAACAGGTGATACCGATCACCGGGCCTTTCGTGTGAGCGCGGAACAGGTCGACTGCCCTCAGGGTTTCGGTAGTTTCGCCTGAGCGGGAAATCGCCACAAGCAGTTTGGGTTCTCCCCCCCTTAAGACCAAATCAGAGTAGAGTAGGATATCGGAGGCAGGGTAAGCTACAGCTGTCGTCCTAACGCTCCCCTGGAAGAGCAAGGTAGCTGCCCGCGCCAGGTAATAGGTCGAACCACACCCGGTAAAGATCACTGTTTGAAATGGCTGGGCGTTCCACAGGGCTAACAACTGGTCTGCTTTGTTACTCGTCTCTTGCAACGCTGCCTGCCAGGCATGTGTCTGGGAGATTATTTCGTGGTAGGTATGGAACTGGTCGGCTGTCTGCATAGGGTTACCTTTTATTTGAGTAAATTTTTCGTGGTTTTATTACGCCTGTATCCCGCGTATTCCATTTAAGTCAAGTTTAATCATCATAAGAATTACTACAAGCCTGGGAATAACAGGCCGCCACCTCCCTGATCCGGTCCCAGACCAACTGGCGCGGATGGTTCCCAATCTTTCCAGTCCGGATATTCTGGTATTGGACGGGCAGGAACTGGCTGATCAGGGTTAACGGGGGAGGGTTCCGTGCTAGGTTCTCCAGCAATCTAGACAGGGCACGCTCAATTTCCGAGTTATTCCAGTAATAACGAATACGGTCACTGAAGCTGTACTTGCGTGCAAAGGCTACCCGAGATTTATCTCCCTC
Organism: Anaerolineales bacterium; assembly: GCA_035291705.1. GTDB lineage: Bacteria > Chloroflexota > Anaerolineae > Anaerolineales > UBA4823 > DATDRM01. The sequence continues at coordinate 1,796 of DATDRM010000366.1, forward strand.
ATAGTATTTAACGTAATGGAGGGGATCCCGGCTTAAAACCTCATCCAGTATCTCAAAGAACCGGGAAAGGGCGACCCCAGGACGGTGTGCCAGCCATTCCTGCTCCATCATCGCCAGGGCGAAGACCGCTTCCCTGAAGGCAAAGGTCAGCGCCGGGCCGACTTTCAGGATAGCAAAATGGTCCTCCACCATCTGTTGGAGCGCCCGGCAGCTCTGGTAGTCGGTCGAGTGGGCTTCGTAAACCAAGTTGGGGAGGGTCTCGATGAACTCAGAGAGCGGCCTGGCTTTGGAGCGGTCGTACTCAAACAGGGCATCGTCGCCATACTCAACTCCGGGCTGCACCACCAATCCGATCACCCGTTCCCAGGTCGAGTCCAGTCCTCGCACCTGAAAAGCGGACTGAATCAGCTCGATGGTCTGGCGTGCATGCTCCACTGTGGTGACTAGCAGGGAGCTTTCCTTCTCCTGAGATCCACCCGGAGGCGGAACTTCCGTACCGATGATATAGAGAGGTCGTTCGGCGGCCTTGACTGCCACTGCGGCCGCCTCAGCCACCTGGCAAAGTTCGCTAGCCCGTTCGGCTGCAATCTGTGGGTCAAGTGGGCGCTCGGGCGCATCGTCGGCGCAGCGCATGCTGGCGTCCAAGTGGATCTTGGTGCAACCAGCTTGCACAAAGTCATGGACAAGTTGGCGCGCTTTTTCCATAGCCCCCCGGACGTCTTCCGTTTGCCAGGGGCCAGGCCCCAGGTGATCACCTCCCAGAATGATCCTCTCTGTTGGAAATCCCCGGCTGGCAGCGATCTCCTGCACGTATTGGACAAACTGCCGGGGATTCATGCCGGTATAACCACCATATTGGTTGACCTGGTTGCAAGTCGCCTCGATGAGCAGAGGACTGCTGTTTTGGTCAGCTTGTTGCATACAGGCCTCGATTACGAAGCGGTTAGCTGAACAAATGGAATAGATGCCGCGTGCCAGGCCCCGCTTCTGGTCGCGCAGGATCTCGAGCAAACCTTCGCTAGCATTCTTCTCGCCCCTTGAGGAGTGGGCGTCCCAATGGTTCGCCATGGGCTGGGCGTCAGGAGGATTACAAGTCATATCCTAGGATTCGAGATAGCAGGACAGGTAATTATTTGTCAAGATTCAATAAACGCCTGGCATTCAAATAATAGACTTTCTCCAGAACGTCATCCGGCAAGTGCAGGCCATAGATGCGCCAGCGGCCTTGGCTGGGCGGATCGGCTAGATCGTAATTGAAATACTCGTCGTCCGTTTCCAGAAAGCGGTAGTACAGGCGATAATAGGCCAAATCGGGTGGGCAGTCCAAACCAAACAGGATGCGGTCCTGGTGGCGCTGAAAAAACCGGCGCGCCGTATAGGGCTGGCGGCCCAGCTCCCCGATGCGAGCGGCGATGTCGACAGCGAAATTGGGGCACCGATCCAGCAGCTGGCCGACCCATTCCAGGTTCTCAGCGTAGCAGCCGACGTGGGCGCCGATAAAAGTCGTCGCCGGGTGGCGCCCCACCAGGTTGGCTAACTGCTCAAGGATGGTGATAAAAGGTGGGAAAGGCGGGTTAGGGAAATGCCAATCCGGATTGGCATGCAGTTCTTCCCAGCGCTCGTTGGTCGCATCCAGGGGATCGAAAAAGGCGACCGGATCGGCGACATGGATGAGGACCGGCAGGTTCAGTTCCGCAGCCGTCTCCCAAATGGGATCCAGGCGAGGATCATCTACCGGCGCGAGCGCCTTATGCTGATCGCGCACGTGCAGACCGAACGATTTCCATATCTTCAAGCCTTGCGCCCCGCGGGCTGCCTGACGGCGCAGGCCGGCGGCCGCCCACTCGCCGAAGCGGTCTCCGTGATCAGGCCAGGCCGCCCAATCCACGCCCCCAAAAAAACAAAAGCGATCTGGAGCGAAGGCCTTGTATTTGTCAAGGCGTTGGTAGAGAATATCTTCATCCCAACCCCCATCCAGATCTGCAAGCACACAGACACCGGCTTCATCCAACACCTCCGAGAGCTCTGACACAGGGCGGTTACACCACCCTCCACCGAAAGTCTCACCCAGGTGGTTGTGCGCGTCGATCACCGGAAACCTGGAGGAGAGAACTGGTGTCTCTTTCACCCAAAGCCTGGGCTTTGGTACAAATTCTCCCAAAGACAGTTTGGTGTGAGGCATTTTCGATTCAGTCGTGCGCCAAATATCAAACCTGAAGGACTTCTATGCCCAATTCCCTGAGCTCTACAATACATTCTTCGGAGGTGGCTTTGTCGGTGATCACCATGTGGGCCACTGTCACCGGACCTACCAGGACAGAGCTGACGCGGCCAAACTTGCGGTGGTCAGCCAACACAATAATACGCGGGGCGAGACTTAGAATCGCCCGATCTGTCATGGTTTCGGGCAAATAATCGTTTGTGAACCCGTGCCGTGCATCGATGGCGCGCATCCCCATAAACGCCTGGTCTGCCCGAAATTCGCGGATGGCCTGTTCCGCAATGTGCCCAACCATCGACAGCTCGCTATGCCGCAAAAGACCACCGATCACGATCAATTCGACATTGGGCCGGTCAGTGAGTTCATTGACAACCGGTAATGAGTTAGTAATCACTGTCAGATTTAGATCCTTGGGCAGGTGGCGGGCGATTTCGAGCACAGTCGTGCCGCTGCCCAGGAATATGGTTTCCCCATCTTTAACTAAACCTGCGGCAGCCTGGCCTATCCGCTGCTTCTCGGCGAGCTGCTCAGTCGTACGCAGCAGCATCGGGGGTTCCTTGGTTGCCCGCTCGACGCGCACTGCGCCGCCATGAGTCCTCTGAATCCAACCTTGCCCATCCAGGTCTTCCAGGTCCCGCCGGATCGTGGCTTCACTGACCTCGAACAGGAGGCTCAGTTCGGCGACCATCACGCGCCCTTTTTGCTCGACCAGCTTGCGGATGTGGTTGTGTCTTTCAGCCTTGAGAAGAGCTTCATTTGTGAGCATATGTGCTCGTTTGTGTTTGTTTATTGTTCATTTTAGCAAAAAAATAAATAAATGTCAAGTTAAAATTGCTCATTCAAGCATAATTTGCAGGTATGAAACATACCGATGTCTTTACTCAAATGATCAGGTGACAGTAATAGTTCACTTGGTGTTAAAATTAACCAAGAGCTCGATAAGCCTATGCCTTCCCCTTTACTCGTGATCGTAACCGGCGCGCCATGCACAGGCAAGACGACCCTGGGGCTGCGCCTGGCGGCGGATTTCCGCCTCCCGTTCATCTACAAGGATGGCATCAAGGAAATCTTATTCGACCGCCTGGGGTGGAAAGACAAGCAGTGGTCGAAATTGTTGAGCCTGGCCAGCTACGATCTGCTATACTACTTCGTAGAATCCCTTCTCAAGTCTGGTAAGTCCCTGATCGTCGAGGCCAACTTCAAGGCCCAGGTCGACACAAATAAATTTTTAGCATTGAAAAGCCAATCCGAATTCGTACCATTTCAGATTCTCTGCCGCGCCGAGCCCGAAATCCTGCTGGAGCGCTTCAGGAGCCGCGCCGGCGCGCCAGAGCGTCACCCCGGCCATATCGACCACCTGACGGAGGGTGATATCCGCCATTCGCTCTGGCGCGGTGAGTACCAGGCTCTGGCGATCGGCGGGCAGCTGGTCGAGCTCGACACTACCGATTT
>DATDRM010000367.1:0-3018 GCA_035291705.1 Anaerolineales bacterium
TGTTAGGTGAAGACCTGGCACGTAAAGCGTATGGCCCGCGCTCAGATGAGGGATAACCTTGCTGCCTGAATCTGTCAGTGTGTGGATGCTCGCCGAAGACATTATCCTGACCAAACTTGAATGGAATCGATTGGGTGGCGAGGTCTCAGACCGGCAGTGGCGAGAAGTTCTGGGTGTATTGGCGGTGCAGGCAGATCGATTAGACCCGGATTATTTACGAAAATGGGCAGTCGACCTCGGGGTTGCTGATCTGCTGCAGAGAGCCTTCAAAGAAACAGGGGTAGAATAGGCGAATACAACTGAAGGGGATAGCACATGGATGCAAACATTGCTGCCAGCCTCCGATCAAATTTCGGCTTCACCAGTTTTCGCCTCGGGCAGGCTGAGGCGATCCAGAGCTTGCTGAACAACCAGCACACACTGGTGGTCATGCCCACCGGCGCCGGAAAATCCCTGATCTACCAGCTGGCCAGCCTCCACCTGCCAGGGTTGACCCTGGTGGTTTCGCCGCTGATCGCCCTGATGAAAGACCAGGTCGACAGCCTGGTGCGTCACCACATCCCTGCGGCGTTCATTAATAGTGCTCTCCCGGTCAATGAGCAAAACAGACGGCTGGAGATCCTCGCTAAAGGGGGTTATCACATCGTTTACATCGCCCCAGAGCGATTACGCAGTGCACCATTTTATAAAGCTTTGCGCCATCAGAAGGTCAGCCTGCTGGCAGTGGATGAGGCGCACTGCATCTCCGAGTGGGGGCACGATTTCCGCCCCGATTACCTGCACATCGCCACGGCGCGCGCCGCGCTGGGCAATCCCCTAACGGTCGCCCTGACCGCCACAGCCACCCCGCAAGTGCAGGATGACATTGTGCGCCTGTTGAGCTTGCCGTCTGCATGTCGAATTGTCACCGGCTTCAACCGTCCCAACCTGACCTTCGAGGTGCGCTACGCCGCCAGCTTGCCAGCCAAACTACAAGCTGTGCGTGAATTGATCGCCAATTCAGAAGATGGGGCTACGATCGTCTACGTTGGCACCCGCCGGGACGCCGAGGAAATGGCCGAATTCTTGCGCCAGGTTGCCCGGGTCCCGGCAGAGCACTACCACGCCGGGTTGGAGGCTGGAGAACGCTCTCGCATCCAGGAGGCTTTTCTCGGCGGAGACCTGCCGGTCGTGGTGGCCACCAACGCCTTCGGCATGGGCATAGACCGGCCAGATGTGCGTCAGGTGGTGCATTATGCCATGCCCGGCTCGTTAGAAGCCTATTACCAGGAGGCCGGGCGTGCCGGCCGCGATGGACATCCCGCGCGGGCCGTGCTGCTTTATGCTCCTGAGGATCGCGCCTTGCAGGAATACTTTATCGAGAACAGCGCCATCACCTCCGGTGAGCTGCGCGCCCTTTACGAGGCTCTCCGCATACCTGCCAGCATTGATTCCTGGATGGCGACGGATGACTTCTCTCGCTCGACAGGTCTGCCCGAAGTGAAAGTCCGGGTTGGTCTGGCAGAGCTGGAGCGCTGCGGGGCCGTCGAACGGTTGGGGGATGAGGGCACGCGGATGCTGCTGCATCGCGGCAAGTGGAACGAGCAAAAAATCCAGTCCACTGCCACCAGGATCAAGGAGCACCAGCGCCATAGAACGGCTCAACTGGAGCGGATGGTCATCTACGCAGAGGCGAACACCTGCCGCCGCCGCATCCTGCTGGTGCATTTTGGCGACCACGGTCCGGCGGAAGCGCCCGAATGCTGTGATAACTGCCGGGTACAGCAACCCACTCTGCCCCCAGACAACGACGTCATTCATTTAGAGCAGTCCCAACGGGTCGCCTTGATCCTTCTGGATACCATACGCCGCATGAAGATTAGAGTCGGGCGCGAGAAGCTGGCGCAGATTCTTAAGGGCTCGCGAGCGGTGGATATTAAGAAATTCCATTACGACCAGAATACTTACTATGGCCGGCTGGCAGTTTTTCGCCAATGGGAAATCGAGGAACTGGTAGAGCAATTGATCCAACTGGGTTATCTCAAGGTTATCGGCGGGAAATATCCGGTAATCAGCCTGACCGCGCTGGGTGAGGCGGCCATCCAGGGGAAATCTGCCATCCCTCTGCGCCTGCCTCGCCAGATTCCTGATGAGGAGGTGGCGCACAAGAAGGCCGAACGTGCAGCCGGGAGCACGCTGGAATACACGGCCCAGTTATTCTCCCAGGGTCACAGCCTAGAGCAAATTGCCCGGCAGCGCGGGCTGTCGCTCAATACGATTTACAACCATCTCGCCAGGTTAATCGCTGCTGGGGACGTCCAGGTGGAGGCAGTTGTCCCTGCCGATGTACGCCAACAAATCGAAACGGCGATTCAGCGCGTGGGATCGGTGGATTATCTGGCGCCAATCAAAGCCTTGCTCCCCGAAGAAATAAGCTATGGCATCATCTGCTGTGTTGTGGAGGGGTTGAAACTACCGCCTGCCGGAGAAGATCCAATTATAGAATTTCTTTCCCGCCCCCACCCGCGCCCCTTGCCCGGGACGTGGCAGGCCGGCTGGGCGCTGGATTTCCACAGCCGCTTTGCCGGTGCGGAATGGAAGCGCAGCGTGGTGGGTGAATTGGCTTACCGTCTGAAATACGAGGGCGACCTATCCGCCTTGCCGCCGCTGGTCGAGCATACCCTGGCGCTGCTCGCCGAACACCCTGAACTGGCCCAGGTGGACGCCATCGTCCCCGTGCCGCCATCCACCCCACGCCCGCTCGACCCGGTGAGCCTGTTTGCCAAAGCCCTGGCCGAGAATCTGAGGCTGGCGGTCCTGCCCGCTCTGGTCAAAACAAGACAAACTGCGCTCCAGAAGGAATTGCACTCCCTGGCGCAGAAACGCGCCAACGTGGCTGGCGCATTCGCCGTTCAGGGAAAAGTCAGCAGAAAACGCCTGCTCGTCGTGGACGATCTGTTCGACTCTGGCGCAACGCTGGAAGAGATCACGCGCCAGCTGCACCGGGCGGGGGCGGCCCGCGTCTGCGTGCTGACCTTG
>DATDRM010000368.1:0-5806 GCA_035291705.1 Anaerolineales bacterium
GAAACACTCTGCCATTGAGGATTATATCAATAGTAGGTACCTGCGCCATAAGAAATATATATGAATTCTTGTGTGCAGCAAGGAACCATGTCAATCCGGTCTCTGGTAGAAAAGATATTTGTTAACAAGTTAGCTGTGACCCAACACCGGGTGGGGGCGATAAGGTTCCTCCAGGTAAATCTGCTCTTCTCTGCTCAGTTTGATCTCCAGGGCAGCGACTGCATCTTCCAGGTGGTGCATTTTGCTCGCTCCGATGATCGGTGCAGTTATGCCAGGCTGGTGCAACAACCAAGCCAGGGCAATTTGAGCAGGCACCACCCCACGCTGCTTAGCCAGTTCCATCACCCGGTCGACCACTTTGAAGTCGATTTCCTGGTAATACATATTGTGGGCAAAGTCATCGACCTGAGCGCGGGTCGTCGTCCCCCCTCCTTCTCGGGATCTGTTACCGATCAGAAAGCCGCGCGCCAGTGGGCTCCAAGGGATCACGCCGATCCCTTCCGCCTGGCATAGCGGCAACATCTCGCGTTCTTCTTCACGGTAAACCAGGTTGTAATGGTTCTGCATGGAGATGAAGCGTGTCCAGCTGTGCAGATCAGCCAGGTAAAGGGATTGGGCAAACTGCCAGGCATACATGCTGGAGGCGCCAATATGGCGTGCTTTCCCGGATTTAACCACCTCGTGCAGAGCCTCCAGGGTCTCCTCGATGGGCGTCTCCGGGTCCCAGCGATGGATCTGGTATAAGTCAACATAATCCATTCCCAGACGGCGCAGAGAAGCGTTAATGGCGTTGAGGATGTGGACACGCGACAGGCCGCGCTGGTTTGGACTATTGCCCATCGGAAAATATACTTTCGTGGCAATGACGACTTCATCTCGCCGAGCGGATTCGGTGAGGACGCGTCCCAGGATCTCTTCGCTTTGGCCGCTAGAATATATATCAGCCGTGTCGAAGAAATTGATGCCCAGCTCTAGAGCACGCTGGATAAACGGGCGAGAATCATCCTCGTCCAGCACCCACCTCCGCCATTGTGAGGAGCCGTATGTCATCGTGCCCAGGCATATGCGAGAGACTTTGAGGCCACTTCGACCAAGGTTTAAAAATTGCATTTCTCTTCCTTTGTCATAATGAATCTTCCAACTCGGCAATCGTCTTTTGCATTAAATCCACTGCCATACCCAAGGTACCGGCATCGAAGGCGAATCTGGCGCCAGCGGTTGAGTATAAATGCGGGAGCGGTGCTGATCCCCCCAGGGAAAGCGCCTTTACATATGAAGCAATGGCGCTTGCCCGATCGTCTAGAGTGTTGCGCCAGACCTGGACCGCGCCCAGCTGGGCTAAGCCGTATTCTACGTAATAAAACGGATTTTCATGAATGTGCGGTTTGCGCTGCCAACCGGTCATCCTCTCTTGTTCGAGGCCGCTCCAGTCCACGCCTGGCATGAAGCGTTCCCAAAGTTCAACCCACTTAGCGTCACAGTTGGCGGGATCGGAAGCGGCCTGGTGATTCTCGTAGCACCAGTGTTGGAAGGCGTCAACGACGGCCATATAAGGCCAGAACAGCAGGCCGCGTTCCAGGTGTTCTACGCGGGCGCGGGCAGCGTCTTCTGGGCTGTAAAAACCGCCAAAATCCTTCGCAAGATAAGGAGCAGCCAATAGCTCCATGCTCGTTGAGGCTACTTCAGCAAATTCCAGGGGGATTTCCAGGTGATGGTAGAGCAAGTGGCTGCGTTCAAAGTCATGGAAGGCATGCCCACCCTCGTGGAGCAGGGTTAGGACATCGTCGTGGATGCCAACGGCATTCATGAAGATAAAGGGCCGTTGTGTCGCAGCGAAAATTGTGCAGTACCCCCCTGGCGCCTTCCCCTTGTGATTGTCCAGGTCGAGCAAGCCTTCCCGGCGCATGGTCTCAAAGTAATCTCCAAAGCGAGGATCGACACTTTGGAACATCGTAGCCACCTTGGTTTCAAGCTCAGCAATGGTGCTATAAGGGCGGAGAGGAGGCTTTCCCTGAGGATCCACCTCCAGGTCCCAAGGGCGTAAGGTATTCACGCCCAGCCTCCGGCGGCGTTTCTCGTAGATCATTTTGGCAACCGGAACGACGACCTTTTCGATCGCTCGATGAAAATGGAAGCAGTCCTGCGGCGTGTAATCGAAACGAAGCAGTTCAATCCAGCGAAAGGCGCGGTAATCGGGCAATTCTGCGTTGATAGTGAGCTGGCGGCGCACAGACATAAATTTCGCCCATAAGCCATTAATCACCCCCCGGTCAGCCAGCTGCCGTTCAGCCGCCAAGCGCCATGCGCGCTCACGTCGGTCTCGATCGAATTCCTGGTATACGGGCTGGAGGTGTAAAAGGGTTACTTCCTGTCCTTCCCACTGCACGGTTTGCGCGCCAATAAGCTTGTCGTACGCGGAGGAGAGTTTCAGTTCCTCGCTCAACAATGGCTGGTTTGCCTCGCGGAACATGTCGGCTTGGGCGCGCATATTTCGTAGGGGCACATTAAAGTCGGGCGGCGAAAATCCGCTGGCAAGGAATTTTTCTTTAAGTTTTTGCTCCTCCGCCTTGGCGCGGGGACGGATTTCGTCCAGGAAAAAAGTATAACGTCGTTCGGTTTCCTGGTCTGTGGTATCGATCGTGTGAGCCACGTATAAGCGCCAGAAGGCTTCGTCCAGGAGCTTGCCTAATTGAGACCAATCCGCCAACCAATTGTTGATGTTCGCATCGGTAATGGATCGTTTGCGCAGGTCTGCAAAGTAGGGGTCGATTTGTGGCCAGGACCAATCTTTAAATTCTTGTGCAGTTTGAGGGAGCAAAGAAAGCATAAATACCTCTCGTCTCACATGATGTAGCTAACCATTTGGGCGTAGTCCAGGGCATTTTTCTCGCCAGATGCATGGCTAGCCTGGGGGCTAGTGCCTGTCAATGCCAAGCACCTTAAATTGTGTCAGGTTCCAACGGAGGTCGTCGCAAGTGCCAATCCGTGACCTGTTGAAAGGCATGGGCGGCCTGGAAGAGGATATCCTCCCGGAAGTGGGGGCTCATCAATTGCATGCCGACTGGCAAACCGCGGCTGTCGAAGCCTACGGGGAAAGCCAGCCCCGGCACTCCGGCCAGGTTGGCCGGCAAGGTGAACACATCCTCCAGATACATGGATAGCGGATCATCGCCATGCTCGCCAATCCGGAAAGCAGTTGTGGGGGCGACCGGCGCAGCGACCACGTCTACATATTGGAAGGCGGACTCAAAATCGTGCTTAATCAGCGTACGTACCTTCTGAGCCTGGCCATAGTAGGCATCGTAATAACCCGCCGAGAGGGCATAGGTACCCAGCATGATCCGCCGCTTGACTTCCGGGCCAAATTTATCTCCCCGCGTGCACCTGAAGACTTCCCATATGTCATCGGTCGGTTGGCGCGGCCCGTAGCGGATGCCATCATACCGCGCCAGATTGGCGGAGGCCTCTGCTGGAGCGATCAGGTAATAAACGGGCAGGGCGTATCCAGTATGCGGTAGGCTGACTTGTCGGACTTCGGCTCCCAGCGATTCCAGCACGGCAATCGCCTGATGGACAGCGGCGTCAACCTCGGGTTGGATGCCAGAGACGAAATACTCCTGGGGAACCCCAATGCACAATCCCTGCAATGCTCTCTCTGGAAAATCATGTCCAGCCGGCTGTGAGAGACGGACCTCCTGGACAGGCAAGTCAACTGTGGTGGCGTCAAGCGGGTCGTGACCTGCCATCAATGTGAAAAGCAAGACCACTTCAGCGGCCGAATGGGCGAATGCTCCGACCACATCGAGGGAAGAGCCATAGGCGACCAGGCCATAGCGGGAAACCCGACCGTAAGTAGGTTTGATACCCGTAACGCCGCAGAATGAGGCGGGCTGGCGTACGCTTCCGCCGGTGTCGGTGCCCAGGGCGGCTGGCACCAGGCGGCTGGCTACGGCTGCTGCGCTGCCACCGCTTGATCCACCAGGCACCCGATCGAAATCCCATGGGTTATGCGTGGTGCCATAGGCTGAGTTCTCGGTTGAGGAACCCATGGCGAACTCATCGGTGTTGGTTTTGCCCAAGATGACCACGCCGGCGGCCAGCAATCGCTCTATGACAGTAGCATTATACGGTGGGAAGAAATTATCCAGGATGCGCGATCCGCATGTGCAGCGTATGTCAGCGACACACAACACATCTTTTACGGCGATCGGAATCCCGAGCAAGGCTGGCAATGGCCGATCGGGTTCTTTTCGCCAGGCATTCAAGGAGCGGTCAGCAGCGTCAGCCTGGGCCAGGGCTTTTTCAGGGTTCAGCGTCAGGAAAGCGTGTAGCAGAGGTTCCAGGCGTTCGATTCGTTCCAAGCAGGCAAGCGTCAGCTCCCGGCTGGAAATTTCGCCGGCGCGCAAGGCAGCGTTCATTTCGAGAAGTGAGAGGTCAACTAGACTGGTCATGACCTCAGATATTCTATTCCAGTATCAGGGGAACGCGGAACTGGTTATCCTTGGCTTCAGGGGCATTTCGGAGAAGTTGCTCAGGGCTCAAGCCAGGACGGGGCTCGTCGGGACGGAGAACGCTGCGAGCCGGCAATACACTGGAGGTGGGCGAGATGCCGGCGGTATCCAACTCTCGCAGTTGGGCGAAGTATTCCAGGATGGCAGAAAGCTGCTCGCGGTAGCGCTCTGTTTCAGTTTCCGTCAATGTCAAGCGGGCCAGTTCGGCGATGTGTTCGACTTCTTCCAAGGTCAGTATCATGGCAGGGATTATAACATGCGAGCTAATTTCAACTTTTAAGGATTATCTTTCCAACCCTCTCCGTACCAGCGCAAGTATTCCTCAAGGTGTGCCTGCCAGTAAGCTTCTTCGTGGTATCCCGGATACAGGTGCCATTCGTGTGGAATATTCTTCTGGGTGAGCAGCGCTTCGAACCATTCCGCTGAACGCGTTATTTGAAAGCGGTCTTTGTCACCCAGATCAAGGTAAATCCGGGGAAGTGAGTCTGGAGGAATAGAATCCAGCCACTTCTTGATAAAGGGCAAATCTGAGTAGAATACGGGCAGGCTGTGGGCGCCGATCGCCCCAAAGGATTCCCAATGCGAAAGCCCAAGGTGCACAGCCCAGCCGGCGCCGCGCGATAACCCGCCGACGGCGCGATAGCGTCGCTCGGCTAGAGTGCGATAGTTCGTATCGATCAAGGGCAGCAGGGCTTCCATCACCGCTTGACCGAACTTATCCTCACTGGGTTGGCTCCACACCCGATCGCGCGGCATAATGACAATGAAGGGCGGCACCTCTCCGGTGGCGATCAGCTCATCGGCGATTTCGTCGACTCCCAGCCGGTCCCACTGGTCGTCGTTATAGTTCTGCCCGTGGATCAGGTAGAGAACAGGGAAGCGGTGCGACTTGTGCTGGTCGTAACATGGGGGGAGGTAGACACGGAACTCAAGAGGAAGGCGCAGCAACCCGGTGCGGATTTGGTCTGTTTCGATGCGCCCCCCCTGGCGCCAGCAAATTTCATTAGCAGGGGATGGTGTGAAGGTGAGTGTAAAGGAGGGCTGGGGAGAGGGTGTAATAGAAGGAGTAGTAGAAGGGAAGGAGAGGGTGGTGGCCGAAGGAAACGGTGGAATAGGGGAGTTTGTTGGGGGAGGAGATATTTCCGGCATCGCCGAGTTGGCAATCAGCGGGCTTTGAGGTTCTCCAGGGCTGCATGCGCCCAGAATCAGGACCAAAGGGAGTATTAAATAAACCCTACAGAACACTCGCAAGGAAATGTTCTGGTAAGTATTTGGAACCAAGCTAAAGACCTTAA
>DATDRM010000369.1:0-6951 GCA_035291705.1 Anaerolineales bacterium
CAAGCCCAACAAACTGGCTACGTCTGATCTGAGTTCTCCGGCGATGGCAATCGACGGTTTTACCGGCGGGAGCTGAGCAAAATTAATATCCAGCGCCGCCAACAGCTCCCCAGACCAGTCCCGGGAACGCACGTCGAGCAGGAGCGTTCCAGAGCCATCGCTGGCATCGCTGGCGAACTCGCCAGTCAGCCTCCAACGTAAATAGTCTTTAGGCAGGAGTACCCGCCTGACCCGCTGCCATATTTCCGGCTGTTCTTGCTGAAACCAGCGCACGGTGGCAGCCTGGAATCCGGTAGCGGCTGGGCTGCCGGTCAGCTCGATCAGGCGTTCAGCGCCGACCAGCTCGATGATCTCCTTCACCTGGCGCGGGCTGCGCTGGTCCGGCCAGATCACGGCCGGGGCCAGGAGCCGGTCTTGTTTGTCGAGCAAGATGGTGCCATGCATCTGCCCGCACAAGCCAATCACACCCACCTTAACCGGCCCGTCAACGCTACTCAGCGCCTGGCGGACAGCCGCCTGGCAGGCCTGCCACCACTCGTCCGGATCCTGCTCAGCCTGCCCTGGTTGCGGGGTCTGGATCGGGTATTCCGCGCTGCCGCGGCCTGAGATCTGCCCATTCTCCTTCACCAACAGGACCTTCAAACTCGATGTGCCCAGATCGATACCCAGCAGGTGGGTCAATTATGCACCTGTGTACCTGTCTACCTGTGTACCTTTCAGCACCTATTCATCAAATAAAAAAGTCGCCTCGGCATAATAGCGCACCCCCTTGTGGGCGATGCGCTCCTGGACCCAGCGCTGCAATGCCTCATTTTTTTCCTCGAGCGGCTTCTCTGCCGCCAGCTCCTCCAGCGGATAATTGACGTGCAGGGCGCGCGGCGAGACTGTGAAGCGCGTAATCCCGGCTGGTAAAAGGTACCCCGCCCCAGCCAGGCTGAGCACATGTTGTATATCAAACCGGGGGAAGATCACGATCCCACTCAGGTCGGGATAGATCCCCTTCAAGCGCACCACGCTCCTTTCATTCGTGCGGTCCATAAAAGCGCGATCTTTATAGCTGTTCACCAGGGCGTTTAAGATTTCCACCCGTCTTACCAACTCTTTCACCATAGTGCAAACCGAAAAAAAGTCGCCTCTCCGCACCTGGATCGACGCCAAAGCGCAATCCCCCCACAAATCTGGCCGTTCTTCTTCTGCGCCTACCAATTTGATATCTGGCAGCTGATGGATAGCCAGAAAGAACTCTGCTGGATCTATTCCCCAAACCACATGGTTCCAGGTATACAGCTTTAATCCTGGATGATTTGCTCTGACGATCTGCACCAAAGCATGGGGATAGCCCATCTTCTGCAGGGCGGTGGTGCGGTTGGCGCCATCCAGCACCATGTAACGCTTCGTTCCATCCTGGAGTGGAGCGACGATTGGCGGGTTGCGGAAGACCCCGCTCGCCTGCATGCGCTCAATTAATGGCGGCGTGCGCTGGTCGTCGTGCCACTCATGGATCACCAGGTCTTCGACGGGTAAAAGAGCCAGGCGCGGCAGATTCTTAAGCATTCCCTTATTTCCGATAATGCTTGTATTTTACATGAAATAAGGAAGGCGGGCATTAAGCCTTTGGCCTCCCTTATCCATGTATCGACTATCGTCCTCAGTCACATTCCAGCCATGAATGCCAGCCCCACCGTCCCAGGCCCAGCATGGGTGCCCACCACCGGGCTGACCTCCGAGTAAATTTTCTCCACCGGCTGGAGATGGGCGCAGCCCACGTCCAACAGCCAGCGCGCATCCTCCTCCGCGTTGGCGTGGAGGGTTGCCAGGCGCACTGGTGTCCGCCCGGCGATGCGCTCCTCGATCAACCTCACCACGCGTGCCAGCGACTTCCTGCGCGTGCGCACCCGTTCCACCGATTCGACCCGCCCGTCGCGGATCTCCAGGATCGGCTTGATGTCTAACGCCGAACCGAGGAATTTTGCCCCCCCGCCAATGCGCCCGCCGCGGTGCAGGAATTCCAGCGTGTCAACGGCGAAGATCACTCCGGTGCAGGGTCGCGACTTCAGCGCCAGGTCTTTGCACTCGGTCAGGCTGGCTCCTTCCTTCGCCGCCCTGGCCGCCACCAAGACCTGAAAGCCCATCGCCATCGCTATCGACTCCGAATCGACGATCTCGATCGGCGCCCCCGGGAACATCTCCTTGGCCTGGTTAGCTGAATCAACCGTGCCGGAAAGCTTCGGGGAGACCAGCACCGCCAGGATGTCGTACTCCATCTCCAACAGATTGCTGAACATCTCCCTGAACTTGGCCGGTGTGACTTGTGAGGTGGTGGGATGGAGCGGGTCCTTTTCCAGCCGTTCGTAGAATTGTTGGGGCTGGATATCCACCCCATCCAGCAAGGTCTCCTCTCCCCAAATTAATACCTGCGGTGCAACCCAGATCGGGTATTGTTCCAGGTATTCTCGAGGAAGCGTAGCGGTGCTATCCGTCACTACAGCAACTTTCGCCATAATTGCCCTCTCCTTCCATAATCAAAAAATAATTTCCCGATTGGGAATTCGTGCCTCTCTCCTGCACATAGATAACCCCCAAATTAATGGAAAGTTACATAAATCTCCAATATGAGAAATGCTACTGCGACCACTTCGTCGGTGTGCGCTCCCAACGGTGGGCGCGCAGGGCGGTGTGGAGCGTTGCGGGCAGTGGACCGGCGTCGCTGGCAGCGAGGTTGCTCTCGACGTGGCGCAGCCTGCGCATCCCGGGGATGATCGTGCTGACCACCGGGTTGTTGAGAATGAAACGCAAGGCCATCTCGGGCATGGTCATCCCCGCTGGGAGCAGGGGGGTGAGTCGTTCGGCGTGCTCTACGCTCGCCTTCAGGTTCTCTGGCACAAAATACGTGTTGCGCCAATCGCCTTGCGGCCACTTGCTGTCTAAGGTTAATGTACCGGTGAGGCTGCCTTCGTCAAAGGGCACGCGGGCGATCACAGCGACATCCATTTCCTGGCAGGCGGGGAACAGTTCGTCCTCTGGGTTTTGGTCGAAAATGTTGTAAATCACCTGCACCGCCTCGATCAATCCGCTGCGCACAGCCCGGACACCGTTCCAGGGCTCCCAGCGGTTGATACTGATCCCAACCGCGCCGATCTTACCCTCGCGGCGCAGTTCGTCCATCTTATTAACCCAACGGTCATCTTCGATCCAGCTGTCTTCCCAGGTGTGGAACTGGATCAGGTCGAGACATTCCACGCCGACATTTTTCAAACTGCGGTGGACGTAAGCCTGGATGTGGTCTGGTGGAAAGCAGTCTTCCAGAGTGAATTCGCGGCGGCTGGGCCACCTTAAATTCTTGGGCGGGATCTTCGTCGCAGTATAAAGCGTCTTGCTGGGATTCTGGCGGAGCAGTTTTCCCAGGAGTCGTTCGCTGCGACCATCTCCGTAGGCCCAGGCCGTGTCGAAGAAATTGCAGCCCAGGTCGACGGAACGTTGCAGCGACTGGAGCGACTCGGCATCGTCAGAGCCGCTCCACTCGCCCATCCCCCACATGCCATAACCAATTTCGCTGGCCATCCATCCGGTGCGTCCAAAGCGACGATAATTCATGTTGGATTCCTCCTGCGTTTATGATAAATTGAAAATAAACTATACCACCTTTCTATTTCCCTTCACGTTTAATTGCCCACACTACCGCGATAAAGACTACCACAATACAACCCGTCAAGATCGCCATATCTCCCCACACGAGAGCGAAAGTCGCCTTGCCCGCTAACGAAAGCTATTGAAAGTGCGCGTCAGGTTTTCGACTTGGATAATGTTCATAACTTATCTCCTCAGGCTGGCGCTCAATTCAGCAATTATCCCTGATTATACAAAGGGGAAAAAAGTTTTCAACAAATTATCGCTAAACGGCTTGTAGGGCGGTTAAATGGTGAAAAAACCACTGTCACCAGGTCCAATAATCGCAATGATGTCCCCAGCAGAAACCAAGAGAGAGTCAATGTCTAATACTACGCTCCGTCCCACCACCTTTTGCAGGTGATTAAGCTCTATCATCCATTAGTTCCCTGGGTGTGATTGTTCGGTTTTATTGCTATTGGGATGTCGATGAAGTGGCTGATCGAGGATCAAATCGCCGGCGGTGCAAATAGCTTAAATTGTGGGAACACCCTGCTGGTCTTATAACCTAACTTATCGGCAGATGGTATCAACCCCAGGAACGATGGGCTAGCCTGGGAATGCACCGACTTCAAGCGAAATGGCGTCCATCCCAGTGAGATTGGACGCCAGAAAGCGGTCGTGCTCTATGATTTCTTCACCGCCGACCCGCTGGCGCCAGTCCGGTTCTCAATTGGCGGCGGGGCAGCGGAAGCTAGACTTAAACCGTGATCTTCAGCGATCCCAATCGCGTCGCTTTTCTCCGCGGCGTTGGTCATATCGCCGACCACCACCGCCACGCGACTGGTTACCTCTGCCACCACCCCCCTCGGTGCGTGGTCGGGCTTCGTTCACGGTCAGGGTGCGGCCAGTCAACTCGGTGCCATTCAATCCCTGAATGGCTGCCTGCGCCTCCTCGTCGGAAGGCATTTCCACGAAGCCAAAGCCACGCGACTTACCGGTATATTTATCCTTGATCAGGGTGGCTGAGGTGACTTGGCCGAACCTTTCAAAAGCCATACGCAAGTCGTCTTCGGTGGTGTCGTACGATAAATTGCCAACGTAAATGTTCATGTTCTCCTCTCTTGGGTTTGCCGGTTAGTGCACACCGCCATTATAATCCCTTATGGTAAACTCCAATAGGCAATTTCGTCAACCCTCACCTTGAAATCTTCTGTGTTCACTGACCCAATAAAGACCCCGAATTTGCCGTCCTCGAATGCGTCGGCGCTGATTTCATCAAGCAGGTTCCCGTTGGCGAATAACGATAGGCGCTCTCCATCCAACAGCAACCCAATGCGGTTAGTCTGGTTCGAACCGGCGCGCAGGTGTTCGCTTTCTGTCCAGTCGATCAGCTTGATATGCTTTTTACCGTCCCAGATGCGCAGGGAATAGCGTCCATCGCACGAAATTCCTAATTGATATCCGATATACCCTCGCTCGCTCTGGTTGGCGCGCGCCATCAAGCCATGGTGGTCCAGCCCAGCGCATTGTCTGCTGGTAGCGGTCATCTCCAGGTAGAAATCCTCCACCTGCGCCCAGGATAGCATGAAGCCATCCCAGAAATCGGGGTTGAAGGCGACCATGATCAGCTGGCCACCATCCACATCAAAAGAGACATGGTCGTCTTCGTAGAGTGGCCAGTTCGAATCGTTGGCGAAGCTGTCTTCAAAGTCGGGATCTCCTAGGCTCGCCTTTGGATCGGTAGCCGGGATGGTAGCCGTCGCGCTGGGTGTATCGGTCGATGTCGCTTGGCTAATAGCAGACGCCGTCGGGGTGGCTGGCGATTCTGTCTCGGTTGGGGGTGGGGTGTCCGTCACTTGGGTCGGAGAACCCTCCGTTGCCGGTATGCCTGTTTCAGATGCTGAGGGAAGAGGGCCGCCGGGCGCAGTAGGGGTGAGCGTCTGGGCGATTTGCGTAAGCTGGGCGACGATCGTTTCAGCCGCGGCCGTATAGGCTGCCGGGAGATCAGCTTGGGTTGGCGTGGTTGGCGCCGATAGATTGCATGCGCCCAGCCCCAGGGTCGCCAGTAAGGTAATTGGTGTCAGAAAAATAAGTCGATTTCTCATATCTAGCATTGTCCTTGAAGAACACAGGTCATCTCGAGCAGCTTGTTCAGTTAATTATAAATCGGGATTTCCTTTCAACATAGCCTTGATTTCAGGCCTTGTCAAGCCAGCAGAGTTCGAGCATAATCTGGGAGGAAGATTATAAGTATAATCGATAACTTGTCTAACCCGGCAATTGCCAGGGCTACGACGCACTTCGGGAGCTACAAGTATGGATGTGGAAAAAACTGTAAATCAAGTCCTGCTGGAAACCGTTAACCATCCCACCCCGCCGCCGTTGATCAAGGTTTCGGGGTCTCACCGGGAGATGGGACGCCAGATTGGCGAGGCCTGCCTGACACAGGTGCGGCGCAGTATCGAAAGCGCCCAGACATTGATCGAAAGTGTCTATGAACACCTGCAACTCGAATGGGAAGGGGCCAGGATCCAGGCACGCAAATATATACCCTTTGTCCATGAGCGCTATCCACGCTATGTGGAGGAGTTGCTCGGGATCGCAGAGGGCGCCGGTGTCGAATTTGATGACCTGGCGGTGCTCAATGCTATGGAAGCTGTCACTATGGACGCTTTGCACCTGACCAAGTGTACATCGATGGCGGTCAACGATGAACGCACCGCAGATGGGCACGTCTTGATCGCCCATAATGAGGACTGGGTGCCGGAAGACGAAGCCGACGTGTATATCTTGCACGCCACGCCAGACGACGAACCCGCCTTCCTGGCGATGACCTATGGCGGTCTGTTGCCCAACATCGGTTTTAACGCCGCAGGCATCGCCCAGTGTTGCGACTCGGTTTATCCCAACGATTCGCGCATCGGGATCCCACGCGTCTTCGCCTCGCGCGCCGTCCTATCGGCGCTCACCCCAGCGGATGCCATCAGCCACATGCTCGTCCCGCATAGGGCAGCGGGTTACAACCATTTGCTGGTGCATGAAAGCGGGGAGCTCTACAACGTGGAGGTGTCGGCACGCCGTTTTGCTATCCTATACGGCGAGGATGGCTTTCTGGTGCACACCAACCATTACCTGGATCCCCAGATGCAGGCCATCGAAAGTGAGCCGGACGAACTTATCTGGACGCGCGTGCGTTATTTCCGCGCCTTGCGTTTGCTCAAGAGCAGCCCCTTGCACACTGTAAAGACCTTGCAGGCTATCCAGCGCGACCATATCAATTTTCCGAATTCGATTTGCAACCATGCGGTGGATGACCCCCTACCGCTCGACCGGGAAAAGACG
>DATDRM010000370.1:0-4720 GCA_035291705.1 Anaerolineales bacterium
GGCTAACATTTGGATGAATTGTTCACGGTTCATAGGTGCCTCACATTCAATTAGAAACCGTACTGCTCGGCGTAAGCCATCAACGCCTGTTCAAACATGGCCATCGGCGGGCGGACTAATCCGGCACCGACCTGCCCGACCCCGGCCATCTTATGGGCAATCCCGGTATTGACACGCGGGGTGATGCCCGTTTCGACAACCTTACGAATGTCGATTCCGGTCGGGGTGCCGCGGAAATCCAGCGGGGGAATGGTGAAGTATTTGTGCTCTGTAAAGCAGATCTCGTACATCTCCAGGGTGGTGTTCAGGGCATCTTTAGGAGTACCGCTGACGAAGGTGACGATGGCCGGCGCGCTCGCCATGGCAAAGCCCCCGATACCGGCAGTCTCGGTGATCGTGCTGTCGCCGATATCGCCGCTGGCATCTTGGGCGGTAAAGCCTGGGAAGTAGAGACCCTGGGGCACTGTGACGGGGGCAGTGAACCAGCGATCGCCCAACCCGCTGACGCGGATGCCAAAGTCGGTTCCGTTGCGGGCCATCACGCTGACAACCGTACTGCCCTCCACCCCGTGACCGGCGTCAACCATCGCCTTGCAGGCCGCCATCACCGGGTTGAGCACGCTGAGGGCGTTATCGCCCAGGGTGCGGATAACCTCGGAGGCGACGCCGGGATCAGGGGCAGCTCTGGCGATGAACGGGGCCAGTTTGGTGGTCCACAGGATCGAACCGGCTTTGTTGCGGTTATGCCCTTCGTCCCCCATGTGCAAAGCTTCGGATAATAGGACGCGCATATCGATCCCGCCGGACATTTCGATCGCCTTGCCCAATACCGGGGCCATCACCTCTTCCATCCAGCGCAGGCGAGCTAATACTTCCTCGCTGTAAGCGCCGTAGCGCAGGACTTTGCCGTAGCCCTCGTTCAAATTTGAGTAAGATTTGTTGCCGTGGGTCTTGTTTTCTAGGATGTAAACGGACATGGAAGGGCAGATGACCCCCGCCATCGGGCCGACAGACTGGTGGTGGTGGCAGGGCTCAAGCTGGATCGCCCCCGATTCGACCAGGGCCTGAGCCTGTGCTTCGTTCTTGGCTTTGCCTTCGTAGATCAAGGCGCCGGTGATGGCGCCGCGCATCGGTCCAGAGGCACGCTCCCAGGTGATCGGCGGGCCGGCATGGAGCAGCAAATCCGGACGCATGCCGGGGATGACGTCCAGGGCTTTGCCCATGCCGATCACTACCGGACGGGCTTCCATCATCTTCTCTACGGCTTCATTGTTTGCTTTAGTTATGTCCATTGGTTTTAAATCCTTCAGCTTCTCATTCGTTCCAGGATGGCCATCAACTTTTCATTCCCACCAGCGGCCGGTCGCCAATCCACGTGAATGACTTGAGCATTCTGAGCTGTCAGACTTTGTGTAAACGATTCCAGGCCAACATTTAAGGCCGCCAGGGGTCGGCCCAGCACAGATAAGTCAATGCTCCTGATATTGCCACTACTCGCCCGGTGGTTTTCCGGATCCAGAGCTCGTACCAAACGGCCTACGTAGCGGACTGCAGCATCGTTGCTGGTCTCAACCCGCACCCCCACCTCTCTCAGCTGCTTTACCTGGGCATTCATGTCCTGCGGATCCTCGTCGGTACCGGATACGACAGCCACGACCTCCAGGTAACGTCCGGCTTTTTCGGCGGTATCACGCGCCTTTTGTATGGCTGGGGCCAATTCGCTGGCTGGATCGGGATGAGCGCCGTATCCCAGCACAACGTCCAACAGGATCACTGCCACTTCTGGATCGTGGGCTTCTGCCTCCAGTCGCCGAATGCGGAGATCGTTGTCCAGCATCGGGTGTAGACGGCCTACGGTAAACTCATCCTCCCCCAGGTCGATGATTGTATTCTGTTGGCTGACCAGTGAGTCGGTCAGGCGGTATTTCTTGTCCAGGGGAGCATTCGAGTAGACCACCGGGGTGTAGTTCTGCAATACCAGCAGAGCCTCATACGCCAGGGTACCTCCCGAGAAAAGGCCTCTCAGGTACCGCTGAGGGGGTTTAAATCGATCGAGCTTCAAGTCCGATACGGGTCCCGCAACCTGGGATAGACTCGCCAAGTGAACGGCCGTCTCGGCAGTCTCATCGAAGGTGGTCGCAAAAAACACGTTATCCACTTGGCGGATCCGGGTGGAATAACCAATAAAATCAACCACGACCGGTTTTCCAGTCAAACGGGCAGTTTCTACCAACTCGCCCGCCACCTTAGGAGAGGGGGGTTTGGACACCAGCACGATGACGCGCGTCTCGGGGTCCCTGCTTAGCAGGTCAAGTCCCTGGCGGGCAGTGACTGCGTTTACTTCCTGCGAGAGATCGCGCCCTCCAGTGCCGAGAGCATGGGTTAAACCGGAGCCCATCTGATGAATCCGGACACTGACTTGCTGTAACCCGGTCCCCGAAGCGGCAACCATGCCGATCGGACCACGGCGTACCTTATTGGCAAAACCCAGGCCGACGCCGTTGACGATGGCAGTGCCACAGTCCGGGCCCATAACCAGCCGGCCCTTATCTGCGGCGATCCTTTTCAACTTAATCTCATCCTCAAGAGAAACGTTATCGCTGTACAGGAAAACATGCTTGCCCAAATCCAGAGCCTGGCGGGCTACGCTGGCGGCGTAGCGCCCCGGCACTGAGATCAGTACCCATTGGGCTTCAGGCAGCATTTGGGCTGCTGAGTCCAGGGTCTTGGGAAGGTAATCTGCTTCTACACCCCCGCTGCGGCGGGCGGCGAGAAGTTGATCGACCTGATCCAGGGCGGCGCGAGCGGCTGCCTCGGCTTCACTCCTCACCACAATGACCATGTCGTCCGCGCCGGCGGCCTGGGCTTCGGGTGCTAATAAATTGCTCTGAGCTAAAACGTCCTTATTGGCATCTGTGCCCATGACTACCCCGGCATCCAGGACACCAGGCTGTGCGGCAAGAGAGCGTTGCAGCTGCATGAGGATCACAGAGTCGTAGTAAGCGCCTGAGCGGATTTCTACCTTAATGTATGCCATAGGTTTTCCTGATCCTGTAATGCCAGTCTAAACCGTTATCTCACCAGGGGGTGGGATGGTATGGTTGGCCTTGATGATTTCTTCCGGGACGACGAAGTTGAGATCGGAACCCACCATCTGCCGGGAATAATACTTGATGGTCGAATCCCAGTATTCCCGGGTGACATAATACACCCGCGCACCACCGAGTTCGTGTTGGAACTCGGGCCAGGGGTAGCTGGGTTGGGCCATGGCCAGGCTGCCAATTCGCCAGCCGTTGTAACTCTCGTAGGTGGACCAGAACTCGGTATTACCCAGAATTTCGAAAGCGTAATAAGCCTTGCAGTAGAATAAGACCGCGCCAACACGTCCGCCGCGCATGAGGGTCAGGGTGTGGTGGCTGATGTTGATGTCTTTATCCCTCACGCGGCCATTGATAATACCAGCCAGTTGGCCGTCGATCATGCCCACCATGACGTAGGGATCTTTGAGTCTTTTGCGATACCAGCCCAAAATCTCGGCGTACACCCGCGCCCCGACGATGTCGTAAAAGTCGTGTTCGAATTGCATGACTTTCCTGACATACTCCAGCAGCGTTGGTACTTCATCTAATCGGGCAGCGCGCACGAACATGGTGCGCCCATCGCCCAGGACGACGGTTGCCGGCGGCCAGGGCTTTAGTTCCATTGCCGGTCCTTGCAGGATCGGTTCGATCTCGGCTACGTCAATCGTGATCTGTTCGTGTGTTACTTTCACAGGGGGATCGAGTCTCATGTTATTTTTCTCCTAATTATGTATATTTTTTGATTGAACTCGGAGCTAGACAAGTCCACCAACCGGAAATGGTTGGTGATCGGTTCAGGGATAAGGTTCTGATAGAAAAGAGGGGTGAGACCACGATTTTAGCTCATTGGGTTGTAGATGGCTACGGCGAGGATCATGGCGCGGGTTAATTATATATCAGATGGGGGAGAAAGGAAACACTTAATTGATAGCACCGCTAGGTTGAAAGTGCGAGCCTGTCAGGGAGCCTTGACCAGATATTCGCTCAACCGATGGAGCAATCGTTTGTGTCTTTCAGGCGAGATCGATCCGATGCTGCCAATAATGTTCCGGCGCGGCACCACCGCTAGAAAGCCCAGCCGGATGAGCGAGTCGCTGACCAACCCGCTGCTGGAAAAGTCATTATCCTGGCTGGTAATCAACTCGTCAAAATCAGGCGCAAGCTGGTGAATCTGAGTGCTGACTCCGCATACCAATGCGTCTCGGAAGGGCGGCATCTCGCGGAGGTAGATGGCTGGACGGTTTTTAACCATGCCATCGGCTTGCGGAATCGGCGTCAGGATGATATCCCCCTCTTTCATGGCTGAAATTCAGGATTGGGTATCTTGATCCTTTCCAGGGAATAATCAGGCTCATCCTCGCCATAGGCGGCTTGTAGTCCTCCAGCTGAAAGTGTGTACCACGACTGATCTTCGGCAATTGCTTCCGCTGGTTCAATCGTGATCATAACCTTTGAACCAGGTGGATTTTGAATTGGCTTTTTTAGCTTCAGGTGGCGAGAGTCAATTACTTGAGCCTCAACCGGGTGTTCCATATAGTTCCTCCAACTTACCTCACTGCTATTCAAGGATTATAGCATGAGATAGGGGCAGGTCAGGAAAAGCCCTACGCCAGCCAATCTTCGAGCATCAACCCTGCCAG
>DATDRM010000371.1:0-18414 GCA_035291705.1 Anaerolineales bacterium
ATGCGCGCCGACTGGGGATCGAGATGGTTTACCAGGACCTGGCTCTTGCCAACAACCTTGACGTGACCGCCAACGTTTTCCTCGGACGTGAAGAGGTTGGCACTAAACTCGGCCCGATCGGTGTATTAAACAGCCATCACATGGAACAAGAGACACAACGCCTGCTGGATCGTCTCAAGATTGACATCCCCTCAGTGCGCTTGTTTGTGGAGAGGTTGTCCGGTGGTCAGCGCCAGGCAGTGGCTATTGCTCGCGCTACGGCTTTCAACTCCAAGGTCACCATCATGGACGAGCCCACTGCAGCTTTGAGCGTGGCAGCGATTAGCAAGGTGATTGATTTGGTACGGGAACTCAAGGCACAGGGTGCTTCGATCATTATTATCAGCCACCGCCTGGAAGATATTTACCAGGTAAGCGACCGCATGATCATACTGCGTCATGGGCGTAAAGTACTCGACTGTCCTGTGGAAGGTGATATTGATGAGTTCCGCGAGAAAGTGGTAGCCTACATTATTGGCGCTCGCGATGACTTTGCCAACAAAGTAGTTGGGTGATTCGTGGGAAGAGGACCAAAATGACCCTCATCAAGGATGTACAGAAAATATTTCGAGAAAATATCCGTGACTACGGAATGTATATTGCCTTCATCGCAATCATTGTGATCTTCACCATCACGACGAAAGGTATCTTTCTTACCCCGAGAAACATCGGCAATTTGGTGAATGCGACCAGTTATATTGCGGTATTGGCGGTCGGCATGACATTAGTCATCGTCATCCGGCATATCGATCTATCGGTTGGTTTTCTCGCCGGCTTCCTCGGAGCAATCGCCGCAATCGCTTTGAAATATTGGAACCTGCCTGTGTATGCGACCATCCCGCTCGTTCTGGTGCTAGGTATCATCGCAGGGCTGATCATGGGTTTTATGGTAGCCCAGTTGAAAATACCCGCTTTTGTGGCAACGCTTGCAGGTGCATTGATTTACCGGGGAGCCTTACAAACTGTAACGGCGGGTACGGGCACGATTATCATTGCGGATGAATTTTTTAACGCGATTGGCAACGGCTTCATCCCCAAACTTCCCGACATCGGGATTTTTTCTGAATTTAACAAGTCAACGCTTCTCCTCGGATTAATAGCCATCATCCTATTCGTCAGGGGCGAGATTGTAAATCGTAGAAAGACGCAAGCATACAACTTTGAAGTACTACCGATGAACTTGTTCATTGTGAAGTTGGTTGTCCTGTCGGTTTTGATTGGTGGCATAACCTGGTTGCTCGCAAGCTACCAGGGCCTTACCTGGGCTGCGGTTGTCTTATTGATTGTGGTTATCATCTATTCTTTCATCACGGCCAAGACGGTTCTTGGTAGACATATATACGCTGTCGGAGGAAATCCAGAGGCGGCTGAGTTGAGCGGTATCAGTGTAAAGCGGATTACCTATTTGGTTTTTGCTTCGATGGGCATGCTCACCGCTGTGTCGGGCATCTTGTATGCATCCTGGCTGCGGTCCGCCACAACCGTTGCCGGAACCCTGTTTGAATTGGATGCCATCGCTGCAGCTTTTGTCGGTGGTGTGGCGGTAGCCGGCGGCGTTGGCAAGGTGACCGGCTCGATTATCGGTGCGTTAGTGATGGCGTCATTGACCAACGGGATGAACCTGATGGGCATCGACATATCCCTCCAGTACATCGTCAGAGGCTTAGTGCTTGCTGCTGCGGTTATTTTTGATGTTACAACCCGGAAGAGAGGCAAATAATATCGATTGTATTACACCGGAGTATGCTGTAATAAGCATGTTGCCGTACTGGTGCAGAATCAGCGTATTCAGGGTCATCCTTCTCCAGGAATAGGCTGTCGAAGACGAAGGCATCGCACCACGATCGCTAATTCCCCACTCTACTACCCCTCCGCTGCTGTGTAAAAAACTCTGCACTCAGCACCGCAGCGCTGGCATCCAGCTCCAGGCATTCCTTAAAATAGCGTTCTGCCTCCTGGTATTGGCCGATTTGCAGCGCCTGTTGGCCAGCTTTCTCAAGGTAGTCGATGGCTTTCGCTGGGTCATCGGCTTTGCGCCAGTGGTCTGCCAGCTCAGCTAAATATGGCGCCAGATCCGCAGCCTGAACATGTTCTATCCACTCAGCGGCACGGCGGTGTAACTGCCGCCGTTGCGCAAAAAGCATCGAGTTGTAGACTGTCTCGTAAGTGAGCTCGGTGTTAAATGTATAGGCTGAATCGGGAGAAGTCTGGCTGATCAGATCGAGCTTTTTCAGCGCCGCCAGGTGCCTCCCCAGGTAGGGTTTATCGGCTTCCGTTGGGAAAGCATCTTGCAACGCCCGTAGGGAAAAGGTCCGGCCGATCACACTGGCGACTTTGAGGGTTAACTGTTCCGAGGGGGAGAGGCGGTCTAAACGGCTTTTGATCACCCCTTGCGGCGTGGTTGGGAAGGCAATGGCTTGCAGATCGATGTGCGGCAGCACCTCACACTCCCCATCGCGCACCGTGATAGTCCCATCGTCGCGTAAGATATAGACCATTTCCTCGATAAATTGCGGATTGCCGGCTGCCTTATGCAGGATTTCTACCACCGCTTCCGGCAGGCTCACCACTCCCAGGTGCTCGCAGGCCAGCAGATAAGCCTCATCGGGGGACAAAGCTTTGATCCGTAAGGTATGGAGATTAGAATTCCTACGCAACTGGGCAAAGCTGGGTGGCAGCGGCTCAACCAGCGGTCGAGTGGCGATTACCAGCAGCAACGACTGAACCTGCAAGCTGGTAGCCTGCACCAATCCCCAGGACTCTTCATCCAGCTCCTGGGCATCCTCCAGCAAGATCACCTTCGGCGCTTCATCCCTCGGCTCTTGCAGTAACCGCACCAGCAAGTCACGAGTCTTATCGCGGCACCCATCCCAAACCTCGGAGGTCGACGTCCTGTCAACCCTAAGCCCCAGGCAGGTCTCCATTTGCAGTCCTTCGGCCAGCCCCTTCACCACCTCGATCAACCGTGATTTACCGATCCCGGCTTCGCCCTCCAGGATGACGACGCTGCCAACCCCGCGCCGAAGGTTACGCAGGCATTCCCCCAGGAAGATGCGCTCGGAAGTGCGCCCGATCAGGCTGGCACGCGATCGATCTAGGCGTTTCATTTCTCCTGTCGGCCGGTAGATCGCCACCGGCTCCACTTTGCCCTTAACCGTGATCGGCGGCAGCGCCTCGAAGACCAGTCGCACCTGTGCCGCTTGATAAACTGCTTCGTCACACAAAATACCGCCCTCCGCAACCTGCATCAGCCGCGCCGCCAGGTTGACCTTGTCCCCCATAACCCCATAGGTGCGCTGAGTCGGGCTGCCATACGCCCCAGTGCGCATCTGTCCATAAGTCACACCGACCTGAAGACCGGAGACCCACTCCATCTCAGGCGGTGACTCTTGCAGTGCCAGAGCGGCGTAAACTGCGCGCAGGATGTCGTCATTGTGCGCGACAGGTGCTCCAAACGCTGCATACAGGTAGCTGCCTTTGTCACCAATCGTCAGCTGGATCAGCGAGCCTTCATATTGGGAGATCACGGTTTGCACCCAGCGCACGAAAGCATCCAGCTTCGCTCCGGCTTGCTCGTCCTGATCGTAATCGATGCCTTTGAAGTTAAGAAATAAGGTCCCCGCCGGACGCAATTCGGATAGAAAGGATTTCGCTCCGCTGCGTGCTTGTTCATACACAGCGGGCAGGAGCCAGGGGCGGCATCGTTCCTCGCTCAGTCCGTCTACCGGCAGGTCAGGCCAGGGCTCTGACGGCACCTCATCCTTCAAGCTGCCGATTACGGCATAACGCTTTCCTGTCTCCTCAGCCGTGCGCCATTCGGCGATCGTGAGTTGCTCAGGAAATCGTTCGACCAATTCCCCAGGTGCGATCACCTCCCCACGCCGGGCCTGGTGCTCGGCAGCAGCCAGCTCGTCAAGTGTATTTCCAGCAAGGACTTCAATATTCTGTATCTGGGCCTCGCCTACCAGATAGCGGCGGGCTGGACCGACGACTACCGCCACCTTGATCGCCATCGGAAACGAGCTCCCAGTGGGGGTCCTGATCGTAACAAAGCGTTCCATACTTCTCTGCATTGCCAGGCCGCAGGCGAGAGCGCGCTGGCCGCCATCGCCATCGATCCAGCAGGTAATCGCATCGCCACTGAAATTGACCACGCTGCCATGATAGCGATGCACCTCGCCGATCAACGCCGTATAAACCTGGTTGAGCAGACGGGTGAGCTCCTCAGCGCCGCGCTGCCGGCCGAGCTCCGCAGCCAGGGCTTCGCTAAGTGGTGTAAAGCCAGAAATATCGGCGAACAAAGCTGCCCCGCTCACCCGCTCCGCTAAGGACTCGCCGCGTACCAGTGCCTGGCGGCGATCCATCGGGATGTACACGCTCAAGGGTTCAGCCAGCGCTCTTTTCATCTCCTCGATGTCGAAGTGCAGTTGCTCAAGCTGCTGTTTTAAACGCTGTTCACGCAGGTGCACCTCGTTCGCCATACGCTGAAAAACGCGCGCCAGCTGGCCCAGAGCATCCTCACGCCCGGCTACATCTTTCAAACTTCCCGGGTCATACCTCGCCGATTCGACTGCTTCCGCTGCCCGCACCACATGACCCACCTGTTCCAGGTATTCCAGCTCCAGGTCACGCAGCCGTTTCTCCGCCAACGAGGCGTTGATGCGGGCTTGCAGCATCGCCGGATTATACGGTTTGTGTAGGTAATCGGTTGCCCCCATCTCGATGCAGCGGATCACACTGTCCAGCTCATCGAGAGCCGAGATCATGATCACCGGGATGTGCCGCAGGTCGTTGTCCCGCTTGATTTGCTCCAACAGTTGAAAGCCATCCATCTCGGGCATCTGGATGTCAAGAAGCACCACATCGACTGGCCCACTCTGGTCATCCCGCAGCAGCGCTAGGGCTTGCTGCCCGTCTCTGGCGGTGGTGACCTGGTAGCCCTGCCCATTCAAGGCACGCGTCAGCATCATCAAGTTGATCTTATTGTCGTCCACCACCAGGATGTGGCCGTGGTTACTATCCACGCTAAGCCTCCCTGCGGATAGATTCCAGGGCGACCTTGACCTTTGCGTACTCTGCCTCGAGCTGGGCCAGACGCTCGTCTACGCCGGCCAGTTTCCCAGCCTTGCCTAGCTCTTCCAGCTCTTTACTTTGCTGGGAAAGTCTCTGCGCGCCAAAGTTAGCGCTGTTTGATTTGAGGCTATGCGCTGCCCGGCGAAAATCCTCTGCGTTCCCCATGGATAAGGCTTGCCGGATAGCAGCTAACTGCACTGGCGTATCCTGGAAGAAAGTATCGATCAGTTCAGTTAGGAAAGCCTTATCTCCCCCAACTGCTTCAAACAGATTATTCAAGACCCCGCGGTCGATCACTGCCTCATCGGCCATTTGCTGTGCTCCTAAATATAAATCTCGCTAAGATATTACCCGACTGCGATTCAAGGCGCTAACCAGCTCCTCCACCCGGATCGGTTTGCTGACGTAGTCGTCCATACCGGCTTCCAGGCAAAGTTCGCGGTCGCCCTGCATGGCGTTGGCGGTCATTGCGATGATATGCGGTCGCTCTCCGCGCGGCCAGCGGGCGCAGATACGGCGAGAGGCTTCCAGACCGTCCATCTCCGGCATCTGTACATCCATCAGGATCACCTCGTACATCTGCCGTTCGACTGCCTGGATGGCTTCCAACCCATTCCCGGCCACGTCCGCCCGGTAGCCCATCTGCGCCAGCAGCCGCAAGGCCAGTTTCTGATTGACAGCGTTGTCCTCCACCAGCAAGATACGCAGCGGCAGGCGGGTCGCCATCTGGGCATCGATCTGCGGTTTGGAAGCCTCCTTTCCTACTCCCTCCTGGCGAGGCTGCCCGACTAAAACGTTCATCAGGGTATCCAACAGCGCAGATTGCCTGAAAGGTTTCATCAGGTAAGCTGCGAATTCTTCCCCCTCAGAAATAGTTTCGCGCGAACCCAGTGAAGAGAACAGGACAAGCGGCAGGACCTGCGCCGAGCGGTGCTTACGGATCTCGCTCGCCAGGGCCAGTCCATCCATCTCAGGCATGTTATAATCCAGGATCGCCAAGTCGAAGGGGTCGCCGTGACCGATCCAGGTCAGTGCTTCGAGCGGATCGCCGGTATCGCGCGTCTGCATGCCCCAAGCGCGCGTCTGCAATGTGAGGATGCGCCGGTTAGTGCTGTTGTCATCCACAATTAATAGGCGTTTGCCGCGCAACTGGGATTGCTCTCCCCTCAGATCCGGGCGCTCCTTCATCTCGGGGGCGGCCTGGGCAATGATGGTAAAGTGGAAGGTGGTACCCACACCCACATGGCTCTCCACCCACATCTCCCCGCCCATCAGCTCGCTCAGTCGCTTACTGATCGCCAACCCCAACCCGGTGCCGCCGTACTTGCGCGCCGTGGAGGCGTCCACCTGGCTGAAAGCCTGGAACAAGCGGTCGAGCCGGTCGGGGGGGATGCCAATCCCACTGTCTCGCACGGAGAAATGCAGCAGGTAATTTCCAGTGTGTCTAGTGGGCACAGCATCGTTCGATACCGATAACACAACCTCGCCCTGGTCGGTAAACTTGAGGCCGTTGTTGAGCAGGTTGATCAGCACCTGTCGCAAGCGGGTTACGTCGCCGACGATCGCTGGCGGCACATCGGGCTCCATCTGGTAGGCCAGCTCCAGCCCTTTTTCCGCCGCCTTGAACTTCAATAAGTCGAGGGCGGCTTCTACACAATCGCGCAGGTCGAAGGGCTGCTCCTCCAGGTCCATCTTACCGGCCTCGATCTTTGAGAAGTCGAGGATGTCGTTGATCACCGCCAACAACGCCTCACCGCTGTTGCGGATCGTCTCGCTGTAATCGCGCTGCTCCGGGGTCAGCTCGGTATCAAGCAGCAGGCTGGTCATGCCGATCACGCCGTTCATCGGGGTGCGGATCTCATGGCTCATGGTCGCCAGGAAAGCGCTCTTGGCATCATTGGCAGCCTCGGCTTCCTGGCGTGCGCGCTGCAACTCGGTAATATCGTGGTAGATAGCGATCAACCCTGTCGGCTGCCCATCCACGAAGACGGGTACGCCTGACAATTCTACATCCACCAGGCTGCCATCTTTGCGGACACGCTGGGTGATGCGATGTAACACGCCTTGCAGGGCTTCTGTATTGTAAGCCACGGCCTGCATCCGGATGGCTTCGTTCTTAGCGACAAGATCGTCCACGTTGCAGCCTACCGCTTCTTCTGACGTATAACCGAATAATTCTTCTGCCGCCGGATTCCAGGAGACGATATCGGCACTCAGATCCGTTGTGACGATCGCCACGGGGCTGTTCTGCACCACTGCCTCCAGGTATTGTTTTTGACGCTGCAAAGCTTCCTCGGCGCGTTTGCGCTCGGAGATGTCGTGATAGATGGCGATCAGGCCAACCTGCTTTCCATCCATCACCACCGGCAGCCCTAAAAGCTCTACGTCGACCAAACTGCCGTCCTTGCGGGCGCGCCGGGTCACGATGTTAATTTTGCCGCCTCCAGCTAACTGTTGGTTGTTCCTCTCCGATTCCTCACGTAATTCTGCGGTGGTGATCAGATCGGTGATATAAATTCCTGTGGCTTCCTCCGCGGAATAACCAAACAACCTTTCCGCTGCTGGATTCCACGAGACAACGTTGCCTTGCAGGTCAGCGGTCACGATCGCCACCGGGCTGTTCTGCAGCAGCGCTTCGGAATACTGTTTTTGGCGCTGGATCTCTTCAAACAAGCGGGCGTTTTCGATTGCGATCGCCGCCTGATGAGCCAGCCCCACCATAAAGTCGAGGTCGTTTTGCGAAAAAGGCCCGAATTGATCCCGATCGCGCCACAGCCCCATGACGCCGATCACGCTCTCCCCCGTCATCAGCGGTGCGAAGATGATCGCTTCGACATCTTCGTCTTCTGGGGTGCCGGCGACATGGAACATACGCGGGTCTTGGCGAGGGTTGTTGACGATCTCGGCCACGCCTTTCAACGCCACATTCCCAGTGATGCCTTCCCCTAAGTGCAAGGTAGTACCCCTATGCATTTCAGCGTAGCGTCCGATGGCAACCATGGTGGGCAGGCTGCCGTCCGGCTCCAACAAGCGGATGGTGACCGTGCGCGATTTGAGCATCTCCTTGGCGCGCGTGGCGATGCGCTCCAGCAATTCTGGCAGGTCGAGCGTGGCGGAGATCTCCCGTCCGATCTCGCTCAGCACCGCCATCTCTCCAGCCCGGCGCTCTGTCTCCTGGTATAGCTGGGCGTTGCGGATCGCCGCCCCAACATTGGCGGCGATCGTGGTCAGCAGGTGTACGTCGTCCTCATCGAAGTGACCTTCTTGCTGGACGGTTTGCACGCTGATCACGCCGATCGCCTGCTTGCCAACCAGGATCGGGACGCCCAGGTAGGATTTTGACTCCACGCCGACGTGAGGTGTGCCTAATGCCTCGGAACGCCGGTCGATATCCTCATTAATCAAGAGGGGTTGGCTCGACTCGATAATCCTGCTGGTCAGCCCCTCGCCAAACCGCATGGGTGTTTGTTCTTCTCCGTATGCATAAGGAAAATGGATTAGCCCCGTCTGCCGGTCGAGCATGGCGACATAGACGATGTCAGCGTTGAAGATCTGGCGCATCTGCTCGCCGATCAGCTGGATCAGGGCCTCCAGCTCCAGCTCAGAGGTCAGCGCCTGACTGACGGTATTGACGGTGGCCAGTTCGGCTGCCTTCTGGACACTTTCCTCTAAAAGGCGGTTAGTTTCGTCGAAAAGGCGGGCGTTCTCCAACGCCACACTCATACTCGAAGCCATCGTGCTCATCAGACGCACATCGGAATCGCTGTAGGCGTTCTCCTTCTCAAAGTTATCAACAATGATGAAGCCAGTTGCCTCATCGCCGATTAAGATCGGCACAGCGACCATTGACTTGGACATGTCGGTGCCTGGGATGATCGATGCGCCAAGCTCTGCCATCCTCTGTTCCATATCCTCATTAATCACTAATGGTTTTCGCGTTTTCAAGACAGTACGTGAAAACCCTCCTGGAGGACCGGGCGGGACAGTGAGCCGTTGGCCGTGCTCAAATTCGTAAACATAATGGATCAATTTGGTTTGGCGGTCGTACAGGCGGATGCCGATATCCTGGGTGTTTAATACCTCGCGCAGTTTGTCGCCGACCAGGTTGATCACCTCCTGGAAATCCAACTGGGAAGCCAGCGCCTGCTGTACACTGTTGATTATTGCTAGCTCAGCTGCTCGCTGCCGCTCAGCTTCGAACAGGCGAGCGTTTTCAAGAGAGACGCTCAGGCTGGCCGCCAGCGTGGATAGCAAGCGCACCTCGCTGTCGTCAAAAGCCCAGGGTTCGTAGCGCTGCACACTGGCCACGCCGGTCACTTCGTCACCGATCAGGATCGGCACCCCCAAGAAGGATTCGTTTAGATCACGTTCCGCACCAGGCGAAGCGACAAACACCGCGCCAAGTTCTTCCCATTCTTTGACAGTATTGAGGCGTAATGTCTGGCGTGATTCGATCACCTTCGAGGTAAGACCTTTGCCGTATTCGTAAGGCTTTAAATCGTGCCGGTGGCCCTTTTCTACATAATAGGGGAAGTGTACAAGCTGACTTTGCCGGTCGTAGCGGGCGATATATGCCGTATCAGCCTTGAAAATCTGCCGGATGTTCTCGCCAACCAGGTCAATGATCGCCTGGTAATCGAGCTGTTTGGCCAGGGCTTGCTGCACACTGTTGATAATGGCCAGCTCGGCGACACGCTGCTGAGTCTCCTCGAGCAAGCGCTTGGTTTCCTGGAACAAGCGTGCATTCTTCAGCGCCACACTCATACTGGAAGCCATAGTGCTCATCAAGCGCAGGTCGGATTCGCTGAAGGCATGCTCCCGTTCATAATTATCAAGATAGATGACGCCGTTTACTTCTTCACCAATCAGGATCGGCACAGCGGCGAGCGACTTCGGTAAATCGGTGCCTGGAAGTAAGGTGGAGCCAATCTCCCGCATGACTCGCTCGATATCCTGGTTGACAACCAATGGTTTCCGCAATTGGATCACCGTGCGTGACACGCCTCCTGGAGCCTCGGGTGGGATGGTGAGCCTTTGCCCGTGCTCATATTCGTAGGCATAGTGAATCAGATCAGTCTGGCGGTCGTACAGGCGAATGCCGATATCCTGGGTGTTAAAGACCTCTCGTAATTTATCTCCGACTAGATCGATCACCTGCTGGAAATCCAATTGGGCTGCCAGGCCTTGCTGCACACTATTGATGATGGACAGCTCAGCGCTGCGCTGGCGCTCGGCTTCAAATAGCCGGGCGTTCTCCAGGGCGACGCTCATGCTCGACGCCAGCGTGGAGAGCAGGTCGACCTCGCTTGCGGAAAAAGCGTCCTCCTGTTCATAATTTGTCAAGGAAATGACCCCGATTACTTCCCCACCCACAATAATCGGCACCCCCAGGTAAGCCTGGCTGAAGCGGGTATCCAGGTTCTCGGGCTGGATCCAGGACGACCCAAGCTGCTCCATTTTTTGAACCAAATCGCGATTGACCAGCAGCGCTTGCTGGGTGTGGATGATGTGAGCGGTAAAGCCTGTTCCCAGCGGCACGGAGCCTAAATTAATGCGTTGGTCGTCATCGACATAATAGGGATGCTGCAAGGTGTTCGTCCGCCGGTCATAGAGAGCGATGCCAATCCCCTGGGCATTAAAGACCTGGCGAATCTTTTCGCCGACCAACTCAATAATGGCGTTGAAATCCAGTTGAGCAGCCAATCCCTGCTGGACGCTGGTAATTACGGCCAGCTCGGCGTTGCGCTGCCCCAGCGTGGTGTTAACCGCCTGCAGATCAGCGGTGCGCTCAGCGACGCGCTGTTCCAGCCCCTGGTACAGGCGCGCATTTTCGATCGCCGCCGCTACCTGGTTGGCGAAGGCGGTGAGTAGGTCGACATCGGCCTGTGTAAAGCGCCCATAGAGGACATGATTGTCGGCGTAGAAGCTGCCGATCAATTGCCCACGTGAGACCAGCGGCACGCACAGCACCGAGAGCGATGTGAGCAGGTCATTGGCGACTGCGTCCAGATCGAGCTCGTCCAAATCCTGCCGTAAAACAGGCTGGCGAGATCGATCCACGGTGTCCAGCAATCCAGAAACCTGAATCAGCGCTTGACTTTCCTGCCCTACCGCAAATCCTCGCCCTGCCGCCACCTCTCTGTCCCCGTCTCCATCCACCAATACCAGTAGGGCGCGCTCGGCTCCGCTCAGCTCGATTAATTCGTCCATGATGAAGTCGACCAGCGTCGTAACGTCGCGCTGTTCGTTCATGCGCACGCCGATAGCCAGTAAACGCTTGAGCTGCTCCTGCAGGTTACCGGGCCTTGTCGCTTCTTCTTCAAATGCCAGACCGCGCGCCGCCGCCTGACGTGTCCACTCAGCGATGATCGCCCGGTTGATCTGGACTTTGTTCAGATAATTACGCCGCAAGCCCTCGTCGCTGAGCGAGGCGATGCCAGCCAGGGTGATCTCCCTGGCTCGTTGCAGGACAGACCACGCCTGGTCAGAACCGTCCCCGGTGCCTGCCTTACCGTGGGGGGAAGCCTCCGGCTTGCTTTTAACTTTTCCGGATGCAGGTTGGCTCCGCGTGTCGTGTTTGAGCACCTGGTAGTGCAGCCACCACGCATCCTGCGGTGGGTAATCGAAGCTGGCGTTGCCGATCTCCTCCAGATGCGCGACGGCTTCAGCAGTGCAGCGCTGGGCTTTCTGGGGATCGCCAAGCGCCAGATACGCAGCGCCTAACCAGGCTAACGCTGCAGCCAGCTCTGCCCGGGCATTAATTTCGCGGAACAAATCACAGGCCAACTGGATGGATTGCCGTGCTTCTTCGGCTTTTCCGGTTGCCAGTGCAGACCGGCCCATCCCCAGCCTGTCATACCCCTCGCCGATGCGGTCGCTTACCTCTCTCGCCAGCACACAACTTTCATCGAAAGCATTTTGCGCTTGAGCATATTCTCCCAGGTCCATCTCGGCGCGTCCCAGGCTCTCCAGATAGAGCACAATCTCACTCCTGGACTTTGCCTCGCGCGCCATTTGTACCCCTCGATGCGCGTATTGGCGCGCCGTGCCATACAACCCGAGATGCCCATAAAGCAGGCTTAGATTGTTATACATCTGGCCTTGCCCGCCGCGGTCATCGATCACCTGGAATACCGCCAGGGCTTGCTCGCCATAGACACGCTGAAATGAATAATCGCTGGATGCCAGGGCGATGTGATTCAACGATAGCCCTTCGCCCTTGCGGTCGCCCAAGGCGCGATAGAGCACCAGGGCCTGCTCAGCGTATTTTTTCGATTGCGTCGGATTGCTAATCGAGCTGTAACATCTACTTAATACTCTCAGGCAGTATGCCTCGCCAGATTGGTCACCCACCTGCCGGAGCAGAGGTAACGCCTGCTCACAACGATTGATTGCTTGAGCTGCCTCACTGTGGATCAGATCTAAATTGCCCAGCGCCACCAGGCTAGCAGCTTTAAGGTTCAAATCCCCCACCTGTTCCGCCAACGCCAGGGCAGACCCGGCAACCTGCTGCGCCCTGGCAGCCATCCCTAACTTAGCAGCGACTTCCCCCAGACGATATACAGCTGAGATTTGGCGCGCCGGCTCACCCAGCTCCTGGGAGATATTGATCATTGCTTCCAGGTCTTCCAGCTCGGCAGTGTAGTTCCCTAGCCTTTGAAAACAGTCGGCGCGCCGATCACGCACAATGTATTCCATCTCCAGCGAGACTTTTCCACTCGCCATCGCCTGGGTGTATAGCTCAACGGCGATGGCGTAGTCATACGCAGCCTGAGCTTGCTTCGCGCGCTGAACGAGCGCTTTCATCCCTTCCACTTTCTTCCCATTGCTTCCGAGGACCTCCTGGCCCTTCCGGCTTTTTTGCTTACTCTGGCTTCTCTTGCCCCTCTTCATTTTCTCTTCCATTACCCATCTCCTCCTGACATGGTTGAAACAGCCTCTTGTTCCGTCTGGTACACCGCCACTACTCGCCTGCGGATCTCTTCTAGCAAGTCTTCAGTCCCAGACTTACCGAGCGGGAACGCCCGCCCGATCTGTCTTCGCAACTCTTCTAGGCGTGCCGATAATGACTGCATTTGCTCCTGCGCAGCGCGCCCCTGTTCAAAGAAAAGCACCTGACGGCGATCGGTTAAATCCCTTGCCTCTTTCAAGGCAGGCACATCATCCGGCAAGAGCGCGGCGCTCAACTCTCTCCACCTTTCTGCCGAGGCTCGAAACTTCTCCGCTACCTCAACCAGGCTAGGCTGCTGGAGCCAGCTGGCCGCCTCCTCCAGATAGTTGGCGTATAGTGGCCGCAACGCCCCTCCTTCGCCGCGATGCTCGATTTGTTCGTACGCCACCAGCAGGGTATCAAACAACCTCGGCCCAGCTGGGAAGAACCTTGGCCAGCCACGCTTGTCCTTAGAGTCAGTCAATAAACCAGCCCATTTTTCCAAAGCCTGCAAACCGAAATTCGAGCGGAAATTCGACGGTCCAAATCCCTCCCGCATCTGTCCGACACAATCAAGGATTCCTTGTTTCATGGCTATACGCAGTTGATTTTCTTTTATTTCCCCGCCTGTTGTCACCGCCAGCCCTCGAAATTTTGGCGCCCCCTCCCCCTGGCGCGCCGCAGTTAACTCTTGCGGGCTCAAGGTGATCTTGCCCTCGATCCGGTCGGCAACCTGGTACATCCCCTGCATCTCGTTGTACTCTGATACCATCAGCGCGTGATAGGTCGCCGCCGGGTAGGGATAGGGAAGCTTCCTGGCGTCCACCCAGGCCAGTACAGGCTGCCCCTCATCCAGCGCTGCCCGGAGCTTCTTCTCGGCAGCGACTGCGCTGGTTGCCGTTAGGATTTCCGTTTTCACCCCCACCCGTTCGCAGATGGTGTGCAGGAATCCAGCCTGGGGGGTCTCATTCGTCGTGATGCGCGTGGCGATGAACAACGAGGTGTAATCCCCCGACTCGTAGACGAAATATCCCAACCCGATTCCACCTCCAATGCCGAACAATAGCGCTTCGCTGGGCGGTTTTCCAGTTCCAGCGGCTGTCACCCCGGCTTGTCCCAGCGCGCTCCACAGCACCCCCGCCTCCGACCGCCATTTCCCTGCCTCCTTAGACACAGAGTCCATTCTCATTTCCCTGCACTGATCGAAAGAATCACTTAACAAGGTCATGAAGCATACACCACCACCTGCCAGAAACCCATCTTGCGATAGAATTTTTGATGTAAACCCTGCCCCCGTGCAATGGCATCCACTGCCTGCGTTGAGTGAGCGAAAGCCCGGAAGGGGCTGCGCCGTAGCCTCAAGTATAGATTCCCAATTGGTATTAAGAGCTTCACCCACCAGGTATCGCGCGGGTAGACCAGGCCATACATCCGGCGCGCCCGCCTGGCCGAGAGGCTGACCAATGCCTGCATATCGTCATAGCAGCAGATCACCCGATCGAGGGTGACAATGTCGGCGGGTGGGAGAGTCGGCGCAAGGTCGACGAAGTTCCCCTGGTAAAAGCTCATCCGGTCGGCAAAGTTCTGGCGCTGCGCCTCCTGGCGGGCTACTTCCAGGTAAGCCGGCGAGGCGTCAACGTCAGCTGCACGGCTGATTCCGGCCTTAAGCAGGGCGTGTTGGATAGCCCCGACCCCACCACCG
This sequence comes from Anaerolineales bacterium, assembly GCA_035291705.1. Taxonomy (GTDB): domain Bacteria; phylum Chloroflexota; class Anaerolineae; order Anaerolineales; family UBA4823; genus DATDRM01. Next base: position 14,745 of record DATDRM010000371.1, read on the forward strand.
ATGTCTAGCAGCGTCATCCCATCGACGCCGTCATCCAATAGGGCGGCGATCAGCTGGCGCGTCGTATCAGCCGCCCCTTTCCTGCGGTACTTTTTGAGCTGTTCCAGTGCATGTTTGCGGTTAAATTCTTGCTCGATCCCCTGGCACTGGCTGCAAGTCATCTACCCACCTCCGAACCAGTAGGACAAGATGCAAGCTTGTCCAACGAATAAATTCAGATATTGCGCATCGAAATTATAGCCTATTCTGTGGTACCGTCAATGCTGAAATCATCCCCTCGAACAAAAACCCCACCGGGCTGCGGTGGGGTTTTTGACGTCTTAAGGAATTAATAACGGCGAGTGCTGCCCCGGCGGTTCCGGTTGCCGGAGCGATTGTTGGAGCTGTCATTGTACCAGTTGCCGCGCGGCCGCTCTTCGCGTGGCCGGGCTATGTTAACCTTGAGCTCACGGTTGCCAAGGCTATAGCCGTTGAACGTGCTGATGGCTTTTTCGGCTTCGCTCTGGTTGCTCATTTCAACAAAGGCAAAACCTTTTGAATTTCCCGTGTCTCGATCCTTAATCAGGGCCACGGACTCCACTGTGCCAGCCTGGCTAAACAAAGTGCGCAAGTCCTCCTCGGTAGTGGTATAAGACAAATTTCCAACGTACAATTTCTTTTCCATTCCTTACTTTCTCCTTAAATTGAGTGGTAGATCCGTGGCGATAATATTACCGCCACTCTTATAAAACGGAGTGGCGGTAAACAAACACACGCAAATCTGATTATAAGCATCTTTTATTATACCACATTGTAAGAAAATCGGTGTTTTTTGTGTGTTGTTAGACTACTTCCTACCTACTGGCAACAGGCATAGCGGATGCTCGTCCACCGGCAACGCCAGGACTTTCTTCACTTCGTCATCCCTAAACGCGCCAATAATAACCGTGCCCAGCCCGAGCGACTCGGCCTGCAAGGCTACGTTTTGAGCAACGCTGCCGACCTCCATGTGGACGTAGCGCTCGGCACGCTCACCATATTTGTGGGCAGTGCGTTCGTACACCGCGGTCAAGACGATGATTACTGCCGCCTGGCGCAGCGATTCCTGCCCGAGGGATGCCGAGCTTAATTCTTCTTGTATATCCCCTTTGGCTCGGCACAGTAAAGCGTGCTCGCTGGGGAGGTAATGATAGATCCCCACCGCGAGTTCTGCCACCTCCCAGCTCACGAGATAGACTTCCAGCGGGTAGAGCGCCCCGGCTGAAGGCGTCGTGCGCTGCCCTTGCGGGCCAGTCACCCCCTGTGCGGCGCACAGCAACTGCCCCACCTCCGCCAACGTCAACTCCCCCCGCTGGTACTCCCGCAGTGAGCGGCGCTTATGCAAAGCTTCTTCGATCGAAGTATTGCTATCAGATACCGGGTCGGGCAATTCGATGCGCTCCCCATCCATCCGCGCCGGCTTCGGGGCCTCCCGCCTGAAACGTGTGAACATAAGCTCTCCTACTCCTATTAGAACGATCGAGAATCCAATCCTGATCACCCACTTCCTATTCGTCTTGTTTCTCTGTTCATTATTGTCCACTGGGCGATCTCCGACGCGCCAGCTCCTCGCGTGCCTCTGTGTGTCGCTCCCGGCTGAGTGGGTAAAGGGAGGCAAACGCCACCCCGATTAAAAGGAAGACCGCCGGCACCGGGCCGGTCATCGTCTGGATGGCGCGCACCGCGCTGGGCGCCTGGACAGCAGCGTTGGAGATATAGCCGCTCCGGTCAAGGGTCAGCAACACCAGTGGCAGGGCGATCGACGAGGCGATCTTACGCAGCAGCGTCACCAGGCTGTAGAACATTCCTTCGTGGCGCAGGCCGGTCTCCAGCTCGTCCACCTCCACCGCATCGGGGATCATCGACCAGGGCAGCACATGCACCGCTCCCACCCCGACCCCCGCCAGTGAGGCTAATGCCAGAACCACCGCCAACCCCCAGGAAGGATCGATCACGATCAGCGTGATGATCACCCCACACAGAAAAACCATCCCAGTGATATAGGCCTTGCGCTTGTCCCAGCGGCGGGAGATCCACGCCCAGAAGGGCAGTGTCAGCAAGGCGGAGAGGAACACCGTCCCGGCAACGATATCACTTTGTTCTTCCAGATTCATGCGGTATTTTAGAAAGAACAGCAACATACCCTGCACGATCTCCAACGCCGTCCAGGTGAACAGGAAGATACCCGCTGCGAACAGGAAGGGCTGGTTGCGGGCTGCTGCGCGCAGCGCGTCCTTGATCTTCGGCTGCGGCTGGGACAGATACTCGGCTCGCTCGCGGGTCCCCAGAAAGGTCAAAAGCAACGGAAGGGCGCTTACCACGCCGAAGATCCCTCCAACCAGCAGGATTTTCCCAGCGTTCTCTGGACGTAATGTCCCGATGATCGCCAGGGGGATAGTGAAGGCTGCCAGACCGCCAACGATCGAGAACGCCATGCGGTAGCTTGTCAAGGCTGTGCGCTCGTCGTAATCTGAGGTCAGCTCCGGAGTCAGGGCGTAGTAAGGCATGTAGACGAAGGTCGCTGCCCCATCATAGAACAGGTAAGCCAGGGCGTAATAGACCGCCAGGCCATAAGGGTTGCTGATCGGTGGGACCCACCACAATAGGGTGAACGCTACTGCAAATGGGATGAAGCCGAACAGCAGGAATGGCCGACGCCGTCCCCAACGGGTCCGGGTACGGTCAGAGAGATAGCCGATCAGCGGGTCGTTAATGTAATCCCAGCTGCGCCCGGCGAAGATTGCGACTGCAGCCAGGGCGGGTGCCAACCCGACCACATCGGTCAGGTAGATGGCGAATAAAACCCCGATCGTTGTGTCCGTCAGGCTAAAACCCAGGTCCCCCGCCCCGTAAATCAACTTGGTCTTACGCGTGAGCGGTTCTTCTCGTGTGGGTTTTGAACTTCCCTTCATAACGCCCGTTTATAACTCCGATGACGTTTATACCACTGCACCCCGAGCGCTTCCATATCAGCACGGCTGGCGAGGTTTTTCTCGTTGACCTGCACAACTTCGATATGCTCGAAATCGAACGCCCGGACGCTCTTTTCCAATTCGGCATATAACAAGGCGTTGCCGCCCAGCCCCTGGTAGGCTGGTAGTAAACCCACTCCATTGATATTAACCCATTTAGTCCGTTTTCGTTCCTGTAACAGGGTATACCAGCCAAACGGCCACAGCCGCCCGCCTGCCTTCTGCAATGCAGCTGATATGTCGTGGTAGGCAAAGATGAAACCCACCACATCTTCCCCTTTCATCAACAGCTTGATCAAATGTGGATCAGCAATATCGATTAATGTCCCTGCGATAACCGCCATCTCCGCTTCCGAGGGTGGGTAGAAGGTGTGTGTCTCTGCGAAAGCCTGGGCATGCACCTTAGCTACCCGCGGCACCCATTGGCGCATCTCTGCTTTGGAAGCAAAGGTCATTACCCACAGGCCGCGCCGCGCCTTGACCTTCTCAGCGATAACGTTGATGCGTTCCGGGACCTGGTGGCTGATCGGCAGGTATCCGGAAAGGTGATCAATGTCTTTCTCAAGGCCGGTCGTCTCAAGGAAGGCATCGTAATAAGCGAAATTGTAGGGGATGCCCAGCGCGGGGCGGTGCTCGAAGCCCTCCACCAGGACTCCGCCACCGTCGGTGCCGATCAAGCC
>DATDRM010000372.1:0-14236 GCA_035291705.1 Anaerolineales bacterium
CACCACAAGGATCGCCCCGTCTACCTGCGCCGCCCCCGTGATCATGTTCTTGATGTAGTCCCGGTGCCCCGGCATGTCCACGTGCGCATAGTGCCGCTTCGCCGTCTCGTACTCCACATGCGCTATGTTGATCGTGATCCCTCGCTCTTTCTCCTCCGGCGCATTGTCGATCGAAGCGAACGAGCGATATTCCGCCTGCCCCAGAAACTCACAGTACTTCGTGATCGCCGCCGTCAACGTCGTCTTCCCATGGTCGATGTGCCCCATCGTCCCCACGTTCATGTGCGGCTTCGTCCGCTCAAACTTCTGCTTGGCCATAAGATCCCTCTTCTCCTTAGCAAAAAACATTGATGTTGGCAATGAGAGCCCTCAATGGGATTTGAACCCATGACCCCGTTCTTACCAAGAACGTGCTCTACCGACTGAGCTATGAGGGCGGGCAATTGCCTTTCGCCTTACATGGCTACGCGCTGACCATTATCAGCTCACAACGGTCAGCGTCAAAACCAGGTGGGCGGTGAAGGATTCGAACCTCCGAAGGCGTCTGCCAGCTGATTTACAGTCAGCCCCCTTTGGCCACTTGGGTAACCGCCCAAATTAGTCCAGTAGTCACTTAGTCTCGTAGTCCGATCGTCGTCCAGCCTTGTCGATTATCATTTCCGACTATTTGACAATAGGACTACAAGACTATCTGACTAACCCGGAAGCCGACGATGGGAATCGAACCCATAACCTACCACTTACAAGGCGGTTGCTCTGCCGTTGAGCTACGTCGGCAAGACTTTTAAACACCTGTCCTGAGGCGAAAGGCATTATACCAGAGGCCTTGTTTTGGGACAAGGGCCTTAGACACGGCAAAGCCCTGCCCGTGGCGAGCTTGCCCCAATTCATTATGTGCTTCCAGGCCGAGGCGTCGGAGTCTATCAGTTTTCAGAATGAAGAGTCAATACCTTCAGCTGGGGCTGATTGATTTTTCCGTGCCCCCCTGGCCAGGTAAAGGGCAATCGATCCCGCTACGGCTGCATTCAACGACTCCACCTTTCCCCGCATCGGCAGGCGGAGCAACAGATCGCAGGATTTAGCCACCAGCGAGCGTATACCCTGGCCTTCGCTGCCTACCACCAGCGCCAGCGGCCCATCCAAGCGCACCTGCTCGGGGAGGCTGGCTTCTGGACGATTGTCCAAACCAATCACCCACAGACCCGCTGCTTTCAGGGCGGTAATGGCCTGAGCCAGGTTAGCCTGGGCGATCAGCAGGTGTTCGCTGGCCCCGGAGGAGGCGTTGACTACCGCCGGTGTGACCGTCGCCGTATGCCTGTAAGGCAACAGCACGCCATGCACCCCGACCGCTTCAGCAGTGCGTAGCAAGGTGCCCAGGTTCTGGGGGTCCTGCAGTACGTCCAGGATGAGTACCCAAGGCGGTTCTCCACGCTGTTCGGCCAGATCAAGTATATCTGCCAAGGTGCAATAAGGGTAACCGCTGGCTTCCAGGGCGACACCCTGGTGACCTTGGTCGATCCCATCCAACCGGGTGCGGGGCACTCGCTCCACCGGCACTTTCCGGACGCTCCCCAGCCGTAGAATCTCTGTCAGGCGGCCCTTCTCCTGGACTCCTTGAGCAATTAACAATCGGAAGGGACGCCTCCGTCTAGCCCGGAGGACTTCATAAACGGGATTACGACCGTAGATCCATTCTTTCATGAAGAAACGAGATTCGAGATTGGTGGTTAGGTCATAAGGCAACTAGGCATTCAGGGAAAAGGCGATCAGGGAGAATTTTCCTGATCTCTAATTACCTGTTTCCCAATCTCGATAATCATTTCCAACGCCAAGAAGTGCCTTCCTTACCGTCCTCCAGGATCACCCCCAGTTCTGTCAGCCGATCGCGCACCAGGTCGGAGAGGGACCAAAGCTTCTGTTGGCGCAACTCACGGCGCACCTCTACCAGCAAATCAATGAAGGGATCGATCGCCTCGCTCCTGGCAGCAGGACGCTCAAGCTGCAATCCAAACACCCTCGCCAGCTCTCGCAGCAATTCCTGGGCCTGGCTTAAAGTTTCCGCAGCCACACCTGCGTCTCGGGCCTGGTTGATCGCCCGCACCAGGTCGAAGAGCTGCCCCAGCGCGCCAGCGGTGTTGAAGTCATCGTCCATCGCCTCAACGAAGCCCCGGCGGGTGGCCTGCATTTGCTCCACGAGTGTCTGAACCGCCTCAGCCAGGGTTACACCGGACGCGGGAACCGCCGGGCGCAAAGCCAGTCGCAAGCGTTCCAGCCCACGTTCTGCCTGGGAGACGACCTCTTCGCTGTAGGTCAATGGGCTGCGATAGCTGGAATTGAGCACCATCATCCTCAAGGCATCAGCTTCATGCGCACGCAAGAATTCTTCAACCGTCACCAGGTTACCCAGGGATTTGGACATTTTTTCGCCGGACAGTTGCAGCATACCATTGTGCACCCAATAGCGCGCAAAAGGCTTACGGGTCAGGCTTTCCGTTTGAGCAATCTCATTTTCGTGGTGAGGGAAGATCAAATCGTTCCCGCCGCCGTGGATATCGATCTGTTCGCCCAGGTGATGCAGGTTCATGGCAGAGCACTCAATGTGCCAACCAGGTCGCCCCTTACCCCACGGGCTCTCCCAGGCCGGTTCGCCGGGCTTGGAGGCCTTCCACAGGGCAAAGTCCATAGGGTGTTCTTTACGTTTGTCGATATCGATGCGGGCTCCAGCCTGCATATCTTCCAACCGCCGCCAGGAAAGCTTCCCATAGTCTTCCTTGCCGGAGACGCGGAAATACACATCACCGTTCACTGTGTAAGCGTGGCCGCGCTCGATCAACTCCTTGACCAACGAGATGATATGATCGATCTCTTGGGTGGCGCGTGGGTAAACTGTTGCCGGCTGAATATTTAGGTCATTAAGATGTCTCTGAAATTCCTGAATGTAGGACTCGGCTAACTTTAGAGGTTCCCCACCGGTCTGGTTGGCGCGCTGGATGATCTTATCGTCCACATCGGTGTAGTTCATCGCATGGCGGACTTCATACCCGCGATATTCCAGATAGCGGCGGATGATATCGAAGACAAGCACCGACATGGCGTGGCCGACGTGAGCCTTGTCATAGACTGTCGGGCCACACACATACATCGTAACCCAACCGGGTTGCAGGGTTTCGAAGGCTTCCTTTTGGCGGGTGAGGGTGTTATAAATGCGCAAACTCATTGGATCACTTCATTCGGTCTCTTTATTCGCTGAGGCGAGCAAAGATCATCCGTCCGGCGGCGGTTTGCAACACCTTCGTAACGGTCACCGTTACCTGATCATTCAAGCGGCTGCGTCCATCTTCGACAACGACCATAGTGCCATCGTCCAGATAACCTACCCCCTGCCCGGGTTCCTTGCCTTCTTGAATGATGTTCACTCGCAAGGGTTCGCCGGGTAAAAGCACAGACTTGACAGCGTTTGCCAGTTCGTTGACGTTGAGCACTGGAACACCTTGCAGCTCGGCGATCCGGTTGAGGTTGTAATCATTCGTTAAAATGGGCGCGCGCAACTGGCGGGCAAGGATCACCAGCTTGTCATCCACCTCCCGCACCCCCTCTACATCCATGTCGGAGATGCGTACGGGGACGGTGGCATCCTTCTGTAATTCGGAGAGCACTTCCATGCCCCGGCGTCCTCGCTGGCGGCGCAGGCTGTCTGCTGAATCGGCAATGTATTGCAGCTCGTTGAGTACAAAGCGGGTGATCAACAATGTCCCAAACAGAAAACCGGTGCGGGCAATGTCGACAATCCGCCCATCGATGATCACGCTAGTATCCAGGAGGATAGCGCGGCCAGCATCGGTGGGCTCCTCTGGAGTTTCGGTCGACCTTCCGGGTAAATTGAAGCGTAGAGCAGAGAAGATATCGTTTTGGCGCGTCACAAATACTGCGACCCCGAGGTAACTGAACAAGAGCACGCCGACGAACGGCAGCACATCACCAAACGGTGACGGCAGCAGTGAAATAGGGAAAGCGAGCAAAACCGCGACAATTAATCCTGCCAACAAACCAACCAGCCCAGAGACCAATGTCTGGGCTGAGAAGCGCCCCAACAAGACACGTACAGCTCGCACCGGCCGAGTGGTAAGAAAGGGCGTTAACACCAAGCCTATCAACGCTCCAACCAACCCGAGAATGACTGCATACAGCTCCTCTTTCCCTTCAGTCAAACCCCCTAGGTTTATCCCCCAATACACTCCCAACGCAGCGAATACTACCATGCCCAGGATACGGGCGATAAAATCGGCGCTCATAATGAATAACTCCTCTAGATAAAAATAAATAGAATAATAACAACAGCATAGCACAAGCAGGAAGAAGAGCCGAGGATGAAGGATTCACAAGCACCTCCCCCTCCTGTACTATCTATTCTAATTATACTATAATGAATAGCCCAGCTTACCTTGCCTAACCATCCCTCACCCGATTTCCCGAACCGTGCCTCCTGATTAAGTTGTGAATAAGGCTCCACATACCTGCGCTGGATTTCTGGCCTTGAAATTCTGAGCAAGATAATTCTTTCTGAGGAGAAGAATATGACATCACAGGCGATAAGTGCATTCAACGGGATCAGTGAACAGGTATATAAACGCCGCATATGGGCCTGGACGATGTACGACTGGGCCAATTCAGCCTTTGCTACCACCATCCTAGCAGCAGTGCTGCCGATCTATTACAGTCAGGTTGCCGGGGCAACCCTGCCAAGCGCGACCAAGGCCACTGCCTATTGGAGCGCTGGCCTGAGCATCTCACTTCTGATCGCGGCGGCCATCTCTCCAATACTGGGGACGGTCTCCGACATCATGCGCGGGAAGAAGCGCTTTCTGGCGATATTCGTTGGTATAGGAGTCCTGGGCACCGCCCTGCTTGTCCTGGTTGAGACCGGTGATTGGATGCTGGCCTCGATCCTGGCGATCGTGGGACGGATTGGGTTCAATGGCGCCAATGTCTTTTACGATGCCTTGTTGCCCCACGTCGCCCGGGAAAATGACCGGGATAGGGTGTCTGCACGCGGGTATGCCATGGGCTACCTGGGCGGAGGAATTCTACTGGCAATCAATGTCGTCATGATCCAGTATTTACCTGGCACCTGGGGAGCGCGACTTTCCTTCTTGAGTGTCGCTATGTGGTGGGCTTTGTTTTCCATTCCCATCTTCCGGCACGTGCCTGAGCCCCCTGCAGCTACAGCCCGGATGAACCACGGCGAGAGCGTGTTTTCTGCCAGCTTCAAGCGGTTGTGGGAAACTTTGAAGGATCTACGCCAATATAGGGAACTATTTAAATATTTGATCGCTTTTTTGCTCTATGTGGACGGGATTGGGACGATCATTGGCGTGGCGGCGATCTACGGTGCTGAATTGGGATTTGGCAGCGTCGAACTGATCCTGGCGCTCTTGTTAGTGCAGTTCGTCGGCATCCCCTATAGCCTGATCTTTGGCCGCTTGCCCAGCCCGAATGAGAAACGCCGCCCATTTTTCCTGGCCTTTGTCTTGTTCAACCTGGTTGCCCTGCCCCTGGTCGGGATCGCCGGCACCCGCTTGCTTCCCACCGCGGTCACCGGCACGCCACCACCCCCCTTCGCCGCCACGGCGAGCGCTGTCGGTCAGGGTGTTTACCTGGCCTCCGACAGCAATATTGTCTATTCGGGAACGTGGCAACGTTTCGTAGTCTCTGCGGAAGAACTTGGGTCGAAGGCCGACGCTGAGTACGCCAATGTTGCGGAATCTGGTGCCGGTTATACCATCGCTTTCAACGGTCAGAAAGTCCAGATTATTTATAGCATGGGGCCTGACCGTGGCATTTGGTCGGTAGAACTGGACGGCCAACCCCTGATCGATAAAGACAGTGGGGATCAAGTCGTGATCGATGGCTACAACTCCAATTTGCGTTATGAGGTTACCGAAACCTTCCAGGCTGACTCACCTGGTGAACACGTCTTGAGTTTGGTCAACTCGGGTGATAAGAATCCAGACAGTCAGGGTACCGTCATGACGCTGGCGAGAATTGAAGTCCTCCCACCCCTGCGCCAGAGCAACCTGGGGTTGATCTTGGGCCTGATCCTTGCCGTTGTGCTGCTTGGCCTGCTGCTGGCCTTGCTGCTTGGTCCTGTTTTTTTCTCAAGGCTGGCAAAGACCATCGATACCAAGCGCAGCATCCTGCTGGCACTGGTGGTCTACGCGGTGATCGCTGTCTGGGGATTTTTCCTGGACTCGGTTATCGAGTTCTGGTTCCTGGCCTGGATGGTGGCAGTGGTGCAGGGCGGCAGTCAGGCCTTGAGTCGCAGCCTGTTCGCCGCTATGTCCCCCTCGGTTAAGAGCGGTGAGTTCTTTGGCTTATTCGGGGTTATGGAGAAGTTTTCCGGGGTGATCGGCCCGCTCATCTTCGCGTTTGCTGCCACTTCATTTGGCAGCAGCCGCCCGGCGATATTGAGCATCATTGTTTTCTTTATCGTCGGCGGATACCTGCTTATGCGAGTGGATGTAGAAGAGGGACGGCGGGTGGCGCAAGCGGAGGACGCGGCCCTGCTCAAGGGCGAAGCCCAGCTCTGAGATGGCAAACCTGACCGGAGCCAGGCGAGCGCGGTATGTTCAGGGGATGTTTGCCCGCATCGCCCGTCGTTATGATCTAATGAACCGGCTGATGACCGTCGGGCAGGACCGCCGCTGGCGGCGGGAGGTCATCCGGCGCGCTGCACTGCCCGCTGGAGGCCGCTTGCTCGACATTGGGGCAGGCACCGGCGACCTTGCCCGGGAGGCCTTACGCCAATATCCAGATTGCCATCCGGTGGCAGCCGATTTCACCCTGGAGATGATGCGGGTAGGCAAGGACCGCGTGACGCTCTCTGGCCTGGGTTGGTCTGCCACCGATGCGCTCAGCCTGCCTTTTCCCAGCGGGGGATTCGACGCGGTGGTCTCGGGTTTCTTGTTGCGCAATGTCAGCGATATCCAGGGGGCATTGCGTGAGCAGCACCGCGTGCTCGCGCCAGGCGGGAGCATCGTAGTCCTGGATACCACTCGCCCGTCGAATAACCTGCTTTCTCCGCTGATTAACTTTCACCTGCACACGGTGATCCCTGCTCTGGGCCAGGTGGTGACCGGCTCGAGAGAGGCTTACACCTACCTCCCAGAGACTACAGACGCTTTCCTGGAGGCTAAAAAACTCGCCGCGCTGATGGTCCAGGCAGGTTTTCGAGAAGTGGGTTTCCATCACCTGATGTTCGCCACCATTGCCATCCATTGGGGGCGGAAGTAGAGGACGGACGACGAAGGACGATGGACGAAGGTTTTGGGCTGCGCGTTCAGCCTAACGAGATGAGGGATGAAGGATGAAAACGGATACGAAACGCCGGTTGGTGGTTGGAATCACTGGTGCCTCGGGAGTGATCCTGGGAATTCGCCTGCTCGAAGCTCTCCGCACACTGGAGATCGAGGCACACCTGGTCGTCTCGCCCGCGGCGCGCGTGACCATTGCCCAGGAGACCGATTGGAAAGTGAGTGATGTGCTGGCTCTGGCGGAGGTAGTATATAAACATGCCGATCTCGGCGCTGCCATTGCTTCGGGTTCCTTCGCCACCCTGGGGATGGTCGTGATCCCCTGTTCGATCAAGACTCTTTCGGCGATCGCAAACTCCTACAGCGGAGACTTGATCGCCCGCGCCGCCGATGTGACCCTGAAAGAAAGCCGGCCATTGCTCCTGGTGCTGCGCGAGACACCTCTGCATCGCGGCCATATTCGTTTGATGAGTCTGGCAGCTGAGGCCGGGGCGATCATATTTCCACCTGTCCCGGCCTTCTACACCCGCCCGCAGACCATCGAGGATGTGGTGGATAACACAGTTGGCCGCGTCCTGGCCAGGTTGGGAATAGAGAACGATTGGTATAAGGAATGGACAGGCTTGAATCAATAGGCAACGGTAAAATGACTAAACGATGCGCGCGGGCGAACACTCGCTCAATAAATCATAGCAAACGCAGATTATATTCCAGCGATAATGAGGAAGGTAATGGACGGGGATTTTGCTGACTTGCTTCTTCTCTCAACCATGACCCTCGCCACGCAATGTGCCGATGGCGAGCCGCACGCTGCCGATGTGTATTTTACGAGCGATGAGGAAGTTAATTTGTATTTCTTCTCCGATCCAATTAGCCAGCATGGGTTGGATATTTCACACAACCCGCGCGCCGCGGTGACCATCCACCCCGAAAACCCGGGCTGGGAGGACATCCGCGGCCTGCAAATGCGCGGTGAGGTTCAATGGGTCGAACCAGGTCTGGAATGGGATCTTGCTTGGGAAAGATACGCTGCCAAGTTCCCCTTCGTCGCCGGGCTCAAAGCAGTCGTCGAGCGTAACCAGCTATTTGTTTTCCTTCCCCGCTGGATTAGGCTGGTTGATAACCGCCGCGGTTTTGGTTATCAGGAGGAATGGATTCGAAGCGCTGAAGGGCAAATGGAGGTCTCGGACTCTGGGTGGCGGCGATTCCAACCGGAAAACGAACTCCCAGGAGAGACGCGTGGCTGAGCGCGATCTCGAAAAAGCGGCTTCATGTGGGGAACCATCCTACATCTGGCGAGCCGGCCAGGAACGCCGCTTGCAGATGATCCAGTCCGCTGCCGGGGAGCGCTTGAAAGGCAGTGTGCTCGAGAATGGCTGTGGTGTGGGTGTTTACCTGGAGCGTTTAACCCATTATGGCGGAACGGTAGTTGGGTTGGACTACGAATTTGAGCGCCTCCGCCAGGCCCACCAGCTGGCAGATCATGTGCTGGGGGCAGCTGGAGAGGCGTTGCCCTTCCAGAACAATTCTTTCGACGCGATCCTGAGCCATGAAGTCCTGGAGCACGTCCGAGACGACCACGCCTGTGTTCAAGAAATGGTGCGGGTGCTGCGAGCCGGAGGGCGAATAGCCATCTTTGTCCCGAACCGTGGTTATCCTTTTGAGACGCATGGCATTTACTGGCGCGACCGCTATCGTTTTGGCAATATCCCCCTGGTTAATTACCTGCCTCGTCGCTGGCGGGATCGCCTGGCCCCCCATGTTCGCATCTACACGCGCCGCGATCTTGAACGCCTGTTTGCTAGGTTACCGGTTAAGGTCCTGCAGCAAACAATCATCTTTGGCGCTTACGATAACATCATCGCCCGCTGGCCAAGGTTTGGGCAGGCGCTGCGCACCGTCTTGCAGTGGCTGGAGAAGACACCCGCCCGCCTCTTCGGGCTCTCCCATTTCTGGGTAGTGGAAAAAACGTGAGCGCGCAGTGTCACAGGCACCCTTACTTCAGGCGGAAATCGTATATCCCATCTTCGAGAGGCCATCTTCGAGCACAGGCAGGGCATTCTGCGCCTGCGGAGGTCTCTCGAAGCGGGAAATAGTCACAGGCGGGGCAGCGAAAAAATGTCCCTGGCTGGGCGGTAGGGGTCTTTCCGGCTGCTTTTGCCCGCAGAAAGACGCTGGGGGATAGCTGCCACCAATCGCCGGTCAGCTGGGCTAGCGAATCCATGGATACCAAGAGGTCCAAAGGCACCAGACGTTTGAGAGCCCCCAGACGAAAGTGAGAGACGGTTAACTGGCGCTCAACTGTAAAGCCAACTTCACGCAGCCAGGCAATTACAGTCTTAGGGTGGAAATCGAAGTTGAGCTCGGCGAACTCCACCGGTTCGGGGCTGAAGGGGTTCCAGGATTGCCGCCCCATGAGATAACGCAGGATGGCTTTTAAATTGCGCTTATTGGCATACTCCAGGATGATCGTCGCCTCCGGTTGAAGCACCTGGCGCACCTGCATCAATATCTGCCGGGGCTCAGCCATGTGGTGTAGAACACGGACCGTTGTGGCGGCGTCGAACAGCCCAGGCACAAACGGCATCCGGTAGGCGTCCGCCGCCACAAACAGGTAGCGATCGTTCTGCCCCAGCCGTTCCAGGGCATGCTGCAATTGGGTGCGCGAATAGTCCAGCAAGACAATGCGCTCAAAACCAAGGTAACGCGGAGTATTGCGCCCCGCGCCAGCTCCCACCTCGAGAAGCAATTTACCTGCTTGAGGGAGTAGGCGCTCCAAGGCAATTGCTTCGACGCGGTCTTCGTAAGCGCGGTTGCCCCTCTCCCAAAACGAAACCTGGTAATCTGAGCCTTCGTAATCGCAAATGGGGGGACGATTAGCAGCCATCTTTCCTTTCACAGCAAAAAGAACACGGATCGGAGATCAAACCGTTGTGTCCGTGTTCTTTTACTACAAAATTGCAGGAGTGTACAGGTTGAAGGGGCTTGTAGAACTATCCTCAGACGAGGGCAGGGGTTTTCTCGTGATTCGCCTTGCCATTCTGGAGATTGCCATTGTATCCCCGGCCAAAGCCACGATAAACGAATCCCAATCGCTGCATCGTCTCGGGATCATAAATATTGCGCCCATCAAAGAGCACTGGCTGTTTCATTAGCTCACGCACGCGATCAAGGTCGAGCTGCTTAAACTCATTCCAGTCCGTGATCACCATCAGAGCATCACAATCCTCGGCCAACGTGTAGGGGTCGGAGACCATCTCGACGCCAGGCATGAGCGGGGCAGCTACGTTCATCGCAACCGGATCGAATGCGCGCACCCGCGCGCCACGCGCCTGGAGGGATTTGGCGATATCGATAGAAGGGGCATCGCGCATGTCATCCGTGTTCGGTTTGAAGGACAGTCCCAACAATCCGACTGTCCGCCCGTCTAAATTCCCAAGCATCTCCTGCAAATGGTTAACCGACATCGGCCGGCGGTCGTCATTGATATCCATCACGGCGTTTAACAATTGCGGGTGACGTCCTTTTTCAGCGGCCATGTAGGCTAGGGCTTTTACATCCTTAGGAAAACAGGATCCACCATACCCCAGCCCAGCATCCAGGAAAAACGGCCCGATGCGTTTATCGTAGCCCATGCCAATCGCCACTTCCTTGACATCCGCGCCCAGCTCCTCGCAGATGTTGGCGATCTCGTTAATAAACGAGATTTTTGTGGCAAGGAAGGCATTGGAAGCATATTTAATCATTTCCGCGGTGCGCAAATCGGTGATCACGATCGGGGCGCGCAAGGACAGGTGCAGTTGAGCGACTTTTTCGGCGGCCTCCGCGTCCAAGGAGCCAAGCACAGTGCGGTATGGCTGCATGAAGTCAATGATCGCTGATCCCTCGCGCAGGAATTCCGGGCAGGAAACCACAGAGAAGGGAATCCGTTCCAATTGGTAGCGGGCGACGATTTCTGACACCCAGTCGCCAGTACCGACGGGTACCGTCGATTTGTTGATGATAATCACTGGATTGCGCATATTCTCGGCGATGCTGCGCGCTACAGCGGCCACGTGCCTCAGATCGGCCTCCCCATCCACCCCTGAAGGAGTCCCAACCGCAATAAAGGCGAATTCCGTTTCGCTCAGCGCTTCCGCATAAGACGTTGTGAAACATAAGCGCCCGGCGCGGACATTGCGGGTGACGAGCTCTTCCAAGCCAGGTTCGTAGATGGGCATTTCACCTCGCTTTAAACCTGCGATGCGTTCCTCATTGATATCTAAAGCGATCACCCGGTTACCCAGGTCAGCAAAGCAAGCCGCAGTGACCAATCCCACATAGCCAACACCGATTACACAGATTTGTTTCATGAACCAACCTCCGCTGATGTAAATCCTTCCGTTAGGGGGAAAGGCGAGCGTAACAATGAAGACTGCTGCTTATTTCCTCCCCGGCGTCCGTCAGGTTATTAATAAAGTGCTGTCCGACATTGATTAACGATCTTATCATGATTTTATTACACAAATCAGGCCTTTTTTACGTAAAAGGTCATCCCATAGCGATGACATCTGTAACTTGTAAATCGGCTCAAAATAGTCTAAAATATCGATGATAGAAATATAACCGTTAAGACCAAAAAGGAAGAAATTGACATGCAAATCACAAGACAAGCCGACTATGCCATGCGTGCAGTTCTGTACCTCTCCAAGCTGGGTTCTGACCGCCGGGCAGCGACCAGCCAGATCGCCGAGGAACAACATATCCCCCCTTCGTTTCTGGCGAAGATCGTTTCTCAGCTCTCTGTAGCAGGGTTGTTACAGACCTCCCGCGGCGCTCGCGGGGGTGTATCCCTGGCTCGCCCTCCGGAAGACATTTCCTTCCTCGAAGTGGTTGAGGCGATCGATGGCCCGATCTTTCTCAACGAGTGTGTGGCTGATGGAGGCGTATGCACTTTTGGCGAAAGTTGCCCCATGCGTCCAGTCTTTTGCGATGCTCAGGCTGAGTTAGTCTCCCGCCTGGAGAACACATCCTTTGGGAGTGTACTCAATACCAACGGCAAGAATGGGGGCAGTGGATAACGGCGGAATGCCGGCTTGAATCTTTTCTGTTTTTCGGTACTTTTTCTTATACTTCCAGGAGTCGAAGGGAATTAGACCATGGCAAGTAGCGTTCCCATCGACCGCCAATGGATTTTTATCCTCCAAGATGGGACACCTGTCTTGGATTTGGGAGAAGATCTTGTTCAAGATCTGCTCAGTGGCGACTTCGTCAGCCCTTTAAAAAATCAGTACAGCCACCCTATTCAAGATGATGAATTGGAAATGTTGCGCCGCGCCGGGCGGGTAGAAAAATTTAACACAAGGCAGGTTTTCGTTTATGCATTGCCAGAACCGCCGCGCCGGACGATAGAATAACATACCCAGGAGTCTGCCGTCATTTCCCCTTCCGGCGTATAATCAGCCCGGGAGGGGAATTCCTTTTATTTTAAGGAGGTGATCATGTCTGGTCCACGCACCGTGCGCGCCCCACGCGGCACACAACTTCACTGCAAGTCCTGGCTGGCGGAAGCTGCCTACCGAATGATCCAAAACAACCTGGACCCAGAGGTGGCCGAAAGACCCCAGGATTTGGTAGTTTATGGAGGCAGAGGACAGGCCGCCCGCAATTGGGAGGCCTTCGACGCCATCCTGGAGTCACTCCGCAACCTGGAAGACGACGAGACGTTGCTGGTGCAATCAGGAAAGCCAGTGGCAGTTTTCACCACGCACCCCGATGCGCCGCGCGTCTTGATCGCTAATTCGAACCTGGTGCCTCATTGGGCCACGCAGGAACATTTCGACAACCTGGTGGCGCGTGGGCTGATGATGTTCGGCCAGATGACAGCCGGATCGTGGATCTATATCGGCACCCAGGGCATCCTGCAGGGCACCTATGAAACCCTGGGATCTCTGGCTCGCCAGCGCGGCTGGCCCTCCCTGAAGGGCAAGTTCGTACTCACCGCCGGCTTGGGAGGGATGGGCGGCGCGCAACCCCTGGCGATCACCATGAATGGAGGCGTAGGTTTGATCGTCGAGGTGGACCCGGCGCGTGCCAGACGTCGCCACGAAATTGGCTTCGTCGACCTGGTGGTCGATGACCTGGAAGAAGCCATGACCCAGGTGGAGGATGCAATCCAGAGCGAGACGCCGAGATCGATCGGCCTGATCGGCAACGCGGCTGAGATTTACCCGGAGCTGGTCTGGCGCGGCGTGGTTCCCGACGTGGTCACCGATCAGACCCCAGCGCACGATGTGACCATGTACATCCCGGCGGGATTGAGCGTGGTCGAAGCGGAAACGCTCCGGGCGAAGGACCCCGACGCATATACCCGCCGCTCGATGGAGTCGATGGCGCGTCACGTGGAGGCGATGCTTGCTTTCCAGCGCGCCGGAGCAGAAGTTTTCGACTACGGCAACAACCTGCGCCAGCGCGCCTACGACTACGGTGTCAAAGATGCGTTTGATTTTCCTGGATTCGTGCCTGCTTACATTCGCCCGCTCTTCTGTGAGGGCAAGGGACCTTTCCGTTGGGTAGCGCTCTCTGGCGACCCTGAGGATATCTATGCCACGGACGAAGCGGTGATGGAGCTCTTCCCAGAGGATGAGCACCTGCATCGCTGGCTCAGGCTGGCGCGCGCCAGGGTGCCTTTCCAGGGTTTGCCCGCCCGTATCTGTTGGTTGGGCTATGGGGAGCGCGCCGAAGCCGGCCTGGCCTTCAATAACCTGGTGGCCGAAGGCCTTGTCAAGGCTCCGATCGTGATCGGTCGCGACCACCTGGACGCTGGCTCGGTGGCCTCTCCCAACCGCGAGACCGAAGGGATGCGCGACGGCTCAGACGCGGTCAGCGACTGGGCGATCCTCAACGCCCTGATCAACGCCGTGGGCGGCGCTACCTGGGTGTCCTTC